>DASPYE010000273.1:0-6730 GCA_035636935.1 Candidatus Dormiibacterota bacterium | reverse complement strand
CCTTAGGCGGGCGGACCGGGCGCGGGGGTTGGCGGCCACCTCTTCTTCGGAAGGCCGCACGGGATGACGGGTGACGATGCGGAGGGTGGCCCGGTGGCCGCAGGTGCAGACTGGCTGCTGGGGTGGGCAGATGCAGTCTTTCGACTCGACGTTGAAGAATGACTTGACCAAGCGGTCTTCCAGGGAGTGGAAGCTGATCGTCGCCATACGGCCACCGGGTTTGAGTGTTGAAAGAGCTGCTCCGAGTCCTGATTCGATCTCGCCGAGCTCGTCATTGACCGCGATTCGAATTCCCTGAAAAGTCCGCGTCGCGACGTGGATGTCGCGGGGCCAGGCCCTCCGGGGTATCGCGGCCTCGACTGCTTGCGCCAGGTCGCGTGTGGTGTGGAGCGGGCGCCGCGCCACCACAAATTGTGCGATCCGGCGGGCCCATCGTTCCTCCCCGTACTCGCGGAGGATGCGCTCTAGCTCGGCCATGTCGTAGTCGTTGACAATCCGCGCCGCCGTGAGCTTCGAGCTCGGGTCCATGCGCATGTCGAGCGGTCCCTCGGCGCGAAAGCTGAATCCGCGCTCCGGGTCGTCGACCTGATTGCTCGAAAGCCCGAAGTCGAAGAGGATCAGGTCCGCTTGCCGGAAACCGTTGTCTTCTGCTATCGCGTCAAGCTCGGAAAACATTCCATGCACAACGGTCGCGGACTGACCGAACGAAGCCAGCGTTTGCCGTGCAGCCTCGACGGCTGTGGGATCGCGGTCGATCCCGAGCAGCCGGCCGCCGGGGGTGATCCTCTCCAGGATCTGGCGGGCGTGGCCCGCCTGCCCAAGGGTGCAGTCGATCGCGACCGCCCCCTCTCGGGGCTGGAGCAGCTCTATTACCTCTTGTGAAAGTGCTGGAACGTGCGGACTAATGTCCGGAGATCACCCTGTCAGCGAACTCGGTGAAGCGTCCTTGCGCGTCGGCGCTGTAGTTGTCCCATCGGGCCTCGGGCCAGATTTCCACCCTCGAGCCGGCCCCGATCACGACCACCGTCGATGGGGTCTCGATCCCCGCCAGGCGACGCTGCTCCGGGAGAAGGCTGATCCGTCCCTGGCCATCCGGCTCGAACGGATCCGAGAGTGGGTAGAGAGTCCGCGACAGAGCGCGATGATCCGGGCCTGGAAGTGGGCTCCGCAGCTCGTCGCCGAGCGCCGCCCACAGGTCCGGCGGATAGATCGCCAGTACCTGGTCCTGGCCGACCGAGACGAAGCTGCCGTCCTTGAGCTGCTTGCGAAATGAGGCTGGGATCGCCAGCCGCCCTTTGTCGTCCACCCTCACCCGATGCGCTCCAGTAAACACTCATCGGGCCTCCCAATAGCTGAGCCGGCGCCGCTGGCTGCGGGCGCAGAGGCTGCAGCCGCAACCATGGAGCTCGAGTGGGAGGCGGTTGCCATGCTTGTCGAATCGATGGTTGATACCCACATCGATCAAGTGGTCGCCTTGCCCATCGCGGCTGCGGGGAGAAGTGGCATAGAGAAGGTGTATGGCGTGCCTTACTTGGACGTAGGGTGCGACGTATGGTTCCATGTCTGCCGGATTCACCACTTCTCCCCACTGATCACCGCGATTCGCCGCAGACAGTAACAACGCCGGTTAAGCCTGTCAATACCTTTACCACAAGATCTAGAAGGCCCAAACAGGCCATAGGCGGCGTTCGCCCCGACATATAGGGTCGGGCCCATCCGGTGCCCCTAGATGCGGTAGTGGATTGTGATATCGACGAACATTAGTTTGGTATGACCCCGAGGCCGGCAGCCCAAAGTTGCTTACTTCCCTTTACCCGCTTCGCTTCAGCAAGCCGAGCGCCTTGGCACGCCTTTCCGCCCAGGTGAAGACCGCAAAACCGAGCGGTATGAGGACGACGCCCATGCCCAGCAGGATGGCCACTGTTGCGAGCTGGTCGGCCGCGGTGGCGCCTTCGAGCAGGCTGCGCCGCATGCCCGCTAGCGCGTAGGTCAGGGGGCTGATGAAGCCGGCGGCCTGAAGCGGCCAGGGCAGGACCGTCAGCGGGTAGTAGACGCCCGACACCAGGAGCATGAAGCCCTGCACCGCAAACGACATCTGCTCTCCCTTTTGCGGCGACAGCAGCGGCAGCACCGAGGTGAGGATCGCCAGGCCGATCAGCGGCGCCAGCGAGGCGGCGAGCACGACGAGAGCGCCGGCGACATCGGCGTGCGAGAAGTCGATGTCGAAGATCGCAACCGCGACCAGGAGCACGATGAAAGTGCGCGCGAGACCGTAGACGATCGCGAAGAGGCAGATGCCCATGAGATGGGTTATCCGGCGCACCGGCGCCATGAACGTGTACTCGATGGTGCCCTCCCAGCGTTCCCAGGCGATGGCGTATGCGGCCTCCATGAAGACGAGCGACAGGTAGCCCCAGAGCAGCGCGCCGATCAGCAGGTACAGCTGCGCTTTGCGGAGGTCGAACGAGCCACCCGAGACGCCCAGCGACCCCAGCCCCGAGGCGAGGAAGCCGATCGACAGCACGCTGACGATGCTGTAGAAGAGCCATACGACCTCCCAGACCCAGTAGCGCTTGTAGACGTAGAGCTGCCGCTCGGCAAAGCCGAACAGGGCGCTCATCTCGGATCCGCGCACTCCGATCATGTGCCGACCTCCTCGGCTTCTTCTGCCTCGAGCGTCTTGCCGGTCAGGTCCATGAAGACGTCCTCGAGCGTGGCCGCGCCATGCCGTGTGCGCAGCTCGAGAGGTGATCCGTCGGCCAAGACGCGACCGCCGTCCAGCATCAGCACGCGGTCGCACAGAGCGGCCGCCTCGTCCATATCGTGCGTACAGAGCAGGACCGTGATCTCGCGCTCGGCGCGGAGAGTCTCCAGCACGGCCTGGACCTCCTTCTTGGAACGCGGGTCAAGCCCCGTCGTCGGCTCATCCATCAGAAGGAGCGACGGTGCCGTAAGGAAGCTCCGCGCGATGGCGACCTTCTGCTGCTGCCCGCGCGACAGCTGTTTCATGGGCTGGTCGATCACGTCCTTCGGCAACCCCAGCAGCTCTAGGATCTCGACCACGCGCCGCCGTGTTCCCCGTGACGTGTTGCCGTACAGCCGCGACGCGTAGACCATGTTCTCCCAGGGGCTGAGCTCCTTGAAGAACGCGGCCTCGACCGACACCCGGTTGACGTGGCGCCGGACCTGCAGCGCATCCGTCACTACATCCCAGCCGAACACGCGAGCACGGCCCGTGTCCGGCGTCAGCAGCGTGCCGAGGATGCGAATGAGCGTTGACTTCCCACTCCCGTTCGGCCCGAGGATGCCGGTAACCCCACCTGCCTCGACCATCAGGTCGAGCTCGTACAACGCCACCTTCTCTTTCTGCTCGCGTCGCCACCAGGGTGCGCCGGCATCGCGCTCGCGCCGCTTGAACGCTTTCCGGACTCCCTTGATGTCGATCGCTGGAACGCTCATTGCTGTCTCCTGAAACCCGAAATGGACAAAAGAAAAGGACCGTGGCGGTGCCCAACAACCGCACGGTCCTGACTTGACTTTCTGGTTTCTAGGTTTCGGCTACGAGACCAGCGTCAATGGGTGCCGGCGGCAGGCAGACCTCGCCGCTTTGCGGCGAAGACGACCAATCCAATGCCTGCCATAAAAGACCGCACCTCTCAGAAATGGACACACCCGGACGGGTGTGCAACCCGGGACAGACTAACCCGGCCCGGGCTCAGCCGTCAAGACCAAGTTGCGAGATCACAAACGCCGTCACGAACGCTTCCTCGCGCCAGGACTCGTAACGGCCCGACGGCCCCATGTGCCCTGAGCCCATCTGCGTCTTGAGGAGGATCGGCCCATCCGCCTGGTTGGCGCTGCGCAGCCTGGCCACCCACTTCGCCGGCTCCCAATACGAGACGCGCGGGTCGTTGAGGGCTCCGGTCGCAAGGATCGCGGGGTATGCGGCCGGCCGGATCTGGTCGTAGGGCGAGTAGCTCTTGATGTAGCGGTAGAACTCCGGCTCTTGCGGGTTGCCCCATTCGTCGTACTCGTTGACGGTCAGCGGGAGCTTGTCATCGAGCATGGTGGTCAGGGCGTCGACGAACGGCACCTGCGCGACTGCGCACGCGAACAGCCCCGGGCGCATGTTGAGCACCGCTCCCATCAGGAGCCCGCCCGCGCTGCGGCCCCGAATTGCGAGCGTCTCGGCCGTCGTGTAACCCTGTGCGATGAGCTGCTCCGCGCACGCGACGAAGTCTTCGAACGTGTTGCGTTTGTGCAGGAGCCTCCCTTGCTCGTACCACTCCCTCCCCATCTCGCCGCCGCCACGCACGTGCGCGATCGCGAAGACGAAACCTCTGTCCAGCAGGCTCAAGCGAGCCGGGTCGAACATGGGATCGCTCGAGTGCTCATACGCGCCGTAGCCATTGAGCAGCAGCGGAGCGTGCTCGCGATGCATGTCGCGGCGGAATACGACTGAGATCGGTACCTGCACACCGTCGTGCGAGCTTGCCCACAGACGCTCCGTGACGTAATCGTTGCGGTCATAGCCGCCGCGCACCGGCTGCTCCTTCACCACGGTCCGCTCTCGCGTCTCCATGTCGTAGTCAACCGCCGACCACGGCGCCGTCAGCGACGTGTAGAAGAACCGCATGACCCGGCTCGAGTAATCGGGGTTGGAGCCCGGAAACGCGGTGTATGCGACGTCCGGCTGGTCCACGACGTGCAGCTCACCACTTTCCATGTCCAGCACCTCGAGCCGCTCCAGGCCGTCCGAGCGCTGGCCCAGCACCACGTGGTGTTGGTGGACGTCTGTGAAGTTCAGGCGCACGCTCGGGCGCTCCGGGACGACCTCGGTCCAGGATGGCCGAGCCGGGCTTGTCGTGGGCGCGGCCATCAGCCTGAAGTTCGTCGCGCCATCGTTGGTGAGGAACAGGAATCGGTCTTCCTGGTCGTCGACGGAGTACTCGATGTTGCTGCGACGCGGCTCGATCAGAACCGGCGTCTCCTCTGGCGCGTCGCTGGGCAGGAAGTGCGTCTCGCTCGAGACCTGGCTCGAGGTCGTGATGAAGATGTAGCGCTCGCTCTTCGATGACTCGACGCCGACCTCGAACCGCTCGTCGTCTTCCTGGAAGACGAGCACGTCCTGCTCGCTCGCGGCGCCAAGCCGGTGCCGCCAGACCTGGTAGGGACGCATTGCCGAGTCCGGCCGGACGTAGAAGAAGGTCGTGTTGTCGGCGGCCCAGGCCGCGCCGTAGTAAACGCCATGGATGATGTCCCCGAGGTCCTGGCCGGTTTTGAGGTCCCGGAAGCGGAGCTCGTGGAGCTCCGATCCGTTGATGTCGACCGTATAGGCAAGGAGACTTTCGTCCGGGCTCCGCTCGACGTAGCCGAGCTCGAAGTAGTCGTGGCCTTTCGCCAGCTCGTTGGCGTCGAGAATGACCTCTTCGGTAGCGTCCATCGTCCCGCGACGCCGGCAGTAGATCTCATAGTCGAGGCCCTCCACCGTCCGCGTGTAGGTCCACCAACCCTTGAACAAGGTCGCCGCTGAGGAATCCGTCTCCTGGACCCGCCCGACGATCTCGTGGTACAGGCGTTCCTGGAGCTCGCCGGCGCCCGCCATCACCGCGTCGGTGTAGGCGTTCTCGGCTTCGAGGTAGGCGATCACCTCCGGGTCGTGCCGGTCGCGCAGCCAGTAGTACGGGTCGACGCGCCGGTCCCCATCGGCCTCGAGGACCTGAATACGCACGGCGGCGACCGGAGGGCGGGCGGGGCTGACCTTCACCCGGTCCACTCTAGAGACGGTCTAGCGCGGGCCGCCCACCTTGAAGGCGTTACGGATCAGCCGCCTGACCTCGGGCCGTTCAGCGTCGGACGCCGAGCGCAGGGTGACGAACCGGGAGTCCTTTCCGCTGCCCTGCAGGAGCCCGCTACCGTCGTCAAGCTCGCGTCCACGGTAGAAGAACAGCGTCGAGTGATCCCCGAATGTGCCTACCCCGACGACGTTGGCACCACCGATTGCGTAGCGGGCGAGCTTCCACATCATGCGGCTCGAGCGGGGCTGCTCCATCGCGTACGGGATCTCCTTCGCGTTCGGGGCGGCGTCCTTGACCGCACGGATCGCCGCTCGCACGATCGGGCGCACGCGAGCGGGAACCTTGTTCACCTGCGCCGATACGCTCGGCGTGACCTGTGCCGTGCTTGCCATGGGAGCAGATTAGTCTGAGGCGGTGAAGACGCGTCGCTATGGCGCGATCAAGCTCGGCTCGCAGACCAACGTCGCGCTGCTCGGATTGCTTGCGGTCGCGTTTCTCACCGGCTGGCTCGCGTTTGCGTTCGACACCGCGCCGGCACGACTCTCCCTGCTCGTCCACGCCACCGGCGGTGTCGCGATTCTGCTTCTGTTGCCCTGGAAGTCGATGATCGCGCGCCGCGGCTTGGCCCGGCCCAGAGGGGGACGTTGGGCATCGATTGGGCTGGGCGTCCTCGTCCTGATATCGATCGTGGCGGGCCTCGGCCACTCCACCGGTCTCGTCCTGGCCTGGGGACCGCTCACCTCGATGGAGGTCCATGTCGGAGCTGCGATCGCGGCGGCTCCGCTTGCAATTTGGCACGTGATCGCTCGCCGGGTCAAGGTGCCGCCGGCGGATCTGTCGCGGCGCACCTTCATGAAAGGTTCGGTCGCGGTTGGTGCGGCGGCGGCCACGTACGCGGTGAGCGAGATCGTGGTTCGCGCCGCCGCGCTGCC
>DASPYE010000272.1:0-8479 GCA_035636935.1 Candidatus Dormiibacterota bacterium | reverse complement strand
ATCGTCATGCCTCCTCTCCGCCGCGCCAAAGGCCGCGTCGGTGACCGCCTGGGCTCGTCGGCGGTGAAGCGCGAGGGGATGGAGAACATGATGTGCGCCTACCTCTCGATCTGCCTCCTCGCCGGCCTGGGCTTGAACGCGATCCTCGGCTGGTGGTGGGCAGATCCAGTCGCCGCCTATGGAGTGGCGGTGATCGCGACCATCGCGGGACGCCGGGCCTGGCTCGGCGTCAACTGCTGCTCTGTTCCTCCGAGCACCGGCCTGCTGCTGCGGCGCGACGACTGCGCCTGCGGCGACGCCCGCTGCTGCGGGACTCCTTCCACATCCAATCACGGAGGTGTTTCCACTTGAGCTCTGAACTCATTCCACTCCTACCCACGGGATGTGGGTGCAACGGCGGCTCCGAGGTCCTGGGCTGCTGCGCCCCGACCACAGCGCCTCCTGACGGGGTCGTCCGCGTCCTCGCGTCGGACGTCACGCGTCGCAAGTTTCTCGGTGCCTGCTGCGCTACGGGATTCGGCATCGTCGCCAGCGGCCCGCTCGCCGCGATCCTCGCCGCATGTGGGTCGGAGTCGGGCGCCACGGCCGCCAGCACGCTGCGGGTCGGCCACCTGCCGGCGGGATGCGTTCAGCACTTGCTTCTCGCGCAGATCAACGGGCTGTTCAAGAAGGCAGGTCTCAACGTCGTGCTGACCCAGTTCAATGGCCCGCCGCCCAACCTGCAATCCCTGGTCACAGGCGCCATCGACGTCTCGCACAACCCGTGGACCACCGTGATCGCCGCCTACAACGATGGGCAGAAGGACCTACGCATCATCGGCGGCTCGGGCAAGGGAGGCATCGAGCTCGTCGCCCGAGAGGGGTCGGTCAAGAGCATCAGCGAGCTGGCGGCGTCTGCGAACAGAGGCCTGAAAGTGGGAACCCTGCGGCTCGACACGCTCGAGCTCGTCACCTACGGAACGCTGCGTGATGCCGGCCGCAGCTACTCGCAGTACAGCATGACTTTCTTTCCGAGCATGGTCGGCATGGGCGACGCACTGATCCACAAGAGCGTGGACGTCGCCTCTCTCGCGCAGCCATACGGCGCGACCGTGGTCTCTTCCGCCAACGGCACCTACCTCAACGACTCCAACCAGGTGTGGGGGCCCGAGGCGTCGGACTGCGTGGTCAACGTCAAGGAGGGCTACCTGGAGAAAAACCGGAGCAAGCTCGAGACGTACCTGCACGTGCTCGACGAGGCGGCAAAGCTTCGCGATGCCGACATCGAAAAAGCGCTGACCCAGCTGCAGCCGATTTACCAGGTGCCGCAGGCGATTCTTGGCGAAGGCCTCAAGCGACAGACGCCGCAGCCGGTTCTCGATGCGGCCGCCATCCAGGGCCTGCACAAGGGCGTCGGCTACCTGATCGACCTCGGCTACCTCAAGAGCGACGTCATCGACAGCGTCTTCGATTCGCGAATCCAGGATGGAGCCAAGCTCGGCGTGGCCTGAGATGGGACTCGCATCCAACCTCAAGGTCTGGCGCGGGCCGGCACCGCCCTCTGTTGAGGGCGCGGCCGGTCGCCGCGTCCGGCGCTGGAAGTCGTTCGGCGGATTGGTCGCGGCGTGGATCGTTCTCGGCACGGTCTGGGAGGCCGGGGCGAGGCTGGGCGTCCTCGACCCCGCCATCCTTCCTCCACCGTCGCAATTCATCCCCTACCTCATCGCCACATCCGGGTCGGTCGGGCTCGGGGTCAACAAGGTCAGCTACGGAGCCGCGCTCGTCGAGACGGTGATCCGCGTCGGCGTCGGGTTCGGCCTCGGTGTCGGCACCGGCCTCGTCGTGGGGACGCTGCTGTCGGCGATTCCGTGGGCGCGCGTGATCGGCGTCCCCATCGCGCAGATCCTCGCCCCGATCGCCCCGATTGCGTGGATCCCGCTCGCCATCGTGCTGTTCGGCACCGGTGACGGGGCTGCGGTCTTCGTCGTCTTCATGGGCATCGCGGCGTCGATGACCCTCGCCACCGTCGCCGGCCTGGGAAGCGTGCCGGGCGAATACATCAAGAGCGCGCGTAGCCTCGGCAGCCGCGGCTGGCGATTGTGGCTCCGTGTGATCCTTCCCGCGGCCGCACCCGGTGTGGCGACGGCGGTCCGGCTCAGCTTCTTCGCGGCGTGGATGTCGGTCCTCGCGGGGGAGATGGCCGGCATCAATTCCGGGCTTGGGTCGTTGGTGATCCTCGGCCAGCAGGAATTCCAGATGAAGCTCGTGATGGCGGGGCTCGTCACCATCGGACTCCTGGGTTTTGGTTTCGATCGCGTGCTCCTGCTGCTCAGGCGGCGGTTGCTGTGGTGGGAGTCGCGCGGCGCGCGCGCGATCGCGGCCGATGCCTGAGATAAGCATCACGGACCTGTGTCGAGACTTCGGTGAGCACCGCGTGCTCGACCGAGTGGACTTGAAGCTCGGGTCCGGTTCGCTGACCGCGCTGGTCGGGCCTACCGGCTGCGGCAAGACGACCCTGTTGGAGCTGATCGCGGGGCTGCAGAACCCGACCCGCGGCACGATCACTGTCGATGGGGAGGACGTGCTCGGCCCGCGGCGCGACACCATCCTGATCTTTCAGCAGCACAACCTGTTTGATTGGTTGACGGTGCGCGACAACGTCGCCTTCGGGCTGCGCAATCGAGGTCTTTGCAGGCGTGAGGCGAGGCGCCGCGCGATCGAGCAGCTGGAACGAGTCGGGCTTGCCGCATTCGCGGACCGGGTTCCAGGCGAGCTGAGCGGCGGGATGCGCCAGCGGGTGGCCCTCGCGCGCGCGCTCGTGCTCGCGCCAAGGCTGCTTCTCATGGACGAGCCGTTCGGCAGCCTGGACCACCAGACGCGGCGGATCATGCAGCGTTACCTGCTCACGACGTGGCGGCAATCCGGCGCCACGATCGTCCTCGTCACCCACGATCTCGACGAGGCGATGCGCCTCGCCGACCGTATCGTTCTGTTCTCGGCGTCACCAGGCCGGCCGGTCGAGGTGGTCGATGTCCCGGCGGCGCATCCGCGAAACCTGGAGGACGGACAGCTTCGCCACGTGCGCGAGCGCCTGCATGCTCACCTCGAGGAAGAGGTCGCGCTCAGTGAGTTCGCCGGGGCGGAGCTCGCGGCGCTCGCGGAGGCCGGATTCAACTCGATGCCGGCCGTCATGAAAGTTCATGGAGGTTTGCGCGATGGGTCAGCTTGAAGCGACGGCCGTGGTGCGATGGACGGGGTTCGGCGGAACTGTTGAGGGCGCGACCGGCGTGCTTCGCGTCCCTACCGCGACGCAGACCGAGCTGGGCGGGCCGGGCACCGGCACGAACCCAGAGGAGCTGCTGGCTGCCGCTCATGCAAACTGCTTCACCTCGACGCTGACCTCGATCGCCCGTTCTCGGCACGTGGACCTCGAATCCGTCGAGACCAGGGCTACCACTCAGCTGGTGTGGGGCGACGGTCACGATCACCGCCTGTCAAGCAGCAAGCTCGCGATCCGGGTACGCAGCGCAAGCCCGGAAGAGAAGGTCCGGGACCTGGTCGAGCAGGCGGAACGGGAATGCCCGGTCTGTCAGGCGATCCGCGGCAATGTCGCGATGACTGTCGACTTTGAGTTCGAGGCCAGCTCGCGCGCCGCGGTCAAGTGACAGCCGGTAAAGGTGAGGTGGTCATAGGCGCGGGCCCGGCCGGGCTTGCTGTCGCGGCCATGTTGCGGAGCCGCGGTCGTAAACCGATCGTCCTCGAGCGCGCGGGCAGGGTGGGCGAGTCGTGGCGAACCCGTTATGACTGCCTCCGCTTGAACACCGCGCGATGGTGGTCTGGCCTGCCAGGCCTGGCGATCCCGCGCCAGCTCGGGACATGGGTCAGCGCGGCGGACTATGCGCGGTACCTCGAGCAATACGCGACGCACCACGAGCTCGAGGTGAGGTTCGGTGTGGACGTCGCGAGCATCTCGCGGCGTGGGCCGGCCTGGTCGGTCGAGACATCGGCCGGCCTCGTGGAGACAGACAACGTTGTCGTCGCCACCGGCTACGACCGTGAGCCGTTCGTTCCGAGTTGGCCCGGCCTCAAGACCTTTACAGGCTGGCTGCTTCACGCCTCGGCCTATCGCAACCCGCAACCGTTTGTCGGCCGCAGGGTGCTGGTCGTCGGGGCTGGAAACTCGGCCGCCGATATCGCCGTAGACCTGGTGCGGGGAGGCGCTTCCGGGGTATCGATCTCGGTCAGGACTCCGCCTCAGATCGTGCCGCGTACGGTGGGGGGAATCCCGATGCAGAGCGTGGCCGTCGCCTCGCGTCCTCTGCCGGCGTGGGTCGGCGACGCGATTGTCCGCGCCGTACAGAATGTTGTCCACGGCGACCTGTCACGGCACGGCGTGCCCACCCCGAGGGAATCGGTCTCAGCTCAATTTCGCCGCGCCGACGTCGTTCCCGTGATCGATGTGGATTGGGTCCGAAGGCTGAAGCGAGGCGAATTAACAGTCGTGGCCGCGGTCGCGTCCTTCCAATCGCAACGCGTGGTGCTGGCTGACGGATCCAGCGTGACGCCCGACGCCGTGATCGCCGCCACCGGATACAGGCGGGGTCTGGAACGACTCGTCGGCGATCTTGGCGTGATCGACCAGCGTGGCCGGCCGGTCACGGGGGAAGCGAACGAGAGCTTGCCGGGCCTGTACTTCGCCGGTTACACGAATCCGTTGAGCGGCAACCTGCGTGAGCTCGGCCTGCACGCGCGGGTGATCGCCGATCGAATCGCACGCGCTTCGCAAGCCACACCGCAAACCACTGGTGCGATCGGCATGACGCAGTCGTAACGTCTCCCTATTCGAGCGCAGAGAGTCGGTGCATCGCTCCGGCTGTCGATTCGTAGAGGTTCGCATAGACCTCGTGCTGCTGCTGGTACAGACCGGCTGCGTCCGTATCGGGGCGCGTGACGTCGGCCCTCAACTGGACGAGGGCCGTGGCGTCGGAGACTGACGAATATGCGCGGCAGGCAACGCCTGCCAACAAAGCCGCCCCGAATGCGGGTCCCTCGTCGACGGTGTTCCGGAATACCGGCATGCCGAACATATCGGACTGGAGCTGACGCCACATCGCGCTGCGCGCGCCTCCCCCTGTGGCGCGTATCTCGGTGACCGGCAGGGGCAGGGCCGTGATCAGGTCCAGGCACTGTTTCAGGCTGTGGACGACGCCCTCCATCACCGCGCGCGTGAGGTGGGCGAGGGTGTGCGTCATGTTCAAGCCTACGAATGCGCCCCTGGCGGATGGGTCGAGGACAGGCGTCCGCTCCCCGGATAGATAAGGAAGGAAGAGCAGTCCGCCTGAGCCGGCCGGCGCCTCGGCGGCAAGCGCGGCCATGGCCTCAAAGTCGCTGCCAGGTGAAGCGACATCGCGCCACCATCGCAAAGCTGCCCCGGCCGCAAGCGTCACCCCCATGACGTGGTACGCACCCGGAACCGCGTGGCAGAACGAATGCAGACGGCCGAGTGGATCGACCCTCGGCTCGTCGCTGTGGGCAAAGACGACACCGCTCGTGCCAACCGACGAGCTCACGACGCCGGGCCGGACGACGCCGTTGCCGACCGCTGCCGCCGCGTTGTCGCCACCGCCCGCGGCCACGGCCAGCCCTGCCGGCAGCCCGGTCAACTTTGCGGCTGAGGCTGTAACCGCGCCCGTGACGTCAGGCCCTTCATGCACCGCAGGCAACCAATCGCGCGGAATCGCGAGCGCATCCAGGATCTCCTGTGACCACTCACGACGGCGCAGGTCGAGGAGCAGCGTGCCGGACGCGTCGGACAGGTCGGTGGCGTGCTCGCCGGTGAGCCGCAACCGCACGTAGTCCTTCGGAAGCAAGACCCGATGAAGGCGTGAGAACGCGGCAGGCTCTTCGTCCCGGAGCCATACGATCTTCGGAGCCTGAAAGCCGGTCAGCGCAGGATTCCCGGTGATCTCGACAAGCCGCTGCTGTCCCACCTCGTCTGTGATGTGGTGGCATTGCTTCTGGGTGCGTTGGTCGTTCCAGAGCAACGCCGGACGTATGACGCGATCGCGATCGTCGAGGAAGACGGCCCCGTGCATCTGGCCGGTGAGGCCCAGCGCAAGCGGCGGCTGCCCGCACTCTGAGACAACCCTCCGCAGGACAGTCTGGCTTGCGGCCCACCAATCTTCGGGCTCCTGCTCGGTCCAGCCGGGACGCGGCGTGGCCAGCGGGTACTCCTCGGTGGCGGCGACGAGGACGTTGCCGGCGAGGTCGATCGCGATTGCGCGGGCGCCAGATGTTCCGATGTCAAGACCGAGCAGGGAGCCTTCGCCGGGGGTTGCGGTCATCGGCCCCCTGAGCCTACCTGCCTTCAGCTCGAGCCAGGCGACGGCCGCGTTCAACGCATTGGTCTCACCACAAACCTGCAGTCGTCCTGGTCGACGAGGTCCTCGGCTTCTAAATCAACGCCGGTTCTGGCCTCGCGCGCGTCATCTAACCTGTGCGCCGGTTTTCTGAGAATTCGCCGTTACGCCCTCCGGATAAGTGCGCCCACTCGAAACCGAGCGCCCGCCGATCGTCGAGCTCATCGGGGTGAGCCGAGCCTATGGGCTTCGGCACGCCGTTGACGCCATCGACCTCGCCCTTCATCCGGGCGAACTGACCCTTCTCGTGGGCCCGAGCGGCGCCGGCAAGACGACCCTTCTGAAGCTGATCAACCGCGAGATCCGCCCCACCGGCGGCGAGGTTTGGGTGGCCGGCATCGCGGCGCACCGCCTGAAGTCCTCCCACGTCGCCGAGCTGCGGCGCCGGGTCGGCGTGGTCTTTCAGGACTACAAGCTCTTGCCGCGTTTGAACGCGCTCGAGAACGTTGCCTTTGGACTCCAGGTGGGCGACCTCCGGATCTCGGACGCGGAGGCCCGGGACCGTTCCCTCGATGCTCTCGAGGCGGTCGGCCTGGGCGACCGGGGCGGCGCGTTCCCCCACCAGCTCTCGGGCGGCCAGCAGCAGAGGGTGGCGATCGCACGCGCGGTGGTCGCCCAGCCGCCTCTTCTGATCGCGGACGAGCCGACCGGCAACCTCGACCAGGAAACGGCATGGGAGATCATGGACCTCTTCGAGGACATCGCCGCGTGGGGCACGGCGGTGCTGGTGGCCACCCACAACGTCGAGATCGTCACCCGCCTGAAACGGCGAGTGGTGACGCTGGTGGACGGCCGGTTGGTGCGCGACCAGCCGGCGGGCAAGACGGGGAGGATGGCTTGGCTGGCGTCCTCGTGAAGGGCCGGTTCCCGCGACGCAGGTTGATCCAGACGGTCGCGGCCAATCTCGTCCGCCTGGTGTTCGGGTCCGCCGCGCGTAACTGGGGACGCAACATCGGGAGCACAGCGCCGGCCCTTGGCTCGATGACGCTGCTCCTGGTCATGTCGGGGCTTGTCGGCCTCACAGGTTTTGCCCTGCACAACCTGGAGGTGGTCCAGGCGCGCGAGGCTTCGCTGCTGCACGTCTACCTTCGCGACGACGCCGCCGACCCCGACGTCGTCGCGCTGTGGAACCGCCTGTCGAGCGACCCTCGGATCGCCGGGGTCACCTACGTTTCGAAGGCCGACGCCCTTGCGCGAGCGCACACGATTCCCGGGCTGCCCGAGCTTGCGAATGCCAGCGAGAGCAATCCATTTCCGGCGAGCCTCGACGTTCAGGTCAAGAGCATCAACGACGTGGGAGCGATCGACGCCGTCGCCCGCACCGAGCGCGTGGTCGATCCGCTGAACCCGACCTCGTACGACCGCGGCGCCTATCAACGCATCCAGGCAATTCTGTTTGGCATCGCGGTCGCCGGCTTTGCTTTTGTTGGACTGCTCGGGTTCGTCGCCGTGACCGTGACCATGAACAGCATCAAGGCGGCGATCCTGTCCCGGCGCGATGAGATTACGATCATGCAGCTGGTCGGGGCCCCGCGCTGGATGGTGCGCGGCCCATTCGTCGTCGAAGGCGCCATTACGGGCGCCCTTGCCGGCATCGTCGCGGGCGCGGTCACGTTCGGGCTCGCGATGTCGGGTATCGCCGCGGGATCGCAATCCTTCACGCAGTTCGCGCCCGGCGTAACCACGACCGTGGCCGCGGTTGCGGCTGCCATCGTCATCGGGGCCGGCCTCGGCCTCGGCTCGGGCTCGTCGTTGCTGAGCATGCGGAGGCACATGGAGTCATGAGGCGCCTCGTGCTCGCCATTGCTCTCACCTTGTTCGTCCTCGGCGCGGCTCCTGGCGGCGCGACCGCTGACGGCACGCCGGCCAACCCGCAGCAGCAGATCGCGATCATCCAGCAGATTCGCGCGCAGCTGGGGAGCAACCTCGCTGACGCGCTCGCTGCCCAGCAGCAGCTGCGCCAGTCGCTGCAGGCCAACTCGGCCCAGCAGCAGCAGGTACAGGGCAAGATCAGCGAAATCGAGGCGAAGATAGCCGACCTGGACGACCAGATCGCGGCCGCTCAGTTGCGCGAGGCGATC
>DASPYE010000271.1:0-3643 GCA_035636935.1 Candidatus Dormiibacterota bacterium | reverse complement strand
GGCAGGGCGGTGGCCATCATGCCGATCGCCTGCCCCGCGATGATGTTCGTCGCATGGCCGGTCACCGAAGCCTTCGCGATGAGGTGCACCGGCCAGTAGGCCGTCTCGGTGAAGAACTCCGTAATGGCCACGATCAAGACCGTGACGAGGACTCCTATCAGGGCCGCGAAGAAGAGATTGTCCGGATTGCTGACCCCACCGCCTGGCTTCAGGTAGCCGTTCGAAGTCATGTAGCTCGTGACGAAGTAGAAGCCGACGATCGCGATGGCCACCGCGACCAGAAGCCCCGCGTAAAGGGCGCCCATGATCCAACGCGGGTTGAAGATGCGGACGAAGAACGAGCCCACGATCGAGCCGACGACGCTGACCGCCCCGAGCAGCAGCGGGTAGATCACCCATCCCTCCTGATCCTTGAAGAGCAGGGATCCGAGCAGGATCGCGGCGATCATGGTCACCGCGTAGGTCTCGAACAGGTCAGCAGCCATGCCCGCGCAATCCCCGACGTTGTCGCCGACGTTGTCCGCGATGACCGCGGGGTTGCGCGGGTCGTCCTCCGGGATTCCGGCTTCGACCTTGCCCACGAGGTCCGCGCCGACATCTGCGGCCTTGGTGTAGATGCCGCCGCCCAGCCGGGCGAACACCGACACCAGGCTCGCGCCGAAAGCGAGGCCGACCAGCACGTCAGGGTCCTTGAATACGAGATACGCCGCGGAGACTCCGAGCAGGCCGAGGCCGACCACCATGAAACCGGTGACCGCCCCCCCGCGGAACGCGACCTGAAGCGCCTTGTTCAATCCGCCGCGCGCGGCTTCCGCGGTGCGGACGTTGGCGCGCACGGCGATGTTCATGCCCACGTAGCCGGCGAGCGCGGACAGGACGGCGCCGACGATGTAGAGCGCGGCCGTCGTCCAGTTGACGAAGAATCCGATCACGATCGCGATGATCACGCCGATGATCGCGATCACGGTGTATTGCCGGTTCAGGTAGGCGGCGGCCCCTTCCTGGATTGCGGCCGCGATCTCGCGCATCCGGTCATTGCCGGTCGGCAGGCGCAGGACGAGCAGGATCAGAACGACCGCAAAGGCCACAGCGGCAAAACCGCCGGCCACGCCGAACCAGGCTGTATTGGGATCCACTAACCCTCCGTCGAGATAGCTGTTATTGACCGGAGCGATAGGTTAAAGGAACCAGAAACTCACCACGCGAGGTCGAACGCCTTCAGCCCGCCCGTGCCCTGCGACCACTGCGCGTCCACGCGGTCGACGCGGGCCGCCCGCGGTCCCTCTTCCACGGCGCGCTTGAGCTGCTCGAGGGCATCGCGCTCCCCCTCCGCGACCAGCTCGACGCTCCCGTCTTCGTTGTTGCGCACCCAGCCGGGCAGCCCGAGCTGGCGCGCCTTGCGCTGGATGTAGTAACGAAACCCAACACCCTGGACGTCGCCGCGGACGACCGCATGTAGGCGTTCCATGCGCCTGAAGTTACCCTCTCCCCCGCATGGGGAGAGGGTCAGGGAGCTGGGCTTAAGCTTGCACACATGCCGACGTCCAGCATCGTGGCCATCGGGGACGAGCTGGTCGGCGGCTTCACCCTCGACACGAATTCCCACTGGATGGCGGAACGGCTCCGCCTCCTCGGCTACCCCGTGAAAAGGGTCACGCAGATCCGCGACAAGCCTCCAGAGATCATCGACCAGGTGCATCGCGAGCTCGATGACCGGGAGGTCACCGACGTGTTCTTGACCGGAGGACTCGGACCCACCCCGGACGACCGCACGTTCGCGGCGCTGGCACAGGCGCTGGGCAAGGAGCTTGTCATCTGGGAGGACACCCGGGCGCGCATCGAGCGGCGCGTGCAGCGCATGCATGCGATGGGTCTGCTCGAGTCGCCCGACGTGACAGAAGGCAATCTCCGCATGGCGCGCATCCCTGCCGACCCCACGCACGTCTTCAGGAATCGACGCGGCATGGCGCCGGGCACCGTCTACGAGGCGAAGGGCAAGAGGATCTTTGTCCTCCCCGGCGTGCCCCTGGAGATGAAAGGCATCTTCACCGAGGAGCTCGAGCCGCAGTTCCTCGCCGCCGGATCCGCCGCCACAGTGCGCGAGCTCCGGTTCACGTTCGCGGTGGAGGCACGTTTCTATCCGCTGATGCGGGAGCTCGAGGCCTCCTTCCCCGATGTGTCAGTGGGCTCCTACCCGAACTTCGAGACGAAAGAGCTCGTGATCCGCGTGCTGGGCACAGATCCCAAACGCGTCGATGAGGCGCTCGATGTGATCAGAAAGCGCGCCCCCGTCTAGTGAAATTCCCGTTCGTCCTCGACGAGCGGGTGAACCTCCAGCTTTCGCATCAACAGCGAGCGTTCCGCCGGGTTCTCGGTCAGCTCCAGCGCACGCAGTCGAGCCTCTCGGGCCGCAGATCTCTCGCCCATCTCGTCGAGCAGCTCGGCGCGCGTGGCGTGGAACAGGTGATAGCCGCCGAGGGTGAGCGCAAGGTCGTTGACCTCGCCGAGCGCGACCTGCGGGCCACTCATCCGGGCGAGAGCAACCGCGCGGTTGAGCCTGATCACCGGAGTGTCCGTGACCCGAAGCAGGGTGTCGTACAGAGCCACTATCCGGGCCCAGTCCGTCTCCTGCCACGAGCGCGCCTGGGAGTGCACCGCGGCGATCGACGCCTGGAGCTGGTACGGACCCGGGGACGACAGCGCCGCGGCCCGATCCAGCACCTCGACCGCCTGCGCAATCGCCGACGCGTCCCACAACGCGCGGTCCTGGTCGGGCAGCAGCACGATCTCCCCGTTCGGGTCGAACCGCGCGCGTGAGCGCGCGAGGTGCAGCCTCATCAGCACGATCAGCCCGAGCACTTCGGGCTGGTCGGGTAGCAGGCGCGCGACCAGGCTGGTGAGCCACATCGCGTCTTCCGCGAGGTCGCGTCGCGACGCCACCTGCGGCCCGCGACTCAGGTACCCCTCGTTGAACATCAGGTAGAGAACCGCGAGCACGGCATCGACGCGAGGCACCAGCTCGGCACCCTGCGGCACCCGGTATGGGATGTTCGCCTCCACGATCTTGCGTTTGGCCCGCACGATGCGCTGGGCCATGGTCGGCTCGGAGACAAGGAATGCGGCGGCGATCTCCTGCGTGGTGAAGCCCGCGACCGCGCGGAGAGTGAGCGCGACCTGCGCCTCCTGGGCCAGGGCCGGGTGACAGCACGTGAAGATCAGGCGAAGGCGGTCGTCGGCCTCGGGCGTGTCAGGTGGCGCCATGGACCGCTCCAGGAGCGCGACTTTCTCCGCGTATCGCTGGTCGCGGCGCAGCAGGTCGATGGCGCGGCGGCGCGCCGCCGTCATCAGCCATGCGCCGGGGTTGTCGGGGATGCCCTGCGCCGGCCATTTCTCGAGCGCCGCCACAAGGCTGTCCTGGACAACCTCCTCCGCGATGTCGAAGTTGCCGATGAGACGCACCATCGCGCCCGTGAGCTTGGCGGCTTCTTCGCGGAACACTGCCGTGAGTGCCGCATCGGTGACGTTCCTTGTCTCGGTCAGGCCCTCATCGTTCCACAGCCGGCCAGACCTCGACAGGGCCGGCGCGCCATGCCTTGGCCATCTCGAGCGCCTCGTCGAGATCCTTCACCTCCACGATGGCGAA
>DASPYE010000270.1:0-3197 GCA_035636935.1 Candidatus Dormiibacterota bacterium | reverse complement strand
AAAGTCCTCCATCCCATCTGTGGCCGTCCCATGGTCGATTGGGTGCTGGCCGCGGTCGAGGAAGCCGGCGTGAAGGACATCAAGGTGATCGCGAACCCGCATCACGCCGAGGTCGCGGCCCATCTCGACGGACGTGTCGAGCTGGTTTACCAGCGGGATCCGAAAGGCACGGCGCATGCGTTGCGCCAGATCCCCGCCGGCGAGCTGCGCGGGAGGCATGTCCTGGTCGTCAACGGCGATGCGCCGCTGCTGACCTCGACCAGCATCCGCAAGGTCATCGACGCGCACATGGAGGCCAAGACGCCGGCGACCATCGCCAGCGTCGTCGATCCGACACGCGACGACGGCCGCATCATCCGCGCCACGGACGGCTCGCTCGAGCGCATCGTCGAGCGCAAGGACGCGACGCCTGAGATTCGCGCTGCGTTCAACGAGTTCAACGTCGGCGTCTACTGCTTCGACGGCAGCAGGCTGGCGGAAGAGCTCGGCAAGGTCGGCGACGACAACAAGGCAGGCGAGTTTTACCTCACCGACGTGTTTCAGCATCTCAAGCCTGTGACCGTGGTGAGGCTCGACGACCCGCGCGAGGCGATGGGGGTCAAGGATCGCGTCCTGCTGGCCACCGCGACGGACATCCTGCGCCGGCGCCTGCTCGACAACCTGATGCTCGGCGGGGTCACGATCGTCGACCCGAACAGTACGTTCATCGACGCCGGCGTGGTCATCGGCCAGGACACGGTGATCGAGCCGTTCACGGTCTTGAAAGGCAGCACCCAGATCGGCGCCGAGTGCCACATCGGTCCCCACGTCCATATAGAGGACGCGAGGCTGGGCGACCGCTCCGACTGCGGCCCCTTCGCCAAGCTGCGCCCCGGCACCGAGATCGCGGAGGACGTGCACATCGGCAGCTTCGCCGAGCTCGTACGGAGCAAGGTCGGTCGCGGCAGCAGGGTGCCGCACGTTTCCTACCTGGGCGACACCGACCTCGGAGCGGACGCCAACATCGGCGCGGGTACCATTACCGCCAACTTCGACGGCACGAACAAGAACCGGACCGAGATCGGCGACGGCGCCTTCATCGGCGTGGACACGATGCTGGTGGCCCCGGTCAAGGTGGGCAAGGGAGCCCGCACAGGGGCCGGTTCCGTGGTGACGAAGGATGTGCCCGACGGTGCGACAGCCGTCGGAGTTCCCGCTAGGGTGGTACGCAGAAAACAGGTGGGTTCCCCGGATTCGGGTTCGGACGCGAGTTGATCGGGAGGCTGCAGACCGCGGTCGAGTACACCGGGACTGACGGCTCCCCATGGGGCGAGCTCAAGCTCATCTCGGGCGGGGCCAACCCCGTCCTGGCGGGCCGGATCGCCGAGATTCTCGACGTCCAGCTCACGGATCCCCGGCTGCGGCATTTCCCCGACGGCGAGATCAACGTCAAGATCGAGGACTCGATGCGCGGTCACGACGTGTTCGTGATCCAGCCCACGAGCCCGCCGGTCAACGAGCACCTGATGGAGCTTTTCATCATCCTCGACGCGCTGCGCCGCGCCTCGGCCGGGCGGGTCACCGCCGTGATCCCCTACTACGGCTACGCGCGCAAGGAGCGCAAGACGCAGCCCCGCGAGCCGATCTCGGCCAAGCTGGTCGCCAACTTCATCACGCTGGCCGGGGCCGACCGCCTGCTGCTGTTCGACCTCCACGCCGAAGCCATCGAAGGCTTTTTCGACGTGCCGACCGACCATCTCTCGCCGCACCGCATCTTCTCCGAGTATCTCAAGACGCTGGGCCTGAAGCACATCACGATCGTGGCGCCGGACGCCGGCGGCGGCCGCCGCGCCGAGGCTGTGGCCAACGACCTGGGCGCGCCGATCGCGTTCGGCTACAAGCGGCGTCCCGACGAGCAGTCGGTCGAGGTGATTGCCGTCTCAGGTGATGTGAGGGGCCGCGACTGCGTGGTGATCGAGGACATCATCACCACGGGCGGCACGGTTTCCAAGCTCGCCGCCGCGCTGCGGCAGCAAGGCGCGAACCGGGTGCTCATCGTGGCCACGCATCCCGTCCTGTCGGGCGACGCGATGGACCGGCTGAGGAAAGCTGATGTGGAAGAGCTGATCGTGACGGACACAGTTCCCATCCCCGCCGAAAAGATCGGCTCGTCGTTGAAGGTGTTGTCGGTCGCGCCTCTCCTCGCTGAAGCGATCATCCGGGTGCACGAGAACCGGAGTGTCAGCGAGCTCTTCCGTTAGGTAGCTCGATCCGATGACGTTCCAGGAATGGATGGAAGTCATCGTCATGCTCCTTTGCTTCGTGCTCGCCGCGATGGCGAGTGGCACGGAGACGGCGCTGACGTCGGTGGGCAGATTGAGGGTGCGCTACCTGGCCGAGCAGGGAAGCAAGGCGGCGGCCACGTTGCAGCGCCTGCGCGCCGACCCGAACCGATTCCTTTCCACGGTCCTCTTCACAAACACGCTGGCGTTGATCGTCGCCTCGACCGCGACGGCCCTGCTGAGCGAGTCGCTGTACACGCGATGGGGTGTTCCGGCGGAATGGCGATTGTGGCTGACGCTGGCGGACTCGGTCGCGCTTTCGATCGTCTTGCTCATCCTGGCGGAGGTGACGCCCAAGACGCTGGCCCTCGCCAACGCCGAGCGTGTGGCACTCGCGGCCGCGGTCCCCGTCGACCGGCTCGCAACATTCCTGAGCCCCATCCTGTGGGGGGTCACTTTGATCTCGCGAGCGCTGACCGGCGGGCGCGCGGCGCGTGCCCCGTACCTGACAGAAGAAGAGCTGATCACCGCCCTTCACGTTTCGGAGGAAGCGGGCGTGATCGAAGAGCAAGAGCACCAGATGATCCACGGCATCATCGAGATCGGTGACAAGACCGTGCGCGAGATCATGATCCCGCGCACCGACATCATCGCGGTCGAAAAAGATGCGGGCCTGCGCGAGATCGTGAAGCTGTTCAAGCAATACCGGCACACTCGGATGCCCGTCTACGAAGAGAACATCGACCACGTCATCGGCCTGATCCACACCAAAGACCTGCTGCTCTTTTACACGCTGTCGAGCTCGCAGAAGTTCGACATGGTGAAGGTGCTGCGGCCGATCGAGTTCACGCCCGAGCAGAAGAAGGTCGACGAGCTGCTGAACGATATGCGGACGAAAAAGCAGCACATGGTGATCGTGGTCGACGAGTACGGCGG
>DASPYE010000269.1:0-13620 GCA_035636935.1 Candidatus Dormiibacterota bacterium | reverse complement strand
ACCCGGCCGGAGCTACGACGCAGTCGATCTCGATTTTGTGCGGGACTTGGCGCTTGTTGAGTTGCGCTTCACCGGCTTCGAGCTCAGAGCGTCGGGCGCCGACGCATTTAGAGCGCGCGGGTGGCGCGGCTGGTACACCCCCAGCTTTCCGCCGCCTGGCAACTTGATGAACGCCAGACGTCCCCAGGGTTCGTCGTAGAACCCAGGTTCGACTGTGACTCCTTTGCCCGTGAGCTCCTTCACCGAGGCGTCGATGTCACGGCACATGAGAAAGAGTTCGTGACCCGGTTTTCCCGGCTCAGCGGGTGCACGGCAACTTCGGCAGGCGGAAGGGCGAAGATTAGCCAACCACCACCCGCGTCTACGTGATGCAGCCCAAGCACTTCCTTGAAGAATGTTCGATCGGCCTCAGGGTCATGGCTGTAGATGATTGCGTGAGCCCCATTGATCATTTCACCCATCTCCTTGAGACTGCGACCCGCGCGTTACCAGCTGTTCGAGGCGCTCTAACGATGCCTCCAACATCTTGCCCAAGTATTCGGAGTTGCCGCGCATCGCCTTCTCCTTGTCGGGATCGGCGGGCCGCTGGCGCGACTCCAGAACCACCCGGGTGGCATCGGGCCCCTGCGCCTCGAGCTCGATCCTGACGACAGTTTCAACGGCGAACCGGGGGGCGGGCTGCCCGCCGAGTCGCTCCGCCTCGTGACGCCATTCGAGAAGGTGCTCGGGTTCGAAGGCGGTGATCAGTTGATCGACCTCGGAGTCTTGCCCCTGCCACTGGCTGCGGAGACGCTGGCGGCGACCGAGCCCGGCGCCCTCCAGCACCTCGACGCCGGCCGCCCTCGCGTACCACTCGGGCAGCCGTTCGGCTTCGGCCACGACCTCCCAAACGCGGGCCGCCGGCGCGGAGATGTTCCGCTCCCTTGCTATCTCAATCACCGCTTCTCCTCCACCGAACCCTTACCACGTGAGCTGGTATATTGTACGGCATGGCGAACCAATCGCAAGCCGAACAGTTCGACCAATTGTACGGACGGTTGTGGCGGGTTCTGCTCAAGGCCGACACCGACGACCTCTCCCAGCACGAGCGCCAGCTGCTCCATCACGTCCCCGCTGAGAAAGGCATTCCACTCGGCGTACTCGCACGCCACCTCGGTATGCCCAAGAGTTCAGCGTCTGAACAGGTTAAGAGCCTCGAGCGCCGCGGCTTTCTCACCCGCCACCGCGATCCTGAGGACGAGCGCCAGCTTTCGATTGTCCTCACCGATACGGGGGTCGCCCGAGTGAGGCAGGACAGCGTTTTGGACCTGGTCCGACTGGCGGCCGCACTGAAGAAGGTTTCGGTCGAGGATAGGCGGGCTCTGTTGACTGGCCTGGCGCGGCTGGCGGCTGCGGCCGATGGCTGACGCGCCGGCGCCAGCCGCATCACTCCTCGAGCACTTGGTCCGAGGCTGGGCTGCCGTTCAAAACTAAGCGGAAGCGCCGTCCATCAAATTCAAAGGTGTTCAAGTTGTGTATGGCTGGGTCCACCAAGTTTTTCGATCCAATGCCTTCGCGCCCTAAGACTTGAGGCGTGCCGCATCAGGTGTCTGCGGAGGCACGGGTCCACACCTCCATGAGGCCATCTGAGCCAAAAGCCGCCTTCGAGATGAATGCGACGGCGCCTGACTCGGCGATCCGAACCGCGAACTCGTCGCGGTCATAGGTGGACAGAAGCAACACGGCGACTTTGGGGTAAGCCGCCCGGATGCGACGGCTGGCCTCAACTCCATCGATGCCCGGCAGGTGGACATCCATGAGAACCAGGTCGGGGTGCAGGCGGCCGGCAGCCACAACCGATTCTTCGCCGGTCTCGGTCTCGCCGATGACTTCGAAGCCATGGGTGGCGTTGACGACCTCGCGTGCCGCGGCGCGAAAGGCTTCCTGGTCGTCGCAGATCAAGACTTGCACTGTCATGCTTCCGCAGCGTAGCCGTGACGCTGGGCGCGCCCAAGGGTGCCTGCACCATTCAATTGATGGTGCCAGCCCTATCCTGTGCGCGATGCCGATCAGGGTCGTGCTCGCCGACGACAGCTTCATCGTCCGCGAGGGAATTCGCGAGCTTCTTCAATCCGTCGATGAGCTCGAGCTCGTCGCTACTTGCAGCGATCTCGATTCTCTTCAAGCGGCAATTGATCGAGAACGCCCAGACGTCGTCTTGACTGATATCAGAATGCCGCCAACGAACACGGATGAGGGAATTCGGATGGCGGATGAGTTGAGAAGGAGCGCACCCTCAATTGGTGTCGTCGTGCTGAGCCAGTACGCAGACGCGGAATACGCGCTGGCGTTGCTAAACAAGGGGGCCTCCGGCCGCGCTTACCTGCTGAAGGAACGTGTTTCGGATCTGGATCAACTCGTCAATGCGATACGCCAGGTCGCCCGCGGCGGGTCCGTGGTCGATCCTAAGGTGGTCGAGAATCTGATCGCCGCCCGTTCCCGAAGCAAGCCGTCCGCACTCGCCGACCTGACGCCTCGGGAACGAGAAGTCATGGCTGGCGTGGCCGAGGGCAAGAACAACGCTGCGATCGCGGCTGGACTCCACCTCACAGGGGGAGCCGTGGAGAAGCACATCAGCTCGATCTTTTCCAAGCTCGGTCTCAGCGAGGAGAGCGACGTTCACCGGCGCGTGAAGGCGACTCTCATCTACCTTGCGGATGAGCGGGAACCCGAAAGGCGCTGACGGGCTCGTTACGACCCTTGACAGGTGTTGGGCCGATCCGTTCAGCCTGGCGTGGCCGCGTCAAATGTGAGTATGTCGTCTCACTGAGGACGGTTTGGCCACACGAGGCGAACTGCTGCAGGCGCTGCGCGAGGTTGACGGCGTCTCCCACGAGCGAATACTCGGCCCGCTCCTTGCTGCCAATCAGCGCGGCCGCCACCAATCCCGTGGACAGCCCGACACCGAGCTCAAAGATAGGCAGCTCGGCCGCCTCCCACCGCTGATTCAACTCGACCTGAGCCGCATGCATCGCATCGGCTGCGAGTAGCGCGCGGTCCGCGTGATCGGACTGCGGTTCGGGGGCACCGAAGACCGCCATGACGGAATCGCCCACGAACTGCATTACGGTCCCACGCTCGGCGAGGATGGCGTCGCTGGCGACCGTGCGGTGCTGTGCGAGTTGGCCGGCCAGCCTGCTCGGATCGGATGCCTCCGCGATCGCTGTGTAGCCACGCACATCGGAGATCAACACCGTGACGATCAACCGCTCGGCGTCCCCGACACCATGCCGCCCCTGGCGCAGCCGCTCCGCTATACCGCCAGGCAGCAGGCGGCTGAGCTTCTCACCTTGCTCCTCGCGATCGACGATGGCCTGGTGCAACCGGCGCAGGTTGCGAAGCCCTGATTCCCCCCCAGCGGTCGCCTGCTTCGCAAGCTTGAGAAAGAGCTGCTCGACTGACGCTGAGACTTCCGCCCCGGTGGTCTTTCGCTTGATAGCGATCGCGGTGATGGGCTTCCCTTCGGCAACCCACGCGAGCAGCTCCTCATCCGCCGCGGACAGGTCCGCATCGCCGAGTGGTCGAATGAGCGCGTCCACAATTTTCGGATCAAGCAGCGAGCCGCCAGTTGTCACCGTGCGTATCGCCCGCACCAACTGGTCACCCGCGGCAACGCCCTCCTTGAGCAGATATGCGCAGCCCGAAGCACCTTCGCTCAACAGGGCAACGGCATACTCGGGGTCGTCGAATTGAGAGAGGATCACGATGCCCGTACCGGGGTGGCGCTTGCGCACGAGTCTCGCGGCATCGATGCCCTCGCGCTGGAATGTAGGCGGCATGCGAATATCCGTGACGATTGCCTGCGGGGCGAGCTCCTCAGCGCGCGCTAACAGTTCGTCGTAGTCGCCCGCCACGCCGACCACTTGCAGGTCACCACTCATGCCCAGGAGCGCACGCAGTCCCTCGCGCACGATCACACTGTCGTCGGCGAGCAGCACGGTAATGCGTCCCACGATCCAATTGGACGCGGCGATTCAACCGTCCAGCAAGGCAGCCAGCCCCACGGCATCCATGCTGCTGGCCCTACCTAAAGAGGCCAGCCGCCACCATCGACCGAACGTGCTTGGGGCCTCAGCGTGTGCGGCGGAGGTTGAACAAATGAAATATGAAAGCTCTGTTACCGCGGTTTCGTGGATTCCCTTCGAGGCGGTCAAAGGATTCCTGGCGGTTCCGTTCGGCATGGGCCTGGCCCATTACGACGACCCTCTCCCGGCCCGGCTCGAGGATCTGGACGCGTGGCATCGGAAGGATCTGTTCCGCGAATGCAACGAGCTGAAAGGCTGGATCGAAGTCGACGACGGGAAGATAACCGCCTGGGGACAACACGGCGGCGGGCGCATAGGAGTGACCCGCTTGAAGATCGGTCCGAAAACGTTGACGGTCCAGGCCAAGGCGATGCCTGACATCCGTCCGGAGCCCGTTGTGACCGAGGCCTACGTTCGCTTCACCCAGACTTGCGGCGGCCGCACCGGAGTGCCGGCTCCGCGGCCTGTCGGCCGCAAGCCGCTTTTTCAGATCGATTCCGCTGTGGCCTGGACGACTCTCTCGCTGACGATCCACGCCGATGGCCGCTCCGAGCACGAGCTCGTCGGAGCCAGCTGCTTTCCACGTCACTGGATTTACGACGATGAAGGCGAGCTGGTCACCCAGACAGGGTTGACCGACTTCAGCACGTGGATCAACGACGCGTTCGGCGAGCGCACACCGTGGGGCGCATACGACTCTCCCGCAATGGTCCAACCCGTGGAGAGCGCGCTCGAGCGCGAACTCGCATCGATCATCGTCGGCGGCACCAAGGAGAAAAGCCGCACGATCCTGAAAGGCAACACGCTGATCGAGCAGGGCGCATCCGGCGACGAGATGTTCCTGGTGCTCGACGGCATGTTCGCGGTCGAGGTCGACGACCAGCAGGTCGCACAGGTGGGTCCCGGCGCCATCGTCGGTGAGCGAGCAGTGGTCGAAAGAAGCTCGCGTACGGCGACACTCCGCGCACTCACAGCCTGCCGGGTCGTCTCAGTGCCGCGACGCTACGCGGATGACAGGGAACTGTCAGAGATCGCGCTTGGTCACCGGCGGGAAGAGGCCTGATAATGCGGCAATCCATGGACGGCGCGATCGTCCAGGCCGTGCGCCTCCGAAAGGTCTACCGGGGCGCCAATGAAGTCGAGGCCCTGCGCGGCATCGACATCGAGGTCGAGCGTGGCGAGATGATCGCCATCGTCGGCCCCTCGGGCTCCGGCAAGACCACCCTTCTCAACTGTCTATCCGGCCTGGATGCTTTCGATGGCGGCAAGGTCGTCGTTGACGGCCAGGACCTATCCGCCATGTCCGACAGAGCCCGCACCGCTTACCGCCGCGATCACATGGGATTTGTCTTCCAGGCCTTCAACCTGCTGCCCGTGCTCTCCGCGGTCGAGAACGTGGAGATCCCGCTGCTGCTCCAGAACGTCAGCTCGCGTGATTCGCGCCGGCGCGCCCTGGAGATGCTGGAGGCGTTGGGCCTGGCCCATCGCGCGAATCACCGTCCTGACCAGCTCTCAGGTGGCGAGCAGCAGCGCGTGGCGGTAGCCCGAGCGCTCGTTCACAAGCCAGCGGTGGTCTGGGCCGACGAACCCACCGGAAACCTGGACACGGAGGTCACGCAGGTCATCGTCGAGCTGCTTGTGCGCATGAACAAGGACGGGCAGACCATCGTGCTCGTCACCCATAACCCCCAGGTGGCCGAGCGCGCCCGCCGCACGCTGCACATGCGCGACGGCCGCATCGAGGTAGCGAGCACAGAGCGCGCGCGAGCGGTCCGATGAACCTGGCCTTGCTTGTGATCGGGCTGTTCGTCCTTGTCTATTCCGGGCTCCTCGCGCTCGCCATACGCCGGCCACTTTTGGCCCGGCTGGCGCTGCGGGAGGCGGTGCGTCGGCCTGGGCAGTCGGCCATTGTCGTACTCGGCTTGATGATCGGCACCATGGCCATATTCGCGATGCAGGTCCTCGGCGACTCGTTCTATGACTCCCAGACGCGGGGTGCTTTGCTGGCCTGGGGTCACGTCGACCTTGTGGCCGCCGACGGAGGCCGCTTCTTCGATCCAGGGCTGGCCACCGCATTGGCTGCTGATCCGGGACTGCACTCGTCACTGAGCGGGGTGCAGGCGGGTGTCGAGCTGACCAGCTCAGTGGTCGACCTCGACCGCGGCAACGCCAAGCCGCTGGTCATCCTTGTCGGTTTTGATCCGGCCGCTCAGGGCCCGTTCGGCACCTACCGGCTGACCGACGGAACGACCACCCTGGGTCAGAACCTCGCCGACGACGAGGTGCTGATCTCCGCCTCGCTTGCCAACGCCCTGGACGCACGCCCCGGTGACCGGCTCCGCGTCTTGCTCGGCCCCAAGGAGGCGGAGCTCCGCTTGGCCGGTATCGCCGAGGCCCAGGGCCCAGGCGCCTACACGCTTCGGCCGGCTCTCTTCTCTCCACTTGCCAACCTCCGCCCGCTGATCGGAGACCAGGGCATCAACGTGATCCGGCTGGCAGGTCACGGCGAAGGCCGGGCTGAAATGGATCGGGCACATGACCTCGCGCCACAGGTGCGGGCGGCCCTCCAGGCACTGCCCGGCGGAGTGAGCCTGAAAGTCCGGGAATCGAAGCGCGAGGACTTCGACGCCCAGGTCAAACAGGTCGCTGGGAATGCAAGCTTCTATACCGCGCTCAGCCTGTTCGTTGCCCTCGCGGGCGCAGCCCTGGTTGTCAATCTTGGCCTCGCCCTGGCTGAGGAGAGGCGGCCCCGGCACGCCGTGCTCCGAGCGCTCGGCCTCGGCCGGGCCGGCATGGTCTCCCTGTCAGTGCTGGAGGGAGCCCTGTACAGCGTGGCCGCTGCGGTTGTGGCCATTGTTCCGGGTGCCCTCTTCGGCCTTGCGCTTGTCGCCTTGCTGTATGTCCGCGTCCACACCGGGGCCGTGGAGAGTCGCGCTGTGCCGGTCCAGTACGCCATCACTCCAGGTTCAATGGCCATCTCCATCGCGGTCGGCGCCCTGATCGTGCTGGCCACGCTTTTCGCCACCTCGGTCCGCAGCTCGCGGATGCAGATCTCGTCGGCGATCAAGAACCTGCCAGAGCCGCCCGGCCGCCGGAAGCGATCGATGTGGGGGACTGCATTCCTGGCCGTCCTCGGCCTGGGCTCAATCGCGGCTTTGATCGCGGGCAGCCTACCGGTCCGGCTGGCGGGCGGGGTGGGCCTCGTGATCCTGGCGGCGGCCATGGTCGGCGGCCGGATCTCAGACCGCTTGCGGGCGACGTTGACCGGAGCTGCCCTGACCGTGTGGGCGGCGGCCAACCTGGGCGCGATCGAGAACATCGTCTCGAATGACTCAGGCGCCGTGATCCTGCTTGGCGTGGTCACTGCAGTCTTCGGGTTGAGCCTCGCCGTAGCATCCAACCTACGTCTTCTCGAACTCCCGCTGGGCTGGTTGCAGGGTGGGTCCCGGGCGACTCTGAGGCCGTCGCTTGCCTACCTGACGCGGCGGCCTCTAAGGGCCGGCCTGGGCACCGGTGCGTTCGCACTCATCCTGGTCCTGATGACCATGACCTCGATTCTCGTCCCAACCTTCAACGGCACGTTCCGAAGTGGCCTGAATGAATACGACATCCGCGTTGACGCGCCGACCAACGCGGGGCTATCGCTACCAGACTCAGTACGATCCCAGATCGCCCGCTCGATCGCAATGCAGACACGACCCTACCGGGGGGAGGTGAGACAAGGCGGGTTTACGCTCAAGGATGAGTACGTGCCCCTCTACTCGCTCAGCCGCACCCAGCTGGCGACCAGACCCTTCGAGCTCACCAACCGGGAGAGTCGCTTCAAGAGCGACGCCGACGTCTGGCAGGCTCTCGCCGACGACCCGCACCTGGTGGTCTCACCCACTTACACCATCCCCGGCGATACGGTCACCCTGGTGGGACCTGAAGGGCCCGTGCAGTTCCGGGTGGCGGCAGTTGTGAGGAACATCGGGCTTTGGGGTATCGCCGGGTCCGAGGCGGCGATGGCCCCGTTCGCCACGCTGCCAGTCGGCACGACCATACTGGCCAAAACCGCGCCCGGCGCCGACGTCGCTGTAACGGCCCGCCAGATCGGGAGAGCAGTCTTCAGCCAGGGGGCGGAGGCAAGAACCATCAAGGAGATGTTCGACACGACGTCGTCCGCCGGGCAGGCCTTCACCGACATGATCCGGCTTTTGATGGGGATCGGACTTCTGGTGGGAGTGCTGAGCCTGGGCATTCTGGCTCTGAGGGCGGTCATCGAGCGCCGCCGCTCCATTGGCATGCTTCGAGCCCTCGGCTACCGGCCTGGCCAGGTGCTCGCAGGGATGGTCTCGGAGGCGCTGATCACGGCCACCTGCGGTGCGCTGGTGGGGATCGGGGTCGGTGTTCCGACCAGCGTCGTAATGATCACGGGGTACCTACCTGGTGCCAGCCTTGAGATCGATGGCACGTCGTTGACGCTCATCGTCAGTCTGCTCTATCTAGCGGTGCTGGCGGTCACCATCTTGCCGGCCTTGAGGGCCGCCAACCTACCCGCGGTCGAGGCCCTCCGTCTGGAGGACTAAGCAGCACTGCACGAAGTGCCTGACCTGAGCCAGCTCGGCCCGACGGTTCTTCTTACGGCGCTGGTGGCGGCGATCCTGATGGTCGCCGTCGTCGCCGCCGCCGCGACAGCTCTGCGGCGCCGGCGCCGGGAAGCCGCCAGCCTCTCCGCCATCGACTTCGTGCGCAGCTCTTTCGCGAGTCAGCTCAGCCGTGGCGTGCCCATGGACGAGCTTCTGCTGCAGATGGTGGAAGCCCTGCGGGATGGTTTCCAGCTGGACGCCGCCGAGCTTTGGTTGTGCGAGGGTGGCAGCCTGCGAGTGGCGGCGGCCGAACCCCGCCAGGAGAGGAAGCCGATACCGATAACGCCCGCCGAAGAGACGATCGCAGCCAATTCAAACGTGTCGAGCGCCAGTTGGGCCAGAGTATGGCTGCCTGCCTTGCTGGACGGAAGGGACCCGGCGATGTTGCGAGTGGCGCCCGTCAGCAACAGCGGTCAGCTTTTCGGCCTGGTCGTGGCCGTGCGATCTCGCAAGGGCGAAAGCCTCGCAACCGAAATCGACGTCACTCTAGAAGAGGTGTCCCGCGAGTTGGGCGTCGCGCTGAAAAAGGCTCACCTCGACGCGTCGCTGCAGGACTCTCTCGAGCAGCTGCGCCAGCGGGCTGCCGAGCTGCAGGCGTCGCGTGGACGGTTGGTGGCCGCCGCGGATGCCGAGCGAAGGCGCATCGAACGCAACCTTCACGACGGCGCGCAGCAGCACCTCGTCGCCCTTTCCGTGAAGGTGCGGCTTCTTGAGCAGCAGGCGGAGCGTGATCCCGAGCGGGCTAAATTGCTGATGAACCAGCTGCAGGATGACGTCAAGTCGGCCATCGAAGAGCTGCGATCGCTTGCGCACGGCATCTACCCACCTCTCCTCTCGAGCGCCGGGCTCGGCGTCGCGATGAGTGCCGCCTGCCGGCGAGCGCCGCTTCCCGCCAGCCTCGATGCGGACGGCGTCGGCAGGCACGCGCCGGAAATCGAGTCGGCTGTCTATTTCTGCTGCCTGGAAGCCCTGCAGAACGCTGCCAAATATGCTGGGACTGAAGCTTCCGCGCACGTGCGAATTTGGGAAGACGCGAGCGCGCTCCTGTTCGAGGTTTCCGATGACGGCGCCGGCTTTGTAATTGGTGGGCACACTGACGGCGCGGGACTTACGAACATGCGCGACCGCTTGGGAGCAGTCGGTGGCACTCTCCAGGTCGAATCAGGCGACCGTGGCACTTGCATCCGCGGCGTCGTCCCGATGAGCGAGACCGAGACCGCTCGACCGTCGACGGAACAGTGGAAATCCTGATCGCAACTCCCGTCATCTGACGATGCGGTACTTGATGTGCGTCACCGCAGGTGAGGAGATGACTTCTACCGGCTGAAGCAAAGGGTCGCCCACGTTCTCGAGCAACCGCTCGCCGGCCCCGAGCACGATCGGAACGATGTGCAGCCAGAGCTGATCGAGCAGGCCCGCGCGAAGGAACTGCCTTATGGTTTCCGCCCCGCCCGGGATCTCCACATTTCTGCCGTTGGCCGCGGCTTGGGCCAGCGCCAGAGCTCGCTCGATCCCATCCGTGACAAACATGAAAGTGGTGCCGCCTTGCATCACGATCGGCTCTCGTGGGTGATGGGTCAGGACAAACACGGGCACGTGGTACGGAGGGTCCTCACCCCACCACCCCGACCAGCTGAGATCCCACTGTCCTCTGCCCGGCCCGAACATGTTCCGTCCCATGACGTAAGCGCCGACGTCCTCCACCACGGCCTCCAGAACGTCGGAGTCGGCATTGCGCTCGCCGCCGCCGGTCCCGTGCGCCGCCTGCCAGCCTTCCGTGGCGAAAGCCCACTGATGCAGGCGCATCCCTCCTTGGCCGATCGGATCCTCGAGGCTCTGGTTCGGTCCCGCGACGAATCCGTCGAGCGAGATCGAGATGTTGGAAGTCACGATGCCCACAGCGCAATCCTGGACCAAGCGCATCAATCGGGGCCGAAAGGGAAAGGCGCGTCTGGCGCCAATCGAGTGCATCGTGGCGGCGGGATAGGCCCGTTTGGCACCAAGAGCGCGGAATCTCGGAACTATCCGACGGGTATGAGTGAGGGCGCGTAAAACGGAGGTGAATCAGATGGACCGGAGGCTCAAGGGGAACCCGCCGCGTTCCGGCCGCACGCAAGGTGCGGTCGTCGGATGGCTCGACGAGCGTTTTCCCCTCGTCCAGTCTGTCGACTCCGAGCTGTACCGGCGCGTGCCGAACTACGCCTCCGCCTTCTACCGCTACCTCGGCGGACTGGCGCTGATCATCCTGTCCATCGAGTTCCTGACCGGCTTCCTGCTCGGTGTCTATTACGTCCCCGACGGCGCGGGCCAGCCGGCACCCGCATTCACGAGCGTCGACTACATCCAGCACACCGTCTACCTCGGCTGGCTCGTCCGCGGGATCCACTTCTGGGGAGCCAGCCTCCTCATCGTCGTCGCCTTGCTGCACATGACGTTCGTGTTCTGGACGGGCGGCTATCGCGCGCCCCGTGAGATCAACTGGATGGTCGGGGTGATCGTGTTCCTGCTCATCCTCGCCTTCAGCCTGACGGGCTCGCTCCTGCCCTGGGACGTGAACTCCTATCTCGCGCGAGGTCGCGAACTTTCGATCATGACGGGAGCATCGGTGCTTCCCGGTGGAGTGAGCGAGTTCCTCAAGAACGTGCTGCAAGGCGGGCCGATCATCGGCCCGGCCACGCTGCTGCGCTTCTACATCGCGCACGTGTTTCTGCTGCCGGCGGTGATCGCCGGTCTGATGTACGTCCACTTCCGGCTGGTCCGCCACCAGGGACCTGCGGAGCCATCGTGATCACCAGGAGCGAGATCGACGACGGCGCAGGCGTTGCACCACCGGCCAGGGGGCTCGCAATCGGCCCCGGCCACGTCCTGTATCCGCTGCTGGTGGCGGTGGCGCTGGTCGGAGTCCTGATCGGCCCCATCGGCCGCCAGGTCGCCGATGACATGCCGGAAAACAAGACCCACCCCTACTTCCCCGACCATTTCTGGCCGTACCCGATCCTCGCCATGGCCACGCTGATCGCGCTCGGCCTGCTCGCGCTCTTCGGCCAACCTCTCCTGCAGACCACCCAGTCCGCCGATCCCCGCTCCACCGTGATCCCCCATCCCGACTGGTACTTCCTATCTCTGTTCCAGCTGCTGAAGCTAGGGCCGGCGCTGATCACCTCGATCGTGATCCCGACGGCCGTGGTGCTCGGCCTCATCGCCTGGCCGCTGATCGACGCGAGCCTCGGCCCGCGCATCGCCAGGCGCCTGGGCTGGCGATCCTGGCCGGTGCCGGGGAAGAACGTCGTCACCGGAACCCTGTTGCTGGTCGGCCTGGGCACGATCGCAGTTCTGACGTGGTGGACGCTTCTCGGACCAGGAGCGTGCATCCCCTGGTTTTTCAACGGCCCGGTCTGCGGAGGACTGTGAAAGCAGGCCTACCCGCAGGCTCTGGAGCGAATCGACGCGATCAAAGTCGCCTTAGAGTCACGCCATGAGCACGACCAAAGCAGACCCCGTCACCGTCGTCGCCACATTCCGGGTCGCGCCCGGACGGGAGGCGGATTTCGAGCTTTGGGCGCACGAGATCACCGTGGCGGCCAGCGCGTTTCCCGGGCACCTGGGCGCGAGCTGGGTGCGATCGAAAGGGCGATACCAGGTGATCTATCGATTCGCGGATCATTCCCTCTTCAACGCCTGGCACGAATCAGCCGCGCGAGCCGAATTCCTGAAGAGGTTGGCCCCCATGGCGACCCTGGCGACTGACGACCACATGACGGGCCTCGAGACCTGGTTCCAGTTGCCGAACGACCCGGGCCGGCCCGCGCCGCCGCGATGGAAGATGGTGGTGGTCACCTGGATTGGCGTTTTCCCTCTCTTGGGGCTGCTCCAGTGGCAGGTCACGCCCCGTCTTGGCGACATCGCGCTTCTGCCCAAAGTCATGGTGATCGCACTCATCGTCGTCGCGACGATGACCTACCTCGTCATGCCGAGGTTGACGATCCTCTTGAGGGGGTGGCTCTACCCAGCCTGAGCCAGGACTTCTTGAGCCACCCCTCTCGTCGCGGTAGAGGCGAGGGTGGCGAATCGCGAAACGGGCGGGATCGGTCGCCTCCCTGTCGCCTGCCTTGACGGATGGGCACTTCGCGCGGTACACCAACCTTGTTCCGGCTCGCGATGTCCAGGGGAGGCTTGAACATGAGGTGGATTCGACTGGTGGTTTCGAGCATTGCGCTCGTCCTTGCACTGGCACCCACCGCTGTGCTTGCCGGCACCAACTATCGGGAGGCCGTCTCCGGGATCGAGACCGGCTACCCGACCAGCACGGATAATTGTCCCGCACCCAATAGCGTCAGCCCGTTTTCAGGAGTCGCACAGGGGACGCTCGACGGCACCTTCGAGATCGCCGTCTGCCATACGCCGCTCAACCCCAACGCAGACATTCTCGGCGGCTCCTTCGTGATCAAGAGCGGTACGACGAGCGTCGCCGGCCAATTCGCTCCGGGCGGCACCGTGACCCTGGTCAGCGAATCCGTGCTCGCCGGCAGCTGCACGCAGACCTACGCCGCGAGCGGCAGGCTTCTCCCGGCGGGCAAGTTCTCAGGCACGCTCGTCCATTACGGATCCTGGACAGGTAGCTCGTGCAGCATCTTCTTCGCCACCATCTCGGGTCGGGCTCTTCTCAGGATGTAGCGCGGCGACCACAAGCGGCGCGCAAATACCGAGATCAGGATCGCCAAGCGCGCCGGCGGTTGCGCGGGAGCGCCGTGCGCTTCATCCTTCCCGGTGATGTCGAGCGACGCCGGTCAAGCGGCGAGGTTCTCAGGCCTGCAGGAGGGGGCCCTCGTGCTCGCCGACATCTCCGGCTACTCGAAGTTCGTGGCTCAGACCGAGGTGGACCACAGCTGGTCGATCCTGCACGAGCTGCTCGAAACGGTCGTGCGCAG
>DASPYE010000268.1:0-6768 GCA_035636935.1 Candidatus Dormiibacterota bacterium | reverse complement strand
TGCCTGCACCTTGGGGGTGCTGACCCACTTGGTCCATAGATACGCGCAGTTGGGATGAGTCGCCTTCGTGGCGAGCATCCACGTGTCGGCCCATCCGGTGGCGCCTTCGCTGGGGATGGTGTCGTCAACCGGGGCTCCCGCGGCCTTTAGCTGGATGGTCTGGTACGGCCAGGCGGCGCCGACCTGGACATCGCCGTTCTTGAAGAGGCTGATCTCGTCGGTGGCGAGGCCCCAGTACTTCTTGATCAGCGGCCGCTGCTGCTTGAGCAGAGCAACTGTCGCGTCGAACTGCTTCTGCGTCAGCTCGTAGGGGTCCTTGATCCCCAGGCTGGGATTCGTCTTGCTCAGGTAAAGCGCCGCGTCCGCGATCTGAATGGTGTTGTCGGGCACCGTGACCAGGCCCTTGTTGGCCTGGTCGTAGATGACCTGCCAGCTAGTGGGCTTGATCGGAAACTTTTTCGTGTTGTAGAGGAGCGTGTTCGGACCCCATTGCAGCGAGATGCCGTAATGGACTCCATTGATCGTGTTGTACGGGGGACTCTTGAAATAGTTGTCGAAGTTCTGCCAGTCGGGGATTAGGTCAGGGTTCATCGGCCTGACGTCGCCGCCGTAGATCAGGCGCAGGTCGGCGTCGCCTGACGCCGACACCATGTCCCACTGGCCGCCTCCGCCATTCGCCATAAGGCTGACCATCTCGTCTGAGGAGCCGGCCGGGTGCAGGTTGAGCTTGCAACCTGTTGCGGCGGTAAAAGGGTCGGCCCATGACTTGTCGGCGTAGCCGTCCCAGAGGACCAGGTTGAGCTGTCCTTCGCCTGCGCCGATAGAGGTCTGGGGTTTCATGTTTGCAGTGGGCGGAGGCGATGATGTGTTGCCGGTCGGCGTCCCGGATGATCCGCACGCGGTCAGGATCACCGCTCCTACCGCCGCTAGTGCACCGAACTTCATGCGCTTCCTTTACCTCCCCTTGTCGAGAACGTAGGTCTGATCGGGCGTCCAGGCCAGCCTCACGGGGCGGCCTTCGAACTTCTGGGCGTCGCCCAAAGCGTCCATATTCTGACGTACCGCCACGAGTTGCTCCCCACGGTCGAGGCGGACCAGGTAGCGCGTGCTGACGCCGATATAGATGACCTCTTCGACCTGGCCTTGCTCGACGGACATGCCTGGCTCGGCCTGCTCTCCGGCGGCCAGCATCCGGATCTTCTCCGGGCGGATGACAAAACGCACGCCGTCCCTCTGGAGCACGTTCGAGATGCCGATGAACCCGGCCACGAACTCGGTCGCAGGCTGTTCATAGACCTCGACGGGCGGGCCGATCTGCTCGATCTGGCCGTTCGACATCACGGCCATGCGGTCGCTCATGGTCAGCGCCTCTTCCTGGTCGTGGGTCACGTAGACGAAGGTGATCCCGACCTCCTTCTGGATCTGCTTGAGCTCGATCTGCATCTCCTGCCGGAGCTTGAGGTCGAGCGCGCCGAGCGGCTCGTCGAGCAAAAGCACCTCGGGTTCGTTGATCACCGCTCGGGCGAGCGCGACGCGCTGGCGCTGCCCACCTGACAGCTGGTTCGGGCGCCGGTGGCCCAGCCCGGCGAGGCGGACCATCTCGAGGGCCCGCTGCACCCTCTTCTCGCGCGCCTGCCGCGGCACGCCTTTGATGCGCAGTCCGTAGGCGATGTTCTGAGCCACGGACATGTGCGGAAACAGCGCGTAGTCCTGGAACACCGTGTTGGTGTCGCGCGCGTATGGGGGGAGGCCCGTCACGTCGCGCCCGCCCAGCTCGATCCGGCCGGCGTCAGGTCGCTCGAAGCCGGCGATCAGCCTCAGCAGCGTCGTCTTGCCGGAGCCGGACGGGCCGAGCAGCGTGAAGAACTCGCCCTCGTCGACGACCAGGTCGACCCCGGCGACGGCGACGACCTGCCCGTAGCTCTTACGGACCCCCTGGATTTTTAGTGCGGGTTTCTTTTGCTTTGGAGGCTCAGCCTCAGTCAAGCGACGCCATCACATGCTTGATCTGCGTGTACTCCTCGAGCGAGTACACAGACATGTCCTTGCCGTAGCCGCTCTGCTTGTACCCCCCGTGAGGCATCTCGTTGACGAGCGGGATATGGGTGTTGATCCAGACGGTGCCGAACTGCAGCTTGCGCGCCATGCGCAGCGCGCGTCCGACGTCGCGCGTCCACACCGACGCGGCCAGACCGTACTCGACTCCGTTCGCCCACTGCAGCGCCTGCTCCTCGTCGCTGAACCGCTGCACCGTGACGACGGGCCCGAACACCTCTTTGTTCACGATCTCGGCGTCAGGGCCGGGCGGAACCACCACGGTCGGCTCGTACCAGGAGCCCGCCTTCTTGATCCGCGCGCCACCGGTCAGCACCTGTGCGCCGGCCTTACGGGCGCGATCGACAAACCCGGAGACTCGGGTCAGCTGCTCCTCCGAGACGAGCGGGCCCATCTCGGTGTCCTCGGCCAGCGGGTCGCCGACCTTGATGTGGCTGACCACCGGCACGAGATCGCCGAGCAGCTTCTCGTGGATGTGGGGACCCGCGATGATGCGGGTCGCGGCCGTGCAGTCCTGCCCGGCGTTGAAGTAGCCGCCGATCTTGATCCACTCCACGACCTTCTCGAGATCCGCATCGTCGAAGACGACGACCGGTGCCTTGCCTCCCAGCTCGAGGTGGACGCGCTTCAACGTCGAGGCCGCGTTGCGTGCGATCTCTTTACCCGTGGCGACGTCCCCGGTCAGCGACACCATCCCAACCCCCGGATGACGCACGATGCCCGCGCCGACCGGCTCGCCGTCGCCGGTGATCACGTTGAGGACGCCAGGCGGAAAGATGTCCGCCGCCAGCTCGGCGAGCTTGAGAGCGCTCAGCGGTGTCCACTCCGATGGCTTGAGCACGACGGTGTTGCCGGCCGCCAGCGCGGGACCCAGCTTCCATGTCGCCATCATCAGCGGGTAGTTCCACGGCGCGATCGAGCCGACGACTCCGATCGGTTCGCGGCGCAGCATGCTGGTAAAGCCCTGCATGTACTCGCCGGTGGCGCGGCCCTCGAGCGTGCGCGCGGCGCCGGCAAAGAAGCGGAAGCAGTCCACCGTGGGTGGTATCTCCTCGGACTTCATCACCGCGAGCGGCTTGCCCACATTCTCGGACTCGATTTGCGCCAGCTCGTCCGCGTTCGCCTCGATCGCCTCGGCGAGCTTGAGCATGCGCTCGCTGCGGTCGCGCGGCGTGGTGTCAGACCAGCCTTCGTCGAAGGCTTTGCGCGCCGCCGCCACCGCGCGGTTGACGTCCTCGTCGGTTCCCTTTGGGACGTGGGCGATGACCTTGCCTGTGGCTGGGTTGATGATCTCCTGCGTCTCGCTGCCGACACCCGGCGTCCACTCGCCGCCGATGAACATCTCCTGGCGTCGCAAAGTTGTGCTCATAGCCCCCTCCTTGGGTTCAGCGTCCCGCGGCGACTTCTCCAAGCGCCGCGCCGAGTATGTCCAGGCCTTCCTCCAGCTGCTCGTCGGGGATCGTCAGCGGCATCAGTGTGCGGACGACGTTGTGGTGCACGCCGCAGCGCAGGATGATCAGCCCTTTGCCGCGCGCCGCCGCCAGGATCTTCGCGGTCTCTTTGTCCGCCGGTTCTTTGGTCTGCCGGTTGCGCACGAGCTCCATGCCCGCCATCGCGCCGACGACGCGCACGTCGCCGACGAGGTCCTCCTCGGCCGCCCAACTCTGCATGCGCTCTTCGACGACGGAGCCGATCCGTGCGGCGCGTTCGGGCAGCTTTTCATCGCGCATGACGTCCATCACCGCGAGGCCGGCGGCGCAGGCGACGGGATTACCGCCGTATGTGCCACCGAGGCCGCCCGGGTCGGGCGCATCCATCACCTCGGCCCGGCCGACGACCGCGGACAGCGGAAAGCCGGCGGCGAGGCTCTTGGCAACGGTGATGAGGTCAGGCTCGACGCCTGAGTGCTCGATGGCGAAGAACTTGCCGGTGCGGCCGAACCCGGTCTGGATCTCGTCCGCGATGAGCATGATGCCGTGCTGCTTGGTCAGCTCACGCAGCCGGCGCATGAAGTCGAGCGGAGCCGGAACGAAGCCGCCTTCACCCAGGACCGGCTCGATCACTATCGCGGCCACGCGCTTCGGCGCGACCTGGGACTCGAGCAGGGTGCCCAGGTCGGCGAGAGCCGCCTCGGTGTTCCAGCCGCGGTACTCATAAGGAAAGGGTGTCTGGTAGATCTCGGGCGCGTAGGGGCCGAAGTCCTGCTTGTAGGGCTGGACGCTCCCAGTGAGGCTCAGCGCGAGAAGGGTCCGGCCGTGGAAGCTCCCGCGGAAGCTGATCACGCCTGGACGGCCGGTCGCGGCGCGCGCGATCTTGACCGCATTCTCGATCGCCTCGGCGCCGGTGGAGAAGAAGACCGCCTTCTTCGCGCCGCCGATCGGCGCCACCTCGCACAGCCGCTCGGCGAGCCGAAGGTATGACTCGTAGGGGACGACCTGGAAGGAGGTGTGGGTCGCGCGCTCGAGCTGCTCATGCACCGCCTTCATCACGCGGGGATGGGCGTGGCCGACGTTCATCACGCCGATGCCTCCCGCGAAGTCGACGTACCGCTTGCCGCTGATATCCCAGAGCTCGGAGCCCTTCGCGCGATCGACGGTGACGGAGTGGGAGCTGCTGATGCCTCGCGGGACGTACTTCGCGCGGAGCTCGGCGAGCTCGGCTTCGGTGGATTGCGACACGGTCACGCGGCCATTCAAGCAGATACGATCCGGGCCTGGTGGAAGGGGCTCGCGCGGCCGTCGCAAGGCTGTGGCCTGGCCGCGCCACGAATGTTGTTGAGCTGGGTGGCGGGATCACCAACCGCAACTTCAAGGTGGACGTGGACGGCGAGGTTTTCGTCCTCAGGATGGGCGGAGCGCAGACCCAGCTGCTCGGCATCGATCGAGCCGTCGAGTACGCGGCGGGAAAGCGTGCGTTCGAGGTGGGCGTCGGGCCGGAGGTGGTCGCCTTCGAACCCGATGAAGGCTGGCTTGTCGCCCGCTTTATCCAGGGGAGCCCGATCTCGCCGGCTGACGTGCGACAGCCTGCGTTGATGGGACGCGTCGCCGCCGCGCTGCGCTCGTTTCACGAGTCGCCTCCGATCCCCGGACGTTTCGATGCCTGGGCGGTGGTGGACGGCTACCGCGAGACCGCCGTCGCGCACGGTGTCGCGATCCCGTCGGGGTTCGAGCGCGCCCGTGAGGTGGCGGAACGGATCCGGGCGGCACGCGGGCCGGCGCCGCTGGTTCCGTGCCACAACGACCTCCTGAATGCGAACTTCCTCGACGACGGCGCGATCCGGATCGTCGACTGGGAGTACGCGGGGATGGGAGATCGATTCTTCGACCTGGCGAACTTCTCCGTGAACCACGAGTTCTCCGTCGATGACGACCGGCGGCTCCTCGCGGCGTATTTCGGCGCCGAGCGCGAGAGCGACGTGGTTGCGGTGCGCTTGATGCGGTACATGTCCGATTTCCGGGAGGCGATGTGGGGTGTGCTGCAGAGCGGGATATCGAGCCTCGATTTCGACTTCAGCGGCTACGCCGCGAAACACTTTGCCCGGATGGAAGTCGGCGCGGGAGAGCTGCAACTAAACGCATAGCGGCCGCATCTAATCGGCATGAACGCAACAGACACTTCAGCAACGTTTCGGCATGGACCCCTCTACTTCGCAGGTGTGGCGGCGCTGCTGCTCGGGGCGCTTGCCGTGGGAGCTCTCTTTCTCGTTCATCCCAACCGAGCGCTGACGCCGGTGGCCCAGGCTCCCGCGGCGTCACCGAACCCCAGCCAGGCCGAGGAGCTGGCCGCCGCGCCTGTGGCCAGCGTGACTCCATTCCAGTGCAGCGCTTCGACGATGTCGGCAGCCGGCGCACCCGCCGTGGCGGCGATCGACGCCGTCCGGACCGGATCCCACCCCGGGTATGACCGCCTGGTGGTGCAGTTCTCGGGCAAGCAGCCGGGCAGCATCGAGCTGCGGCCCCAGGCTACTTCCAACTTCCTGGGCTCACCGCGCGGAGACACGATCACGCTGGCCGGCGGGCACGGTCTGGTCGCGCTCGTCCGCGGCGCCGATATGCATACCGCGTACAGCGGCGCTCGCGCTTTCAAAACCGGCTATCCCGGCCTTCGCGAGACGCGCGTGATCGAAGACTTCGAAGGCCAGGTGACGCTTGGCCTCGGGATCGCGGGCAGCAACTGCTACCGCGCGTTCATCCTCGGCAACCCGGTCCGCCTGGTGGTCGACATCCAGACGAGCTAGCACTCGCCCGGCGGATGCGTCAAAAAGGCGGCGAAGTCACTTGACCTCGCCGCCCCTACGTTTGAAGATGCTCGCCATGGCTCAGCAACCGCCGCCGACGAACGTCGGTCAGGTCTCCGGCGATGGCAGGTGGCGGTGGGACGGGCACCAGTGGGTGCCCAACACCCCCGTGCTCGCAGGCAGCGCATACATGGTGCCTGCGCAGCCCGGCGCGATGGTCGTCGCGCCCAAGAATCCGGCGGTCAGCCTGATCGTGTCGTTCTTCTTGCCTGGCGTCGGGTCGATGATCAACGGCGACACCAACCGCGGAATCCTGATCCTCGCCCTCTACCTCGTCAGCGCGCTTGCGATCATTGTCTTGATCGGGATCCCATTTGCTATCGGGATCTGGATCTGGGGCATGGTCGATGCCTACCAGGGCGCGCAAGCCTGGAACCGCGCGCACGGGATCCTGAGCTAGCGTTTCCTCTCCCGGA
>DASPYE010000267.1:0-6590 GCA_035636935.1 Candidatus Dormiibacterota bacterium | reverse complement strand
CAGCAGCAGATGTGCCCGCCGTCGGCTCCGACGGAGATCGCCGTGGCCAGCAGCGTCATGGTCGCCAACATGGCGGCGAAGAGCAGCTTGCGCATTCAGAATTCACCTCCTTTGCCGTCCGGCCCAGGGTTCGAAGTTCCGCAAGAAGTCCCGCCTACTCGATCGACGCCGCAGCCGTCCAGGGCGCGGTCCGCTGCATCCAGCGACCCGCCAGGTCCCAGTCCGTCACGGCCAACTTCACCCCGCTCGCAACCGCAGCCACGGTCGCCAGCCGGCCTTCAGGGGGCCGGCGATGAGCCCGAAAACAAACAGAGCCGGCAGCACAGCGCACGGCCACTTCCACGACCGCAAATGCAGCGATGGTGCGAGCGGCGCTCACGGCGTGGGCTGACCCCTCCTGATCAGCCATACGCGCCGGCTCCCGCTGGCCCAAATCCGCCGGAATCGCAGTCCTCCACTTAGCCGTGCTCCACACCCACGCGGCTGTGCTACAAGTAACTGCCCCGCCATGTTAAATGAAACCAGCCGTCACTTAACAGAGGCGGGGAAATTATCGCTTAGGCGGTTGGACCTTGAGTAGCCGCGCATACGCTCCACGAGTGCAGCAGGCGGCGGTTTTCGCGGGCGCAGGGCGACGGCCGATCGCGATCACAGGGCTGGGCTTACAGGGCTGGGGGCCATTCACCGCTGCCGCGGCGCTCGCGGCGGTCGTGTCCCTGGCCTTTATCGCCTGGACGGTCAATCGGTGGGTGAGCGACGACACGACGATCGCTCTCGACGACTTCGGCGAAGCGGCGGCGGCCCTGATCGCCGTGGCTAGCTGCGGCTTTGCCGCCACCCGCAACGCGGGCCGCATCCGGGTGGCGTGGGCTCTGTTCGCCGCCTCGGCCCTGAGCTGGGCCATCGGCGAGCTGATCTGGTCGTGGGACGAGGTCGTCAGGGGTGAGGACGTTCCTTTCCCTTCCCTGGCGGACGCCGGCTTCCTCTTCGCCATCCCGCTCGCGATCGCCGGGGTGCTCGCGTTGACGTCCGCGCCGCGAAGGATGACGACACGCGGCGAAGCCGTCCTGGCCGGCGCGATCGTGGCCATGTCACTTCTCTTCATCGCCTGGGCCGAGGGCTTGAGCAAGGTCTACGACGCATCGTCCACGTCCCCAGAAGGGCTGTTGATCGGGCTTGCCTACCCTGTGGGCGACATCATCACCGCGACGGTGCTGGTCCTTGCCCTCCGCCGCGCCAGGCGGGCAGAGGTTGGCCGCATGCTGCTTCTGCTGGGCGGCCTGGCCTGCAACGCGCTGGCCGACAGCGCATTTGCTTTCATGACGGCGGACGGAACCTATGGCGCGCTGGGCAGCACGCTCGACGCCGGGTGGGTGGTCGGCTACCTGATGATCGCCCTCGCGCCTTTGTGGCCGGCAAGGTCGGCGGATGTCGAGGCGTCCGAAGGCCCGATCGGCCTGTGGCAGCTCGCCCTGCCCTGGATCGCAGTCTTCGCCGCCGCGGTCACCGTGATCGCGATCGCGTTGATCGGTCAAAGCCTTGACGTGTTCGGCACCGTGCTCGCGGGCAGCATCGGGATCCTTTTCGTGGCCAACCAGATCCTCACCCACCGCGACTCGCTCGACCTGCTCGACCAGGGCCACCGGATGGAGGCCCAGCTGGCGCGGCGCAACAACCTGCTCGACCAGATCGTGAGCCACGCTCCGCTGGGCATCGCAAGGGTCGGCACCGACATGAAGATCATCGACGTCAACCCGCGCATGGCCGCTCTCCTTCGCATCGAGCCGCAGAAGATGGTTGGCACCGCGGTGGCGGACTACCTTCGCCCAGACGAGTTCGAGCACGTGTTCGAGGTCTTCCAACCACTGTGGAGAGGAGCCGTCGAGGCCGTCGAGTCCGACAGCCGCGCCATCCGTGCGGACCACACGGAGGTCTGGCTGCACTGGAGCGCAACCGGCGTGCGCAACGCGAGCGGCCGCATCGACTACTTCATCGCGATGTACGAAGACAACGACGCGGAGCACGCGGCCAACGAGGCGGCCGCCGCACACCTGGCCGGGCTGGAAAGGCTGAATCGTTTGAAGAGCGAGTTCGTCTCCCTGGTGAGCCACGAGTTCCGCACCGCGCTGGTTGGTATCTCAGGATTCAGCGAGATGATTCGGGACGAGGACGTCTCCCTGGACGAGGCCAAGGTGTACGCGGGCGACATCAACAAGGACGCCGAACGGCTCAACCGGATGATCAACGATATGCTCGACCTCGACCGCATCGAGGCTGGGCGGTTGACCCTCCACCACCACGCGGTCGATATGAACAGCCTGATCGAGGATGCGGTCGACCGAGCCCGCGCCTCGAGCTCGCGGCACTCATTCACCAGCAACTTCGCGGGCGATAAGGCTGTGGTGCAGGCCGATCCAGACCGCATGGCGCAGGTCCTCGCCAACCTTCTCAGCAACGCGATCAAGTACTCGCCCGACGGCGGCGTCATCGCTGTCACCAGCCTGGCGCGAGACGGTCTCGTCGAGGTGAGCGTCCGCGACCACGGTGTCGGGATCGCTCCCGAGTTCGTGGACCGGTTGTTCAGCCGCTATGAAAGGTATGAGAAGTCAGCCGCCAAGATCATCGGCACCGGGCTTGGGCTTGCCATCACGCGGCAGATAGTCGAGATGCACGGCGGCAAGATCTGGGTGGAGAGCAAACAGGGGGACGGATCTGATTTCCGGTTCACCATCCCCGTCGGGGCGGTCAAGAGCTGATGTCGAGGGTGCTCATCGTGGACGACCGCGACTCCGAGATCGAGCTCCTCAAGGCCTATCTCGAGGACTCGGTCGACGAAGTCTGTGCCCTTGCCGACTCCCGCCAGATCGAGGAGGTCTTCGCCGAGTTCGAGCCCGACGTCGTCATCCTCGACCTCCACATGCCCGACCCCGATGGCTTCGAAGTCTTGCGGCGGCTCAGAGGCGCCCGTTCGAGCCTCGGTTTCCTGCCGGTGCTCGTGCTGACCAACGACGAAAGCCACGTCGCGCGCAACAGCGCCTTGATCCTCGGCGCCGACGAATTCTTGACCAAGCCGGTCGACCGCGAAGAGCTCGTGTTGCGGGTTCGTAACCTGGTGCGCACGCGCGAGCTGTTCGTCGAGGCGCGCGAGGGCAGGGGAGCCGACTAGCCGCGTCGGGTCAGGCGCTGACGAGCCGCGCGACGCCCCTTGAGACTTGACTCGACTCGGCGGCATGCTCCCGCTGTTGGCGGGACGCTAGTCCTTTAAGTAAGGACGGACCATCGAGGCGAGCTCCTCGAGCTTGCGTAGTGCCGCGTCGCGGCTGTCGGGCGGTACGTAGTAGATGCAGCGGTCGACACCGGCCTTACCGACCCGCTCGATCTCGTCGGCTCCAGACTTCGGGTAGTACGAGACTGGAATCCGCTCGCGGCCCGCGTCCGCGGCCATCCGCTGCAGCTCCGGGATCCGCTCGATGACATCGCCACGGTTGGGCATCCAGCCGTCGGCGTAGCGCACGACACGGTCGAGGATCTTCGGCCCGCTGCCGCCGAGGATCACGGGCGGATGAGGTTTCTGGACAGGTTTGGGCCAGCACCACATCGGGTCGAAATCGACCAGCTCCCCGTGGTACTCGGCGACGTCCTGGGTCCAGATCTGCTTGATCGCCTCCGTTTTCTCCCGCAAGAGCTTCCAGCGACTGCTGAAGTCCGTGCCGTGGTCGGCCATCTCCTCGCGGTTCCATCCCGCGCCGATGCCGAAGATGAACCGGCCGCCGGAGACGTGATCGACGCTCGCAACCTGTTTTGCGGTGTGGATCGGGTCGCGCTGGATCAACAGACAGATGCCGGTGGCGACGCGAATCGTCTTGCTCGCCAGGGCGGCGACCGTCAGCGCGACGAAGGGATCCATCGTGTGCCAGTACTGCGTCGGTAGCTCGGCGCCGCCTGGCCACGGGGTCTTGCGGCTGGTCGGGATGTGGGAATGCTCGGCGACCCAGAGCGACTCGAAGCCCAGCTGTTCTGCCGCCGGCGCGAGCTCCGACATCGAGATCGCGTAGTCGGTCGGAAAGATCGCGACGCCGAACTTCACCTCTTCATGGTGAACGATTCGGTTAGAAGGCCAGGGCTCTCCTCGGGGTGGCTTCGAACGTCGTCACGTTCTGATCGAGGGCGCCGAGTAGGGCGGCGACCGCACGAGGATCGAGCCTTGTCTTGGCCTCCTGGATCAATACACGACGGGCTTCCGCCTCGGTGCACGCGTTGCGGTAGGGACGGTCCGACGTCAGGGCGTCGTATGTGTCGGCTACGGCGACGATGCGGGCCTCGACGGGAATCCCCTCCGCCTTGAGGCCATATGGATATCCGCTTCCGTCGAGCCGCTCGTGGTGATAGAGCACCGCGAGGACCTCGCGGCTCGACTGTCCGGCTCGGTCGAGGAGGTTGAGGCCCATCTCGGGATGGGTGCGCATCAGCGACCACTCGGATTCGTCAAGTGCCGAGTGCTTGCCCAGGACGGAGTCGGGGATGCCTAGCTTGCCGATGTCGTGCATGAGGCCGGCGCGGGCGAGCACCCGGAGCTCGCCGGCGCTCATCGACAGCTGCCGCCCGATGTGGACGCAAAGCCTGGCGACACGAAGATTGTGGGCTCGCGCCTCGCGGTCCTTGACCTTGAGGCCAAGTGCCACGACCGCGTCGAACCAACTTCGGATCTGATGCTGTACCGGCGGCTGTAGATACAACGGGCCTTCCTCCCGGGTTGCTTCCGGTGATGACCTATAGAAACGTTCAGAAGGTCAACGGTCGGAAGTGTGCTGATGGTCGCGCCAAAAATCCCGCCAAAAGGCTACGCATAGTAGCCTTGTGGCCTTGCGAAGCGGCGGGCCGGATGGGGGCTTAAGGCTCCGCGAGCTCCATGCAGCGCATCCCTGACAGGTCGACCCAGTAGCGTCCTGGGCCGCGGACGATCCGCATCAGGACCGACTCGCAGCTCGGACAGCGCACGACCGCGCCGGGCGCGTCCATGTAGACGTCGACCCGGCCGACCGCGTTGACCGCGCCGCACCCGGCGCATGTCGTCTCGGCGGCGGTCATCTCCATCGTGAAGATCTCACGCAGGAGACCCCCGATCGCATTGCCGTCGAGCTTCCGTTCACCGACGCTCATCTCAACCTCCTGTGGCACCGAATCTCTCGGTCTTGATCCAGCCTGCCTCGTAGTCCATTCCGACAAGCAGGGAAGCGGCCGCCTCCACGAACGATGTCGGACCGCACACGAATACCGCAGGCATCTCGGAGCGCGGCCACACGACTGCCTTCAGCATCGCCTCGTCGAGCCTTCTCGTGAAACCGTCCCAGCCAGAGGGCTTCTCGCGGGTCAGCGTGTGAAAAACCCTGAGGCCGTCGCTCGTCGAGCCGAGTCGCTCCAGCTCCGCGCGATAGATGATGTCGCTGAGCGTTCGCGAGGAGTAAAGAATGCGCGCGGGGGCCTTGGTCTCGGCCGTCGCGCGGTGGCGAAGCATCGCCATCAGCGGGACGACTCCAGAGCCTCCTGCGATCAGGAGCAGAGGCCTCGACTCGCTCGCCCGCCATACGAAGTAGCCGCCGATCGGTCCGCGCAGCTCCAGCTTGTCGCCGACCTTCAGCTCGCCGACGAGGTAGGGCGAGACCTCGCCGTCGTCCAGGCGTTCCACGGTCATGGCCACACGCGGCTCTTCGGGCGCCGACGCGATCGAGTAGCTGCGCTCGGTCTGGTAGCCGTCGTCCGCGGTCAGCCGGACGTCGACGTGCTGCCCCGCCAGGTGCCCGGGCCAGTCTGGGACTTTCAGGTAGAGGCTCGCGACGCGAGGGGTCTCCTTGACTATCTCGGCGACCTCGCCGAGCTGCCATCTGAGGGGCGCCCGCGAAATCACGGCGAAGGCCTCAGATTTCGTGGGGATGTCAGTCTCCCCAGTACCGCTGCTCTCGCCAGGGATCCCCGTACATGTTGTAGCCATTCGACTCCCAGAAACCCGGGTGCTCTTCCTTCTGCAGCCTGATTCCACGAACCCACTTGGCGCTCTTCCAGAAATAGAGGTGAGGAACCAGGAACCGGACCGGCCCGCCGTGCTCAGGAAGGAGCGGCTGGCCGTCGTACTCGTACACGACCCAGGCCTTGTTGCCGGTGATGTCGTCCAGCGGCAGGTTCGTCGTGTAGCCGCCATCGGAAAAGATCGTGATGAACTCGGCAGCGGTCTCGACGTCTTTCATCAGGACGTCGACCGAGACGCCCTTCCAGGTCGTGTCGAGCTTCGACCATTTGGTCACGCAATGAATGTCCTTGGTGACGATTTCCGACGGTAGAGCTGCAAACTCCTTCCACGTCCAGCGCTTCGGCTCGTCGATCTCGCCCTCGATCGAGAAGGTCCACTGGTCGAGGTTGACGCGAGGCGTGGGACCGGCTGACAGGACCGGGAAGTCGGTGACGACGTACTGGCCCGGCGGCACCCGCGAGCTCGACGCGGCGTCCCTGCGCTTGCCCTTGAACCCTCGCGAGATGAAACCCATCAGGCGCTGAGTATCGCGCAAGGCGCGGCGGCCCGGAGGCCGCCGCACAGC
>DASPYE010000266.1:0-8760 GCA_035636935.1 Candidatus Dormiibacterota bacterium | reverse complement strand
TCCGGTCGCCGGGTCCAGCAGAGCGTCGCCTATGACGGCGGTGATCACGAAGCGATGTTAAGGCTGGACGCGGTCGCGCTTGGGGAGGCTGTCGAGCACGATGTCCCAGCGCTCGATGCGGATGGGTTTCAGCATCCCGTTGGGCGACCATGGGTCTTCGGCCATCCGCTTGCGGATCGTCGCCTCCGAGTCGGCCTCCACGACCCAGAGCGTGTCCCGCCCACCTTCCAGCGGTCCGACAAGGAGAACAAAGCCCTCGTCAAACAGGGCGTCCATGTAGGCGGCGTGCTCATCCCAACCCTCCTGCTCGCGCATATCGCGCGACCAGTCCCAAGGCCCGCCGCGCTCGACGCGCACGACCCACCGCGCCATTTCGGACCAATTCTGGCTCGAAGCCCCGCCAAGCATTTCGAGTTTTTGAAGCTGCCCCTGGAGATCGCTCGGAGTCGGGGCTTGTCGGGTATCTACCAGCAGCCGCCGGCTGCGTAATAAAAGCCAAAGCCGCCTGGCATATCGCGGACGCTCAGGGCCATTATCCGGATGCCCTCGGCCTTCGTATAGAGGGCGATACCGTTTAGTTGAGAGAGCCAAACACCCGGGCGCGCGAGACGCGCACTGCTGACGTCAAAACTGGCCGGTATGTTGAGCGGTACATACGTTTTAGGCCCTGTTAACACGGCAAGGTGGTAAGAGCCGACCTCGCCGTAGGCAACCATCAATCCACCCTCTGCAGTCGGGGAGACAGGCCGAATCGCCGTTTTGGTTTCGTACCAGGTAGCGACTTGACCGGAACGCAGATCGAGCCGATAGACCTTGTACGAAGCGGCCCCAGGAGCCCAAGGTTCTATGGACCAGGCGGCGCCGCCGGCAACCTTGAACCAAACATGACTGCTGTTGATCAGACGGATCCCGCCAGCTTTCGGATCCACCAACCACAGGCCCGGAACCGGCGGCGCCATCCCGTCACCCGGAGCGGCCAGGTAAATGCCTTCGCTCGCATAGTCGAGGACGAATTGCCACTCATTACCTGGCGCCTTTGCAGACGCAATCAGCCGGCGTTTTCCGGTCTTGGCATCTACTACATAGAGGGCGTATGGCACTTCGGTTGTCTCGTCGCCGAAGAGCGCATAGGTAGCTCCATCTGGGGCCACAGTCTCGTATTCCGCAGGCACCCAAGCTCCGATCGCCCGGTCGTAGCTGGGGAAACCGTGTGTCGGGTGAACGCGAAGGCTAGCCGGGTCGCGAGTGAACTCGCCGCCCGGAAAGGTGACCCAACCGCCGGGCGGCACACCTGTGTTGGCAGACGCGGTGACCGGGAGGCGGCAGGTGAGGGTTGCAGTCATCCCTGCCTCTGGGCTAGACGAGCTGGCTGGGCTGGTCGCCGCCGTCGGTGTCGGCCCCGGTTGCTGAGTTGGCGTCGACGCTGGACTCTGTGCCGGAGATTTCTGGGCGACAGGTCGGACGCTTGCGCCGCAGGCCATCAAGATGACTGCTGCCACGAGCAGGGCGGCGGCGCGTCTCCAACCCATCGTTGTTGACGGAAACGGGACAGCAGCCGGATCGTTATGCGCCGATTTCGGGTGGGCCCGGGTGGCCTCGATCCACCGACCAGACGATTATGAGTCGCCCGCTCTAACCAACTGAGCTACGGGCCCGTTCCGAGGCTGAGTTTATCGGCCTCCTATCCCCTGCCTATGAACGGCATCTTGGTGGCGATCACGGTCATGAACTGCACGTTGGCATCCAGGGGAAGGCTCGCCATGAAGACGACTGCTCGCGCCACGTGTTCCACATCGATCCGCGGCTCCGCCGCCACATCACCGCTCGCCTGCATGACCCCTGCCGTCATGGCGCTGGTCATCTCCGTCGCCGCGTTGCCGATGTCGATCTGGCCGCAGGCGATGTCGAACGCCCGCCCGTCCAGCGAGGTTGACTTGGTGAGTCCTGTGATTGCGTGCTTGGTTGCGGTGTAGGGCGCGGAATTCGGTCGCGGTGCGTGGGCCGAGATCGAACCGTTGTTGATGATCCGGCCGCCACGCGGATCCTGGTCCTTCATCAGCTTGATCGCCTGCTGCGTGCACAGGAAGGCGCCTGTCAGGTTGGTCTCCACCACCCGGTTCCATTGCTCGACGCTCAGTTCCTCCATGGGAATCGCGGGCGCCGACGTGCCGGCGTTGTTGAAGAGAAGATCCACGCGGCCGAACTGAGCTTTGACCCCGGCGAACAGCGATTGGACCGAGGCCGAATCGCTCACGTCCGCCGGGACCGCGATCAGGCGAGCGCCGTCCCGCGCGCCGGCGGCCACGACCTCCTCGAGCTTTGCCAGCCGGCGTCCGACGACAACTACCTCGTAGCCCTCCCTCGCCAGGGCGATTGCCACCGCGCGCCCGATCCCGCTTCCGCCTCCCGTGACCACCGCCACCTTCACGAGCCGATTATGGTGGGGAATACTGGCCGGCTTCGACAGGTAATCGCCAGCGGGGGTGAGGCTTTAGATGCTTGCGTTAGGAATCTTGATTCTTAGGTTGGTCATCGGCCTCACGATGGCGGCGCATGGCGCGCAAAAGCTCTTCGGTTGGTGGGGCGGTCCCGGCATGAACGGTTGGACAGGTGCCATGAATCGCATGCGCATCCGGCCCGCCGTCCCGTGGGCCTGGATGTCGGCGCTCGCCGAGCTGCTCGGCGGGATTGGCCTGGCGGTCGGCCTGCTGACACCTCTCCCCAGCCTCGCGATCGCGGGCTCGATGCTGGTCGCCATCGCGCTGGTCCACTGGCCTAAGGGTTTCTGGGTCACCAAAGGCGGGTACGAGTTCAACCTCTCGATCCTCGCCGCGATCGCGGCGATCGCTCTCGCCGGACCAGGCGCCTACTCGCTGGACTCCGCGTTCGGCATCCACGCTCCGGAGCCCGTGACGCTGATCGTCGGCACGATCCTGGTCGTCGCCGGGGTCGGCGTCGCCCTCGGCACACGCGGACCCCAGCCCGCGGCGGAGACCAAGCCTCAGGTCACCTAGGCAAGGGCGCGGCGGCACTGTCGATCAGAATCGCCTCGTGACTCGACGGCACGTCGCCGTTGCGCTCGTCGTGCTGTCGATGGCAACCATTTCGTTTGCCCTGAGCACCGGTCAGGTGATCGTCGCCAATGTCGACGGTCCGCCAGTCTGGGTTGACGTGGCGGGCCTATCGCGGATCACGTCGACCTGTCCTGGGACACAGACCGTCAACGTGCCCCTGCTGAGAATCATCGCGCGCGATGTCGTGGTCAGGGACGCTCGCAACGGAACCATCCTCCGCAAGACGACCGTGTCGTGGGACATCGTCGTGCTCGTGCGCCGAGATCTTGTCTTGACCGGGCCGCCTGGAAGCTCCTACGGTCCCGCGCCCGTGGAGGGGTGCCTGCCGGCCTAGGCCGGGCCGATCACCTCGACCTCGTTGCCGTCCGGGTCGTCGACGTAGAACGTGCGCACGCCTTTCAGCACGGGGTGCACTCCGTGCCGGACCTCGATGCCGGCTTCGATGAATCCGTTCTCCAGCTCGTCGTAGGACCGGCGGTCGACGCGGAACGCGAGGTGGTGGAGAACCCTCATTTCTTTGTGCCGCGGGAAATAGTCCGGGCCGTGCGGGTGCGGGACGAGGACGATCATCTCCGGGATCCCGCCCGGTTTGGCCACCATCAAGAACTTGTTTGGCAACTCCGGCGGCGACATCAACTCCAGACCGAACCGGTCGCGGTAGAACTCCAGAGCCGACTCCATGTCGGCGACCCACAGCACGATCTCGGCCAGACCCTCGACCCTGCTCATGCCGCAACCGCCGAGGTAATGGCCGAGAGGTTCACCTCACGCACCCGTGGAGGCACCGAGCATCCGGGCGCCAGCAGCAACCCCCGGCCCGCCGTCTCTTTGATCGCGGCGCGGGCTTCGGCCGCGATCTTCGGCGGCGGCCCATAGACCAGCGTCGTGCGCTGGCTCAGCCCACCCATGACGGCGCGGCCCGCGATCTTCCGGCCCTCGGCCAGCGACGGGTTGCCCTGGTTGTGGATCGACCAGCTGACCACCTGCGCGGGCAGGTCCCGCGCCAGGTCGAAATTGAGATTGGACCCGCATAAATGAACGACGTTGAACCATGCGCTCCCGGGTAGAGAGTCGAGCACCGCCAGGTCGTGCGGCAGCACCACGTCTCGATACTCGTCCTCCGGCATGACCTTGCGTCCCGCGTAACCAGAGATCGCGTAGAAGATGCCCGCCGCGCCGGCTTCGATGGATCGCCGGCTGAAATCCACGAGCGCCGCGGCGACCCCGGCGAGGGCGGGACCGACGATCTCCGGGTGCTTGCGCAGCTCGCGTACGACACGCGACTGAGATTTGCCGACCAGGTAGCCGCCCACCGTGATCGGGCTGAACACCGTCTGGATCACCGGCACCTCGCGGCGCAACTCGCGCGCGACGATGGCGATCGACTCGACCTGGTCATCGAGCGCCTTGCGATCGACGAGCTGCACCGATGACCACGACTCGAGGTCCGGCACCGCAGGCTGGATGAGGATCGGTGCGCGCAGGCGATGCCCCGCCGGGTGATAGACGGAGCCAAAGGCTTCGGCGAAGCAGCTCGCACGCAGCTGGAACTTGACGAAGTCCCAACCAAATCGACGGGCGCGTTCGACGGTGACGGCGGCAAGGTCAGCCGGCGACCACTCCTCGCGATACGTGTGACTCCAGGCCGCGATCGGCGGCCGGTCGGCCACGCCCATCGCGATCGCCGCCTCAACCCGCTGTCGGCCTGTCACCAGTTCGAGTTTAAGCTGACCTATGTGACCGACATCGCAACCGAGGCCGCGCGGTTGCGCGTCGCGGCCGAGGCTGGACCGCTGCGCCTTCCCATCAATCGCAAGGTCGATGAATCGCATCACGCCATCACGCCGGAAGGTCTTTCGGTCTGGTACACCATCCAGGTCTCGCCGCACAGCCGGATCCAGGAGGTCGTCTTCGAGCGTGTTGACCGTCTGCCGTCCGAGGAGGAGTGTCAGAAATGGCTCGACCTGCTTATCGTCGGCCCGCCGGCGATTGAGGCGCCGGGCTTTCCCGGAGCGATGACCCGGCGGTTCGAAGCTTTCGAACGCAACCCCGAGCTTGAGGCGCCGATCGCCTGATGGGCCTTTCCAGGCAGGTCGCCGAAGAGCTGCGCAGCATCGTCGGCCGTGAAGCGGTCATCGATTCCGCCAACGACCTCCGCATCTTCGAGCGCGATGGCTCGATCGAGGGAGCGATGCCCGACGCGGTGGTGCTCGCATCGACTACCCAGCACGTGGCAGCTGTGATCAAGGTGGCCGCCAGGCACAAGATCCCGGTGGTGCCGCGCGGCGCGGGCACTGGACTTTCCGGAGGCGCGGTGACGATCCGCGGCGGCATCGCGCTCCAGGTCACGCGCATGCGCCGCATCCTGAACATCGACCCCATCGCGCAGACCGCGATCGTCGAGCCCGGTGTCGTCAACCAGGAGCTCTCCCTGGTCGCGGCCCAGCACGGACTGTTCTACGCGCCGGACCCCTCGAGCCAGAAGGCTTGCACGATCGGTGGCAACGCGGCCGAAAACTCAGGCGGCCCGCATTGTCTCTACTACGGCGTCACCACCAACCACGTGCTGGGCATGGAGGTCGTGCTCGCCGACGGCAGCGTGCTCTGGGTCAGCGGCGACGTGCCGGACCGCGTCGGGCTCGACCTCTGCGGCGTGCTCGTCGGTTCGGAGGGCACGCTCTGTGCGATCACGAAGATCAAGGTCAGGCTGCTGCGGATCCCGCCGAGCATCGCAACCATGCTGGCCGCCTTCCCCAGCATCGAGACGGCAAGCCAGGCTGTTTCGGCGGTCATCGGGCACGGCATCGTACCGGCGGCGCTCGAGATGATGGACAACGTGACCGTGGGCGCCGTTGAGGCCCACTACCACGCGGGCTATCCGACGGACGCCGGCGCGGTGCTCCTCGTCGAGGTCGACGGGACTGCGGAGACGACGCGAGAGCTGACCGCTGCGATCAACAAGATCCTGACCGAGAACCATGGTTACGCGATTCGCGAGGCCCAGACGCCGGCCGAGCGCGAGCTTCTGTGGGCGGGGCGCAAGGGAGCAATCGGCGCCCTCGGCCGGATCAAGCCCAACTACTACCTGCACGATGGCGTGGTTCCCCGCTCACGCCTGCCCCAGGTGCTGTCAGCGGTAGGTGAGATCGGTGAGCACTACAAGCTGCCTGTCGCGAACGTATTCCACGCGGGCGACGGCAACCTCCACCCCAACATCCTTTTCGATATGCGCGAGCGAGATGTCCTGCACCAGGTGGAGTCTGCGGGCGAAGAGATGCTGCGCGCGGTCGTCGAGATGGGCGGCGCGCTTTCGGGTGAGCACGGAATCGGCCTCGAGAAGAGCGCCTTCATGCCATGGATCTACAGCGAGGACGACCTCGGTGCCATGCATCGCGTGAAGGACGTCTTCGACCCGAACGCAATCCTCAACCCGGGCAAGATCTTTCCCGACCCATCGCGCAAGGCCGTCCACCTCGCAGGGCGAACCGGGTTGGCCATCGAGGCCAAATGGTGGTGAGCACGGTCGCAGTCGAAAAGCCGTCGACCGCAGACGAGCTCGCGCGCCAGCTGCACGACGCGGCGAGCCAGAAGCTGGCGGTCGTCCCGGTCGGCGGTGGCAGGGCGCGCGGGATGGGCGGCGTCCCCGAACGTGTCGACGTCGAACTTCATACGACGCGGCTCGACCGCGTGATCGAGCACTCGCAGGCGGACATGGTCGTGAGCGTCGAGGCGGGCATCACCCTGGAGGCGCTGCAGCACGAGCTCGCCAAGTCTGCACAGTTCCTGCCGCTCGACCCGTTCAGCTCACCCGGCCACACCATTGGCGGCTTGCTCGCGACAGGCTGGACGGGACCCCTGCGGCTGCGATTCGGTTCACCGCGCGACTTTCTGATCGGCATCCGCGTCGCGCTGCCCGACGGCACGCTCGCCAGCGGAGGCGGCCGCGTGGTCAAGAACGTAAGCGGCTACGACATGATGAAGCTGCACTACGGTGCGCTGGGTTCGCTGGGCGTGATCGTCGCCGCGTCGTTCAAGGTTTTCCCGAAGCCCCTCCGCGATGTCACCGTCACCAGCGAGGGGGGTTGGGACGGCGCCGACCAGGCGCTGACGATGCCTGTCGCGCCCTCGGCCCTCGAGATCTTCTCCGACGGCCGGGTTCTCGCCCGTTACACCGGCAGCCATGACGCGGTCGATCGCGTGATCCATGACCTCGGCTGGGCGGTCGAGGACCAATCGATCTGGGAGCGGCACTCAGGGCGAGCGCCGGCGCGGTGGGCTCGCATCGCTGCGCCGCGGTCAGGGCTTCGCCGGCTTGTCGAGGAGCTTCCCAGGGGCGCGGGCTGGTGGGCTTCCCCGGGCATCGGGGTCGCGCATTGGGCGATCGCGTCCGACGCGCACTCAGTCATCGGGATGCGCGCCAAGGCCGAAGCAGCCGGCGGGACCCTCGTCATGCTCGCGGCGCCGGACGATTTCATGCGCGAGGTTGGAGCGTGGGGCAATCCGCCCCCAACCATCGAAGTCATGCGGCGGCTAAGGGACGCCTTCGATCCGGACCACGTCCTGAATCCTGGAAGGTACGTCGTATGACAACGCCATTTGCGCGGTTGTCCGACGACGACCTCGCGACGTGCGTTCACTGCGGCCTGTGCCTCGATGCGTGTCCGACCTTTCGAGTCACGGGGCTGGAGACCGAGTCTCCGCGCGGCCGCATCTACCTGATGACCCAGTGGAAGCGCGGGACCATGGCCTTTGACGAGGAGCAGGTCGGGCACATCGACCTCTGCCTCGGCTGCAGAACATGCGAGGGCGTATGCCCGTCGGGCGTCCCGTACGGCCGCATCATCGAAGCGGGCCGCGCGGACGTCGAGGACCTGCGGCGCGCGTCGCTCAAGCGGGGGACGAGCCGCCTCGCCCTGCGGCAGCTCGTCGGTCATCCGGGCCGCCTGCGCGCTGCAGGCGCGGCTACGCGCCTGGCACAGAAGCTGGGCCTCACGTCCATCGCTCGCTCAGGCCGGATGCTGCCTCGGCTGGGTGAACCTTTCCGCCGGCCCGCGGGAAATGTCGCACCGGCGATCGGCGACCGAAAGCATCGGGTCGCGTTCCTGGTCGGATGCGTGATGCCGATCCTCTACCCGCAGTCGCACGATGCGGCGGTCAGGCTGTTGCAGCTTGCGGGATGCGAGGTGTGGTTTCCGCCGGCGGAGCGATGCTGCGGCGCCCTGTTCGCGCACAACGGCGACCTCAAGGGCGCGGACGCGTTGCGCAAGGCGAACATGAAGACGTATCGCGCCCGCGACTTCGACGCTCTGGTTGTCGACTCAGCTGGATGCGGCGCGCACCTCAAGGATTTCTACCCCGAGCTGAAAGGCCGCGTCAAAGACCTGAGCGAATGGCTGGCCGAGATCGGCCTGCCTGCGCCGGCCCGAGAGGCCAAGCTCCGAGTCACTTACCAGGACGCCTGCCACCTCGCGCACGCGCAGAAGATCAAGAAGCAGCCACGAGAGCTGATCCGCTCGTTGCCCGGCGTCGACTTTATCGAGATGCGGCACGCTGAGATCTGTTGCGGCGCCGCGGGCCTATACAGCACGCTGGAACCCGAGATGTCCAATCGCGTCCTGCAGGAGAAGCTCGACGACCTGCAGGCGACCAAGGCTGACGTAGTAGCGGTCGCGAACCCTGGGTGCCA
>DASPYE010000265.1:0-12274 GCA_035636935.1 Candidatus Dormiibacterota bacterium | reverse complement strand
GGCATCCTGGAAGAGGTCGGGCCGCAGGCGGTTCTGCCGCCCGGGATCAAGAAGGGCGATCGGGTCTTCCTGGGCTCGATCCTCACGTGCGGGCGATGTCGGTACTGCATGGACGGCATGCAGAACCTGTGCGACGAACATCTCCTGTATGGCTACGATCCGTACCCCGGCGCGTACGCCGAGTATGCGGCGGTGCCTCCTATCGCGATCAAAAACCTGATCCCGCTCCCGCCCGACCTGCCCTCCGATCTCGCGACAGTCGCCGACCCGTTCGCGTGCGCGCTCAATGGGATCGAGATGCTGGACGTGCGCCTGGGTGACACGGTCGTGATCATCGGCTCGGGTCCGATCGGCTGCTGGCAGGCGGTGATGGCACGCGACCGCGGCGCGAGCAAGGTCTTCCTGACCGACGTCAACCGGCAGCGTCTGGATGTCGCGCTACGCGCGGTCGGTTCGTTCGTGGACGACTCGTGGGTCGCCGGCGATGACAACGGGGTTGCGGCCGCACTGGAGCGCACCGAGGGACGCGGTCCGGAACGCGTCATCGTCGCGGCACCGTCGAAGCAGGCCCAACAGGCCGCGCTCGAGATGGCGTCCAAGCGCGCGCGCGTCGTTTATTTCGCGGGGCTGCCCAAGCACGATCCGGTCGCGGCTCTCGACATGAACCAGCTTCACTACAAAGAGCTGGCTATCGTCGGCGCGTACGGCGCCACGCACCGGCAGTACAGGATCACGATGGACTACCTCGAGCGACGCCGCGACGAGCTGGCATCAGTCGTGACTCATCGCTTTCCACTGGATCGGATCGACGAAGCCTTCAACACGATCCGTTCGGGCTCGGGACTGAAAGTCGTCATCGTGCAGTGACCGGACCCTATGTGATCGGCTGCGACGTCGGGAGCCAGGGGACCAACACCGCGCTCTACTCCGCGGACGGCACGCTGGTCGCTTCGGCCTACCAGTCGTACGACGTGTTGTTTCCGCATCCCGGATGGGCCGAGCAGGACCCGCGGGAATGGATCGATGCCCTGCACAAGACGATCCGGCGCGTCCTCGAGCATGGCGAGCCATCCGCCGTAACGGCCATCTCGTTTGGCTCACAGCTGGACGGCATGGTCGCGTGCGACGCCCGCGGCAGACCGCTGCGCAACGCGATGATCTGGATGGACCGGCGCGCGGAAGCGCAGGCGGCGGCGCTCACGCAACGCCTCTCTCCCGAGTCTTTCTACAGGCACACCGGGACCAACCTGGATTCGTCACATGCAGTGTTCAAGGCCATGTGGATCAGGGATGAGGAGCCCGAGATCTTCGCCCAAACCAAAAAGCTGCTGCCGCCTGGCTCCTTTGCGGTGCAAGAGGCCGCCGGCGTCGCGATGGTCGACTACTCGAACGCATCGTCACTTGCGCTTCTCGACCATCGCACGCGTCGTTGGTCGGACGACGTGATCGGCGCGGTCGACCTGGATGCGGCGATGCTGCCCGAGCTCGTGCCGGGAACTCACGGGATCGGCCGGGTCACGGAAGCTTTTGCTTCGGCGACCGGCCTCGCGCGCGATACATGCGTGGTGGTCGGATGCGGGGACGAGATGGCGGCCACATTGGGCGCGGGCGTGTTCGCGCCCGGCGAGGTGTGCGACGTGGTAGGCACGGCGGAACCGGTGTGCGCGGTGTCTTCCGTGCCTCGCGAAGACCGCACGAGACTCGTCGAGTGCCACCCGCATGGCGATCCCGACAGCTGGCTGCTGGAGAACCCTGGCTTCGTATCGGGCGGCAACCTGCGCTGGTGGCGCGACCACTTCTTCGGCACTGACGCCGGATACGACGCGATCTGCGCGCCTGCGGCCGACGTGACGCCCGGCGCGGAGGGCCTGGTGTTCCTGCCGGCCATGCAGGGGGCCATGGCGCCGGAGTGGAACGGCGCCGCTCGCGGCGTCTTTTACGGGCTCAGCCTCGCCCACACCAAGGCACACATGACCCGCGCCCTCCTCGAGGGCAGCGCCTTTGCGCTCCGCGACATCCTGGAGGCGATGACCAACGCAGGCCTCGAGGTGCGCCGGCTGACCATCGTGGGAGGTGGGGCCAAGAGCGCGCTGTGGCGGCAGATCAAGGCCGACGTGACGGGCCTTCCCGTGCGAGTGCCCGACAACATCGAGACGACAGCCACTGGCGCGGCGATCCTGGCGGCGGTTGGCTCGGGCGTCTTGCCAGATGTCGCGGCGGCCGTGAGCGCTTTTGTGCGCTACCGGCCCGAGGAACATCTTCCCGACCCCGAGCGGCGCGCGATCTACGACGACGCGTACCGTCGCTACCGGGACGTCTACTACGCTCTGAAGCCAGTGTTCGATGGCTGATCTGATGCGCCCCGCGCGCGCCCGTCGGCGTGACTCAGTAGTTGCCAGCGACGCGACCCGCGTCTTTCCACTGGAGCTGGACCGCCGCTATCCGGTCGTGGTTTCCGGAGACGGCGCGTGGGTCCAAGACTCGACCGGCAAGCGCTACCTCGACGCCATGAGCGGAGGCTCGATGGCAGCCACGCTTGGGCATGGACGACGCGACATCATCGCGGCGGCGGCCCAGCAGGCCTCGCGTCTTTCATATGTGCACAACGAGCGCCTGACCAACCCGCCGCGCGAGCAGCTGGCAGCGGAGCTCGTGGAAGTCGCTCCCCCCGGCATGACGCGCGCGCGCTTTGTGACCGGCGGCGCGGAAGCAAACGAGATGGCGATCCAGATGGCGCGCGGCTACCACGTTGAGCGCGGCGATCCAAAGCGATGGCAGGTCATCTCTCCCGCTCAGGCGTACCACGGCCCGACGATGGCGACCCTCGGCTTGACCGGACGACCCGGATTGCAAGCACCGTTCGGGCCCTACATGCCGGCTCACCGCCACATTCCTCCCAGCACGTGGCGCTTCGATCCGAGCGGTGAAGCCGCGCTCGCCGCGCTGGACCAGGTGCTGGAGGAGGTAGGTCCGGAAAACGTGTCCGCGTATTTCTGCGAGCCGATCACCGCCGCCGCGCTGCCGGCGTACACGCCTCCGCCGCGTTTCTGGCAAGGCCTGGCCGAGCGCCGCGACCGCCATGGATTCCTGATCTGCTACGACGAGGTCGTCACCGGCGTCGGCCGCAGCGGCCACTGGTTTGCCGCCGAGAAGCTGCCGCTCGTTCCGGACATCATCGCCACCGCGAAGGGCCTGGGCGCGGGCTACGCCGCGATCGGCGCTGTGATCTGCGCGGACCACGTGTACCAGGCGTTCGCGCGGGGCTCGCGAAGATTCACTGTGGGTCACACGTGGGACGGCGCTCCGATGTCCTGCGCCGTTGGGCTGAAGGTCCTCGACGTGCTGCGCAGCGAGCAGCTGATCGAGCGCGTACGGGCTCGCGGGCCGCGGCTGCGCGACGAGCTGTCCGCCGCGCTCGCCGGGATTCCGATGGTGCGTGAGGTGCGCGGCCATGGATTCCTGCTGGGGGTCGAGTATGTTGATCCGCGGGACGGCAAATCGTTCCTGCCCCCGGCGCTGGGCGTCGCCAGGCGCATCGACCTGACCGCGATGGAGTTGGGAGTCATCGTTTACTCGACGATGCCGACGCGCGACGGATTCGCGGGCGACCAGACGCTTTTCGCGCCGCCGTTCACGACACCCGACGACGATCTGGGCGAGATGATCATCCGGTTTGCCAAGACGGTCCGCGCCGTGGCAGGGTCGGTCGAGAGGGAGCTGTGACGACCGAAGCGTGGAAGCCGCTCACGTTGATCCTCCAGCACGAGGCGGCGACCCCGCCCGGCCTCATGACAAGCTGGCTCCACGAGCAGTCGGCGCGCGTGGAGACCGTGCGCATCGACGAGGACGACAGGGCCCTCGATCCGCGCGACTACGACCTGATCGTGTCGCTCGGGTCCGAGTTCGCGGCCTTCGACGACTCGATTCCATTCGTGCCTCGCGAGGCCAATCTGTTCGAGCAGGCGCGCGAGGCTGACGTTCCGATCCTCGGTCTGTGCTTCGGTGGCCAGATGCTGGCGCGTGTGCTCGGCGCGAGGCTCCATCGCTCGGAGGAGGCGGAGATCGGCTGGCTCCCGGTGCGGACGAAAAATCCGGAGCTGATCGGCCCAGGGCCGTGGTTCCAGTGGCACTTCGATACGTTCAGCGCACCACCGGGCGCTGAGGTCATCGCCGAGACCGATGTCGGGCCGCAGGCGTTCGTCTCGGGGCGCAGCCTTGGCCTGCAGTTCCATCCCGAGGTGACGCCTCAGATCATGGCCGAGTGGGTGCGCGTGTACGCGCACGAGCTCCGCGCCGAGGGCGTCGATCCGGCGGGACTGCTGGAAGAGACCCAGCGCCGAGCCGGTGACTCGCGCAGATTGACCTGGCGATTGTTCGACCGCTTCCGCGACGAGGTGGCGACCGGGGCACGGCGCAGGTGATCACGGCCGAGCAAACCAGCACCTTTCCACGCTTTCTCGATCTCGCGTACCCGAGCGTCGAACGAGGCGAAGGCGTATGGGTGTACACGGCGGACGGAAAGAAGATCCTGGACGCGTGCTCCGGCGGGGCGATGGTGGCGAACCTCGGGCACGGTGCGCAAGAAGTGATCAAGGCCGGAGCCAGGCAGGCGGAGAAGATCGCCTACTTCTACATGGACCACTTCACCAACGAGCCGATGGAGCAGCTCGCCGACCGGCTGATCACTACGGCCGCGCCCGAGATGGCGCGCGTCCGTTTCGCCTCTAGCGGCTCCGAGGCCAATGAGGCCGCGCTGCGGCTCGCCCGCTCGTACCACGTCGATCGTGGTCAAGGCGAGCGGTGGCGCGTGATCTCGCCGGCGCAGTCCTACCACGGCTCGACGATGGCGACCCTGGGGCTGACCGGGCGCACCCGCACGCTTCAGCACCCTTACGAGCCCTACCTGTCGCCGCATCTGCACATATCGATGGATGGGTCCGGCGAAGGCGCCCTCCGCGAGCTGGACGCTCGCCTCGAAGAAGCGGGCCCGCAGAACGTGGCGGCGTTCTTCTGCGAGCCGATCAGCGGAGCCGCCCGGCCGGCATTCGCAACGCCAGACAAGTTCTGGCGGGGGCTGGAGGAGCGGCGGGCGAGCCACGGGTTTTTGATCTGCTTCGACGAGGTCGTCACCGGGATGGGCCGCACCGGAACGTGGTTCGCGTACCAGCAGCTGCCGATCGAGCCGGACATCGTGACGATCGGCAAAGGGCTGGGGGCCGGCTACGCGCCAATCAGCGCTCTGCTCTGCAAGCAGCATGTTTACGACGCGATCGACCGGGGCTCGCGCTTCTTCGACCTCGGCCATACGTGGGACGGCGCACCCATCTCATGCGCGACGGGACTGGCTGTGCTGGACGCGCTCGTCGAGCGCCGATTGGTGGAGCGAGTGCGCGAGCGTGGACCCCGACTGCTGGCGGACGTCAAGTCCGCGCTGCGGGGCAACCCGCTTGTCGCCGACGTACGCGGGCGCGGTTTTCTGCTGGGGATCAGCCTGGTCGGCATGCCGGACGAGCTGCATTTCGACGAGCGCGTGGAAGACGCCGCGATCGAGCATGGCCTGCTGATCATGGCCACCCACTCGACCCCTGACGGCTACGCGGGTGACGAAGTCGTTTTCGCCCCGGCCTTCACAAGCACGGATGACGAGCTCGAGCTGATGGTGGCAAGGTTGGCAGCGACGATGAAGGACCTGAGTTGATCCGCACCGAGGCGGAGGCCACGACGAGCCCGGTCGACTACCGACCGACCGAGCACGTCGAGTTCGTGCTGCTCGTGATCCCAGACGTCAACGGCTCGCTGCGGGGCAAGGCGCTGCGACCCGACGCATTCGATGCCGCGGTACGACACGGCACGGTGATGACAGATCTCCTGCTGGCGCTGGATCCCGTCGACACGCCGATCGCCGATTACGAAAGGTTCGGCATCCGCTCGGGAGCCGCCGACCTTGTGGTGCACCCAGACACGTCGACGCTGCACGACCTGCGTTGGCGACCCGGCTGGAGGGTCTGCCTCGGCACGCCGAGCTGGCCGGACGGTGCGCGCTGCGAGCTCGCATCGCGCGAGGTCCTGCGCGGCGCGCTGGCGCGGATGCAGGACGTCGGATACGACGTCGTGGCAGCGATCGAATACGAGGTCCGCCTACAGGACGAGAACGATCGCCCGGCGACGAGCGGGATCAGCTACAGCGCCGGGGAGGTGGCCGTGCTCGATCCGTTTGTCAGCGCGCTGCGTCCTGCCCTCGACGACCTCGGGGTCGAGCTCACGGCCGTGCACACCGAGGCGGCGCCAGGACTCGTCGAGCTGAACCTCGCCGCCCGACCCGGCCTCGAAGCGGCCGACAACGCCGCCTACACGAAGTTCGCGGTCAAAGAGCTCGCCCGGTCGATGGGCATGCGGGCGAGCTTTCTCGCCAAGACCGCGGCCGGGGAGGAAGGGTCCAGCGGTCACGTGCACCTCTCGTGCTGGCGCGACGGGACGAACGTGTTTGCCGGAGGCGAGACGCTTGCGCCGGCGATCGCGGGCGTGCTCGAGCACCTGCCCGCGGCCTCGCTCTTGCTCAACCCCACGATCAACTCGTACAAGCGGCTCGTGCCCGGCTACTTCGCGCCGACCAACGTGAGCTGGGGCGTCGAGAACCGATCGTGCGCAGTTCGGGTGATTCATTCGGCTCGTGCGGAGCTGAATCGCTTCGAGTGCCGGCGGCCGGGGGCCGACGCCAACCCCTACCTCGCCCTGGCCGCGATCGTGGCGTCAGCCGCTGACGGACTGCGCCGGGGCGCGCCGCCACCGGAACCCGTTGTGGGTGACGCGTACTCGCGCACCGACCTCGCCCCGCTGCCGGCATCTCTGGAGGAGTCGCTGCGGACATTCGAGGCTGACGGTGTGCTGCGTAAGGCGCTCGGCGAGAAGTTCAGCGACTACTACGCGACCTCACGCAGGTGGGAGCTGAAGGCGTGGCAGCAGACCGTGAGCGACTGGGAGAGGTCGCGCTACGAACGCAGCGTGTAGCTGACCGGAGCCTAGGCCGGCTTCCGGCTGCGCGCGCGCTCGACGAACCGCTCGAAAAGCGTGCGCGCCCAGGGCAGGTCGGATGCGAGCTCCTCGGGGTGGCACTGCACGGCGACGATGAGTCCATCCGCCGTCTCGACCGCCTCGACCGTGCCGTCTTCCCCGCTCGCGGTCTTGACGAGGCCCGGCGCGAGCTTGTCGATCGCCTGGTGGTGGAGACTGTTGACGCGGATCTTCTGGTTGCCCGCCGCCCGCCCGAGCTCGGAGCGGGGATCGACCTCGATGGCATGGGCGAGGTGGTTTCTGCCGAACTGTCTGACCTCGTGTCCATCGAGGTGCTGCTGAAGCGATCCGCCCATCGCGACGTTGATCACCTGCTGGCCGCGGCAGATCCCCATGACGGGCAGGTTCTGGTCGCGGGCTTGCGCGAAGAGGCGGAGCTCGGTGTCGTCAAGCTCGCGGTCGATCGGCCCTACCTTGGGGTCAGGCCGCTCTCCGTAGAGGGCGGGATCCACGTCCCAACCACCAGGCAGAAGCAGTCCGTCGAGGTTGGGGAGCGATGTTGTCCCAGGCGGCAGGTCGACAGGCTCCGCGCCCACCGCCTCGACCGCCCGCTTGTACGCGTCGTAGTAGTCGGCGCCCCGACGCGGGCTGGTGGTGATTCCGATGCGAGGCCGCTCTTCACGTGACATGGCTTTGCTGACAAGATTACGGGCGAATGCGGTGGATTTGTCAAGAACGTACCGGAATACCCGAGTTTTGATGAAATGTAATGTCTGTTACTGACCATCGAGTTGGGGAGCTGGTCCGCCAGCGCCTGGACTCCCTGAGCCCGGCCGAGCGGCGCCTGGCTCGGGCGCTGCTTGCGTCGTACCCGATCGCGGGCTTGGAGAGCGTGGCCCGGTTTGCCGAGCGGGCCGGCGTGAGCCCACCGACGGTGACACGTTTTATCGCGAAGCTCGGTTTCCGCGGCTATCCCGAGTTCCAGGAAAACCTCCGCGAGGAGGTCCAAGCGCGGCTCAGCTCGCCGCTCGAGCGCTATCGGGAAGAGCCAAAGCGGGAGTCGGCCGTGAAGTCAGCACTCGACGTGGCTGCCCACAACCTGAAAGCGACCACCGAGCTGCTCTCCGACCGCGACGTCGTCGAAACGGTCGAGCTCCTGGCCGACGTCCGGCGCCGCGTCCTGGTCCTGGGCGGCCGCGTCAGCGCCCCTCTCGCTCGCTACCTCTCGGCGCAGCTGCACCTGCTGCGCCCCGGGATCGGGCTCGTGGACGCAGAGCGCAGCGCGCCCGCGCAGCAGCTGATCGACATGCGGAGGACGGACCTCCTGGTCGTCTTCGATTACCGGCGATATCAGCCAGACACCATCGACTGCGCTCGCGTCGCCTCGGCGCGAGGCTGCGACGTGGTCCTGTTCACGGATCAATGGCTGTCGCCGGCGTCGGCGTTCGCGCGTCAGGTGCTGGTGACGAGCGTCGAGACGGTGGGGCCGTTCGACTCGCTGGTCGGGGCGATCGCCGTCGTGGAGGCCATCGTCGCCGCGGTGCTGGGCAAGCTCGGCGCGCGCGCCGAGGCGAGGATGCAGAACCTGGAGCGTTTGCGCGCGGGAGATGTTCTAGGCGGCACTGAGACGAGCGGTTAGCGAACCGGGCTTGGTTCGGCAGCGCGCTCCTCGATCATCGGCGCCAGGGCCGCGGCGACGACGCCCGCCGCATGCGTCAGGGCGGCAATCTCCGCTGATGTGTAGGTCGCTCCTCCGGGCCGGCCCTCGAGCGAGATCGAGCCAACTCGCATCCTCGACGTTGCGATGGGAACGGTCAGGGGAGCATTGCCGAGCTCGCCCAGCGCCGCGACCACGGCGTCTCCGCCCTTGCCTCGTAAACGGACCTCGCCTGCGCTGCACCCAAGCGCGCCGATCGCTTCGTTGAGCAGGCGCCGCGCCAAGGCGGGGGGGTCGATCACCGAGATTCCCGCGACGAGCTCCACGTGTTCGGCGAAGACATCCAGCTTTCTTTCCCGGCGGTTGAACCATCGATCAGCAACCTGCTCGAGCCGCTTGCGGGCAGGCAGGAAAGCTGCACCGAGAATCAGGGTGCTGATCACAAAGGCGAAATCCGACTTGTTCCCGGTGGCCTGGACGAAGAGGTACTGGAACAGGCGGATCGAGGCTGAGTAGACACCCGCCGCCAGGGCGAGCAGAGAGCCGTAGACGAAGGTGCGGCTGATCAAGACGTCGATGTCGTACAACCGGTGCCGAAGCACGGCGATGCCGATGGCCACCGGCAGGGCGCCAAGGGACAGCCAATAGGCGACAACGATCAGCTGCAAATCGGCCGAAGGATCAAAAGTGGCGCGCAGCACGATCGTCGTCACGACCGCGAGTGCCGCCACGGCTGCGGCGTAAGCAAACCACTTGAGCTGCTGGCGCTCGCGGTATTGGCTGCTGCGATAACGCACCGCGACCGAGGCGGCCGCGAGCACGACACCGGCGCCCATCAGGAGAAAGCTGAGACGGGAAATCCAGGCAGCGAAAGTTGCCAGGCCTGCGCCGCTATACGGATTGACCACCCCTGGGAAAAGGAACAGCGGTCCGGGCTGCAGAGCGAGGGCCGCGGTGCCAAGCAGGATTCCCGTCACCGACACCCCAAGGGCCCACCCCCATCGTCGCGACGGAAGCCGGCCATCGGGAAAGAAGAGCGGGAGCACCGCCGCAACGCCCACCTGGCCCGGCAGCCAGCTCCAGGAGGCCACCCATGCAGCGAAGTCAGCGCCGGGATGATGCACGACTCCCAGCAGGTCGGCGGCGGTGTACCAGACGGCGTAGCCCTGAATCGCCCAACCGAGGCCTATGCCCGCCACCAGCCAGCCGATGCGGCTGTCCAGCCGCCGCTGGATCAACAGGGCGCCAACCGTGGCATAGACGAGAGTGACCAGCTCGGTGGAACCCACGACGAGGAAGCCATGGCCGAGGCCATAGACCGATGGCAGCGGCCGGTCGCCGACGGCCTGCACCGACAGGATGGTCAGCACCACGATCGTGAAAGTCACCACCCACACAAGCCAGGCGACCGGTGTCGCAAGGCTGCGGGTGGTCGGTGGCACCGCGGCGATCTTAGTCCGAGCCAACGTGCGCGCGACACGCATCTGAAGGGCCGGAGAGGTTAAGCCTCTACACGGTGCAAATAGCGCTCCGGTTGCTTTTCGAACTCCGCGAGGCAGCCCGCCGAGCAAAACCAGTACGTCGTGTTTCCTGCAACGACCTTGTAGGGGCTCGTCAGCGGATCGACCGTCATGCCGCAAACGGGATCGGTGACGAACGTGACGGGCGAGATCTCGACGGCGGCAGGCTTCGTGCCGCGCTTGCGGCGCGCCGCGACTACCTCGGCGAGGACGAGCAGCGCGATCTCCTCCTGCGTTCCACCTCGCACCTTGCCCGCAGGGGTGCGCACCCGCGCGAGAGCGTGCTCGTCTAGGCCGCGCCGCACCAACTCCTCCCTCACCGCCGCTGCTCGCCGGGTGCTGGCGATGAGACTCACATCGACGTTCGGGTAAGCGAGCGCCGCCTCGAGGGCGTCTTCGTCGAAGTGGCCCATCGTCGCCACCACCGCGTGTGCGTCGCCCGTCGAGATCTCGAGTGTCGCCAAGTCGGCCTGGCTCACGGCGCGCGACCGAAATCCGGTGAGCTCGGCGAGTTTGACGAGCGTTCTCGCAGCCGGGCTGTCTCCGAAAACTACGAGCAGGGGCTTGGGCACCCGGGGCTCAATGAAGATATCGAGCGAGCCGCCGCTTGGGCACGTGGTGGCAATCATCAGCTCTCCACGCTTGCGCGTCTGTTTCACCTCGTCGCCTCCCACGATGTGGATCAGCTGCGGAGAGCCTTCGGTCAGCGTCCGCAGGGCCTCGCGGCGCACGACGGGCTCCGAGCAGCTGCCGCCGATCCACCCTCGCAGCCGGCCGTCGACGGTGATCACGGCCTTGTCGCCGGGATGCGCGGAGGTCGGCGCCTCGCAGCGCACGACCGTAGCGAGCGCGCACGCCGTGCCCGCGGCTTCGTACTCCTTCAGCAGATCGAATACGTCGTCGGCTATTCGGTGACTCCTCCCGCTCTCAATGCGGCCCAGACCTTGTCCGATGTGACAGGCATGTCGATGTTGGTCACCCCATACGGCGAGAGCGCGTCGATGACCGCGTTAACGTACGCGGCCGGCGAACCGACCGTCGGCGACTCGCCGACGCCCTTGGCGCCGAGCGGGTGGTGGGGCGACGGCGTGCTGGTCTCACCGAGCTCAAAACGGGGCGTCTCCCACGCCGTCGGCAGCAGGTAGTCCATGAAGTTGGAGCCGATGCAGTTGCCCTCCGCGTCGAAGGTGATCAGCTCCATGAACGCGATGCCGTAGCCCTCGGCCAGTCCTCCGTGGATCTGGCCCTCGACGATCATCGGGTTGATCCGCACGCCGCAGTCGTCGACCGCGACCACGCGACGGACCTTGACCTGGCCGGTGCCTTTGTCGATGTCGACCACGACCGCGTACGTGCCGAACGGGAACGTCATGTTCGGCGGGTCGTAGTAGTGAACGCCTTCGAGCCCCGCCTCCATGCCCTCGGGAATGTTCGAGTAGGCGGCAAACGCGATCTCCTGGATTGTCTTCGCCCTGTCTGTTGAACCCTTGACGTAGAACCTGCCGTTCTCCCACTCGAGGTCCTCCTCGGCAGCCTCGAGCAGGTGAGATGCGATCTTCCGCGCCTTGTCCCGCAGCTTGCGGGCGACCATCGCCGTGGCCGCACCCGCTACCGCCGTGCTGCGCGATGCGTACGTACCCAGGCCGTAGGGCGCCGTGTCGGTGTCGCCTTCCTCCACCGCGACGTCGGCCGCGGGGATGCCCAGCTCCTCGGTCACGATCTGGGCGAAGGTCGTCTCGTGGCCCTGCCCCTGCGACTTGGTCCCCATCCGAAGCATCGCCTTACCGGTCGGGTGGACGCGCAGCTCCGCGCTGTCGAACATCCGGAGGCCGAGGATGTCGTACTCGGCGCCGTGGCCGGCGCCCACCACCTCGGTGAAGCTCGCAATGCCGATGCCGGTGACCTCGCCCTTCTTGCGACGCGCTTCGACGTCCTTGCGCATCTCGTCGTAGCCGAGCTGCTCGAGCGCGACATTCATCGCCTTGGGGTAGTCGCCACTGTCGTACTCCCAGCCGGTGGCGGAGTGGTACGGAAACTGCTCAGGCTGGATGAAGTTCTTCATCCTGAACTCGGCCTGGTCCATGCC
>DASPYE010000264.1:0-4885 GCA_035636935.1 Candidatus Dormiibacterota bacterium | reverse complement strand
GCTCGCGCCTTCGTCGAGGGGCAGCCCTCGGGCAACCTCACGCGCGACCACATCCTCGACAACATCACGCTCTACTGGCTGACCAGCACCGGCGCCACCACGGCCCGGTCGTACTGGGAGGCCTACGGACCCGACGCGCCGTCCGCTCGCCAGCAGCCTTTGCCGCCGCCGACGATCCCGTTCGCCTTCACGACCTTCCCCGGCGAGATCTGGCGGAGTCCTCGCAGCTGGGTCGAGGCGAGCTACCCGAACGTCGTCTACTTCCACGAGGTCGACAAGGGCGGCCACTTCGCTGCCTGGGAGGAGCCGGAGCTCTTCACCCAGGAACTCCGCGCGGCGTTCAAATCGCTCCGTTAACCCGAGACCGATAGAGTGTGCGAGACAAGGCCACCGGCGCAGATATCGTCCGTTCGATGGCGCAGCGCGCGGGCGCGAAGATAGTAGAGGTCGAGGGGTCGCACCTGATCATGGTTTCGCAGCCACAAGCAGTGACCGACGTGATCCTGGAGGCGGCGCGCGCCGGAGCGGCCCGATGATCGCCGTTCCGAAGACCGCGGAGTTTCCGCCGCTCAAGCAGATTGACGCTGGCGCCCTCACTGTCGGATATGCCGAGGTCGGACCCACCGGCGGCAAGCCGGTGCTGCTCTTTCACGGCTGGCCTTACGACATACACAGCTACGTCGACGTCGCGCCGCTGCTCGCAACGAAGGGCTACCGCGTGATCGTGCCTTACGTACGCGGCTACGGCACGACCCGGTTTCTTTCCCCCGGTACGACGCGAAGTGGCCAGCAGGGCACTATCGCGCTAGATGCCATCGCTTTCATGGACGCCCTGAAGATTCCGAAGGCGATCATCGGAGGCTTCGACTGGGGAGCGCGGACCGGAAACATCATCGCGGCGCTCTGGCCGGAGCGCTGCAAGGGCCTGGTGTCGGTGAGCGGATACCTCATCGGCAGCCAGGCGGCCGGCAGGAATCCGCTGCTCCCGCGGGCGGAGTATCAGTGGTGGTACCAGTACTACTTCGCCACCGAACGCGGAAGGCTTGGGTACCAGGAGAACACTCACGAGTTCAACAAGCTCATCTGGCAGCTCGCCTCGCCGCGTTGGAACTTCGACGACGCAATCTACGATCGCAGCGCCGCAGCCTTCGACAATCCCGACCACGTCGACGTCGTCATCCACAACTACCGCTGGCGGCTCGGGCTGACTGAAGGCGAGCCGCAATTTCACGAGCTCGAGACCAAGCTCGCCCAAGCGCCGGACATCGATGTGCCGACAGTCACGCTCGAGGGCGACGCCAATGGCGCACCACACCCGGAGGCCGCCGTCTACGCCAAGAAGTTCACCGGCAAGTACAAGCATTGGGTGATCGAGGGCGGCGTCGGGCACAACCTGCCGCAGGAAGCGCCGCAAGCGTTTGCGGACGCGATTATCGAAGTCGACCGTGACTGATAAGGAGGACGCTGAAATGTCGATGCAAACCGGCCTGAATCGCATCGGACGAGTCCTCGGCGTTGCGGCGGCGGACCTGCCAGTCGAGGGCATGCTGCCTTCCTTCGACGGCGCGAGCGGGTGGCTCAACTCGCAGCCGTTAACGCCGAGCGGGGTGCGCGGCCACGTCGTTGTTGTCCAGTTCTGGACCTACACATGCATCAACTGGTTGCGCACGCAGGCGTACTTCCGGGCCTGGTCGCAGAGGTATAAGGATCAGGGGCTCGTGACGATAGGGGTGCACACACCCGAGTTCAAGTTCGAGCACGACCTCGACAACGTGCGATGGGCGGTGCAGGCGAGAAGGATCGATTACCCGGTCGCCATCGACAACGACTTTGCAGTCTGGCGTGCGTTCGCTAACAACTACTGGCCTGCTCTCTACTTCGTTGACTCGCAGGGTCGGATCAGGCATCACCGCTACGGCGAGGGCGACTACGAGCGATCCGAGATGGTCATCCGGCAGCTCCTCTCTGACGCGGGCGTCGAAGACCTAAGGCCCGGGCTGGCTTCGGTCGAACCGAACGGCGACGAGGTTCAGGCCGATTGGGAGAACCTCGGGTCGCCTGAGACGTATACCGGCTATCACCAGGCAACTGGGTTCGACGCGGGCAGCGACGGTTCGTCGTGGGACAAACCTCACACTTACGCGGCGCCGGCGCGCCTTCCGCTCAACCATTGGGGACTCATTGGGAATTGGACCGTCCGGTCCGACGCGAGCGCGCTTAACGGTCTTAGTGGGCGGGTCGCGTATCAGTTTCACGCGCGTGACGTGAACCTCGTGATGGGACCGGCGAGAAAGGGCGTGACCGTGAGGTTTCGGGTACTGCTCGATGGTGAGAGCGCTGGGCCAGCCCACGGAGCCGATGTCGACGCGGACGGACACGGCACGGTTGTGCAGCAGCGGATGTATCAGCTGATCCGTCAGCCGGGACCGATCCGCGACCGCCGGTTTGAGATCGAGTTCCTCGACGCCGGTGCCGAAGCCTTCTGCTTCACGTTTGGATAATGAAATTCAATCGCCTGTCCAACGACCTCCGAACAGCCCTTCGATGGCTTGCGGTGGCCTCCGGAGACCCTTCGGCGCTGGACTTGGCGCAACGGGAATGTCTGCCCAGCCTTGCCGATCAGATGACCGAGATCCTTCAGACTATCTCGGAAAACGAGCGAAGGTGGCGATCGAGGCGTCCTTCGACACCCAAGCAGCTTTGAAGTCTCGTGCGAGGGGAGCTTTCCGAGGGTCCGCCGCTGTCTCAGCTCTTCCAACCCTCCGCGAACCTCTTCACCGCGGCAGAGAGCCAAGTCATCATGGCTCCGCTCCCTTACAACCAGCAGGACCAGCGAGTCCGCGCCTGAACCGCTAGGAGTGGCATGAACGAGAACGTCAGCCTTGGCCGAATCGCTGGCATCCACGTAGGTTTCAACTGGCGCCTGGTTGTTGTTGCCACCCTCATCGCCTGGAGCCTCGCAACCAGCCTCCTGCCTTCGGCCGCGCCCGGCCAGAGCTCCGGCGTCTATTGGGCTGCCGGCGTGATTTCGGCCTTCGTTTTCCTGGCTTCACTGCTTGCGCACGAACTCGCTCACTCGGTCGTCGCGATGCGGCGCGGAGTCAAGGTCGAGGGGATCACGCTCTGGCTGTTTGGCGGCGTAACACGATTCAGCAGCGACACCAACTCTCCTGGCACACAAGCCTTGTTCACCTTTGTGGGTCCTCTCACGAGCCTGGTGCTGGGCGCGATTTTCTCTGTCCTATCAATCGCAGCAGGTGGTGGCGCACATCCAGGCCTCCTGGCTGCGACTCTGTCGTGGCTGGGCTACAGGCAAGAACTCAACGCGGGGAGCTGACCGATGAGGGCGATTGTGGTGACGGATCAGGCTGCGGGAACGGCCGGGATGAAGTTAGTGGAGCGGCCCGAGCCACAGGGGGCGTCGCTCGCCAGCCTCTCGGGCGCGAACTACGGCGATGTGGTTGTTCAGGTTCATGCGTCGGGATTCACCGGGAATGAGCTGTCGTGGCCCTCGACCTGGATCGACCGCCTAGGCCGTGACCGCACGCCTTCGATCCCCGGCCACGAGCTGGCCGGAGTGGTCACCGCCCTCAGCTATGGAACGACGGGGCTGTCGGTGGGACAGCGGGTGTTCGGCCTCTCGGACTCGTATCGCGGCGGCACCCTGGCGGAGTATGTGGCCGTCGAGGCACGCAACCTCGCGCCGCTGCCGGGCGACGTCGACTTCACGGTGGGCGCGAGCGTGGCGATGCCGGGCCTGACTGCGTGGCAGGGACTGTTCGAGCATGGCCGTCTTCAGGCGGGGCAGAGCGTCCTCGTGCACGGCGCGGCCGGCGCAGTCGGGTCGATGGTCACGCAGCTCGCACGTGAGTTCGGCGCCTACGTCATCGGCACCGGACGCGCTGCCGACCGTCAGAAGGCGCTCGACTTCGGCGCGCAGGAGTTCGTCGACCTCGAGAACGACGTCCTCGAAGACGTCGGCGGAGTCGATCTGGTTTTCGATGTCATCGGCGGCGACATCGGGAAGCGGTCCGCAGGCCTGATTCGAGCCGGAGGAACGCTGGTGACCATCGCCGGGCCGACCGAGGCGCGGCCCGCCGACGGTTTGGCGATCGACTTTGTTCTCGTGTCCGATCGTGCCCAACTGATTGAGATCGTCCAGCGGGTGCGTGACGGACGACTACGGACGAACATCGGCAACATCGCGACCCTCGACGATGCCGTCGCCGCTTTCAATCCGACCGAGCGGATCAGCGGGAAGACGATCATCCGCGTTCGTCCGTGAGCGACACGCGCCCATCGATGCACGCGGCCGACCGGCGCTGTCCAGATCGGCCGGCTGCGTCCTATCAGCCCCACCGAGGGCAACCTGGGAAACTACCCATGGCCTCTGGCATAGCTGTCGAACGGACTTTCCATCCCTGCAACATTTCCACCAAAGAGACAAATGACCGAGGAGAAAATCATGAAGGCGATCGTGGTGACGGACCAGGCTGCGGGAACGGCCGGGATGAAGCTGGTGGCGCGGCCCGAGCCGCAGGCAGCGATAAATGACGTCGTCGTTCAGGTTCATGCGTCGGGATTCGTCCCGACTGAGCTGACGTGGCCCCCGACCTGGACCGATCGCCTCGACCGTGACCGAACACCGTCGATCCCCGGGCACGAGCTGGCCGGAGTGGTCACCGCCCTCGGATATGGCACGACAGGTCTGTCGGTGGGACAGCGGGTGTTCGGCCTCGCGGACTGGTATCGCGACGGCACGCTGGCCGAGTATGTGGCGATCGAGGCACGCAACCTCGCGCCGTTGCCGGGTGACGTCGACTTCACGGTGGGCGCGAGCCTACCGATCTCGGGACTGACCGCATGGCAAGGGCTGTTCCAGCAC
>DASPYE010000263.1:0-5953 GCA_035636935.1 Candidatus Dormiibacterota bacterium | reverse complement strand
GTGCGTCTCGATCAACGTTGCAGGCGGCTGAAACCATTCCAGCGACTCCACCTTCCACTCGCGCTCGGACGAAAGCCACCCCCAGATCCCGGCGCGCGCGGCCAGTCGGTAGGCAGCGTCGGGTTTGAAGATGACCAGCGCGTCAGCCAACGTTCACCCGGCGCGAACATTCCGGATAGTCCGGACTATCCGGCTGCGTCTCACCCGCAAACGCCAGGTCGGCCGGACTAACCGTGTATGAGGGGACATGCTCCGGCTCATACTCCCTTACGGTCGCGGGGGTTGGGCGAGTACACCTTGCGGCTCTTCAGCTTCTCCGGCATGTGTACTTGATTGGCGACGCCTCCCTCGTAGTCGTGCGCGTACTTGTAGTCGCGTCCGTAGCCCATCGACTTCATCAGACCCGTCGGCGCGTTGCGCAGGTGCATCGGCACGGGCTCGTTGCCGGTTTCCTGGATCAGCTCGCGCGCCGCGCCGTATGACGTGAGCGCCGAGTTCGACTTCGGCGCCAGCGCGAGGTAGAGCGCGGCTTCGGTCAAAGGCAGCACGGCCTCGGGCATCCCGACGAAGTGCGCGGCCTGCTGCGCGGCGACCGCGACCGGCAGAGCCTGAGGGTCGGCCAGCCCGATGTCCTCGGCGGCCAGAATAACAAGCCGGCGGGCGACGAACATCACGTCTTCGCCCGCCTCGAGCATGCGCGCCATCCAGTACACGGCGGCGTCTGGGTCGCTGCCGCGGACGCTCTTGATGAGCGCGGAGACGATGTCGTAGTGCTGGTCGCCCGCGCGGTCGTAAAGCAGATGTCGCTGCTGCATGGCGTTCTCCACATTCTCGAGCGCGATCGCCCCTTCGCCCGCGAGGGCAGCCGCGGCCTCGAGCCCGTTGAGCGCCACGCGCGCATCGCCACGCGCGACCTCCAGCAGGGCCTCCAGCGCGTCGTCCTCGATGTTGGCGCTCAGCTGTTGCAGCCCGCGCTCCACGACCTTCTTCAGCTCATCGCGATTCAGCTGTTCGAGGCGAAACACTCGGCTCCGCGAGAGCAGCGGCGAGATCACTTCGAAGGACGGGTTCTCCGTGGTCGCACCGATGAGCGTCACGGTCCCGTCCTCGACGTGAGGCAGGATGGCGTCCTGCTGGGCCTTGTTGAAGCGGTGGATCTCGTCGATGAACAGAACGGTGCGCAGGCCCGCCCTGCGGTGGATCTTGGCCTCCGCGACGACCTTGCGCAGGTCGGCCACGCCGGCGGTCACCGCTGACATCGCGACCATGCGGGCGCTCGTCTCGCTCGCGAGAAGCCCCGCGAGCGTCGTTTTGCCGCTTCCTGGGGGCCCCCAGAGGATGATGCTGGGCAGGTTTCCGCTGCGCGTGAGCTGGCGGAGGACGTCGACCACCCTGTCCTGACCCACCATGTGCTCGAACTTTTTGGGCCGCAAGCGGGTCGCCAACGGCGCTTGCGGCTCCCCTCCCGCCGGGAGCGGAAAGAGCTCACCCTGGTCTGTCATCGATCTTGATTCTGACCGCAGGCTTGGTTTGCCGAGACCGAGATCAGGGCCCTGTCCCTAGAATTCGCCCCCATGACTACCTGCTGGTACTGCAGCTCGGAGGTCCCGGAGACCTCTCAGTATTGCCCCAGCTGCGGCCACAGCCAGACCGACCGGACCTCCAGCCCGCTGTTTGGGGTGGTCGACCCGACGACCGGGATCTGGAACTCGAAGTTCGTCAATGCGCTGGTCGGCCAGGAGGCCAACCGCGCCGTGCGCTACCACCGGCCGCTCTCGATTCTTCTCCTCGAGCTCGACCACGCGGAGCACATCCACAAAGAGCTGGAGCAGGTCCAGGTCGAAGGACTGCTCCGGGAGATGGCCGAACGGCTCGGCCAGGCCATCCGCGACACTGACACCGTGGGGTTTCTCGACGCCGACGGACCGCCCCACTTCGCGATCGTCCTCCCAGAGACCGACGAGCAAGGAGCCGCGCTTGCGGCAGACAAGATCCGGCGCTCGATCGCCTCGCACGACTTCGGCACCACGGGGGCCTGGAAGCGCATCACCGTCAGCTGTGGCGCCGCCACCGTCGACGCCGGCTACCGGCCCGCAGACGAGGCGGGCATGATGAATCGCCGCGAGTACACCGGCAATCTCCTACGCGAGGCCTACCAGGCGCTCGACTCCGGCCGCGCGGCCGGAACGAACCGGACCACGGTCGGCGTCTACCGACGCTGAACCGGTTCTACCTCATCCGCCACGCGGATGTCGAAAACCCGCATCGGCTGCTGTATGGGCACCTCCCAGGCTTCCGTCTCAGCGCTCTTGGGCGCGCGCAGGCGGCGGCCGTTGGCGAGACCCTGAGGTCCGCCGCCGTGAGGCGCATCGTCCACAGCCCGCTGGAACGGGCAAAAGAGACAGCTGAGATCATCGGCCAGGCGCTGACGCCTCCTCCGATCCTGGAGTCCGACTTTGACCTTCGCGAGTCTGATTTTTCGCGTTACCTGCAGGGAGTGCCCTACTGGCAGATTCCTGTTCGTCGCCCCCTGTGGGTGGTGCACAAAGCAAAGCGCGGCCTGCTGCCGGGCGACGAGTCGATGGAGGTGATGGGCGGACGCATTCTGCGCATCGTGCGCCGCCTCGCGCGTGAGCATCCCGGGGACACGATGGCGCTCATCAGTCACGCCGATCCTCTTGATGCCGCCTGGATCCTGCTCGATGGACGTCCGCAGAACGAGCGCGAGATGCATCGTAAACAAATCCAGAAGGCCGGGATGTTGCAGCTGGACATGGACGGTGCGACGGCCAAAGCCTGGGAGTATATTCCGGCGCCCAAGGTGGAAACGCCGGCTACTGCGGCAGCCTGACGGCGCGTGAGGCGATTTCCGAAAGGCTTCCTATGGGGCACTTCGAGCGCGGCGCATCAGGTCGAAGGCGATAACCGCAACTGCGATTGGTGGGAGTGGGAGCATGAACGAGGACGAATTGCGAACGGCGACTCGTCCGCCATTGCGTGCGACAGCTACCGGCGCTACCGCGAAGACGTCGCGCTGCTGCGCGACCTGAAACAGAATGCCCACCGGCTTTCCATCGAGTGGTCGCGGATCGAGCCGTCAGAAGGTGTCTTCGACTCGCGCCAGATCCGCCACTACCGAGACGTGCTCGGCGAGATGCGCGAGCAGGGGATCGCGCCAATGGTCACGCTCCACCACTTCACGAACCCGCTCTGGTTCGTGCGCAAAGGAGGATGGATCTCGCCCGACGCACCCCGCGCTTTCATCCCATTCGTGCATCGCGTCATCGATGAGCTCGGCGATCTCGTCGCCATCTGGTGCACGATCAACGAGCCGAGCATCTACGCCGCGAACGGGTGGATCACAGGCGAGTTTCCTCCCGGCCGTCATGGCGACCTCGCTGCACAGTACCGCGTCACGCGCAACATGCATCGGGCGCACGAGCTCGCCTATGCGGTGATCAAGCGCCGATGGCCTGATTCTCTGGTCGGCCTCTCGCATCACAAGTTCCTGTTCCTGCCCGCTTCGTCGAAGCGAAGGGATCGCCTCGCGGCGAAAGTGACTCAGGCCGTGACCGACCGCTGGCCTGTCCGGCCCGGCCGGCTTCGGCCGATCGTCGAGGCGACCAGCGATTACATAGGCATCGCTCACTACTGGGGTCAGATGTGCGCGTTCGATCCGCGGCGACCACGGAACCAGCTCATCAGGCGGTTCAATCCACCGGGCCCGGTGAACGAGATGGGCTTTGTCTCGAATCCTTCGTGGATGCGTGGCGTCCTCAAGGAGCTTGCGCCCTACGGGAAACCCGTTTACGTCACCGAGAACGGACTCGCCACAGCGGAGGACGCGCCGCGCGGGAAGTACCTGACTGACGTCCTGGGCGAGGTGCATTCGGCGATCGAGGACGGGGTCGACGTGCGCGGCTACTTCCACTGGACAAACCTCGACAACTTCGAGTGGACCCGAGGCTACACGGCACACTTCGGGCTCATCGCGGTCGACCGCAAGACGCTGGAGCGCACCGTCAAACCGAGCGGCCGTCTGTACGCGCGGATCGCCACCGCGAACGGATTGGCCTCTTAACTAGACTCAGCGCGATGACCCGCCGGTCGATTGGGCTGGGGGCCGCGGCGATCGTGCTCGGCTCGATCCTGATGCTGTCCCTCGTCTGGGGACTTCAGCATGCGGCGCTGTCCAACCCGCCCGTGCTTGGCCGCAGCGCACCCGGCCTTGCCATCCAGCCCGTCGCGGGCGATCGCGTCAGCGTCTCCCAGCTCCACGGCAAACCCGTCGTGCTGAATTTCTGGGCTTCGTGGTGCGGGCCGTGCGTCGAAGAGGGCGGAGTGCTGGCCGCGGCGTCGAACGCCTATCCCGAGCTCGCATTCATCGGCGCCGACAATCGCGACACCACAACGGGATTCCAGGCCTTCGAGCAGCTCCACCCGCACCCCTATCCCGCGGGCCCGATCGTCTCCGGCTCCTACCAGTCTTATGGCGTTGCCGGGCTGCCGGCGACGTTCTTCATCGACTCGAATGGCGTCGTCGTCGCATCCTTCATCGGCCCCCTCGACGCGAAGACGCTGGGCCACTACGTCGGGCTGATCGCGACATGACCATGGCGTTGAAATGGGGCATTCCTGTCGCGGTGGTCGCTGCCTGCGTCGCGTATCTGATCATCGCCGCTTCTGGCGGTTCGAGCCAGTACTACCTGACGGTCTCCGAGTTGCGGGCGCACACCCAGCCGGGTGACGTGCGGGTGGCCGGTGTGGTGCAGGACGACGTGCAGAAGGGCCAGGGCGGACTGCACGTGACGTTCACCGAGAAAGACGGCACCGCGTCGATGCCGGTGGAATACTCGGGCGCCCTGCCCGACATCTTCAAACCGGGCATCACCGTGGTCGCCGAGGGACGGCTGGGGAGCGACGGCGTCTTCCACGCCAGGACGCTGCTCGCCAAATGCCCCTCGCGCTTTTCGACGCAACCCTACACATCGTGATTCTCGGCTACCTCGGCGCCGGCGCCTTGCTCGCCGGGCTCGTGCTTGGCGGATTCTCGACTCTGCTCTCCTTCTGGGCCGGCGCGCGCGAGAGCCCGGTCTTCACCCAGGTCGCACGCCGGGCGTTCTACGCGGCTGCCGGGATGACCGTGCTGGCGTCGGGGCTGCTTGAAACGGCGCTGCTCACGCGCGATTTCTCGCTTGCCTACGTCGCCGAGCACAGCGACCTGTCGACGCCGATCGCGCTCGTCGCGGCGGGCTTCTACGGCGGCCAGGAAGGCTCGCTGCTCTACTGGACGTTGATCCTCGGCGTGCTGGGCACCGCCTCGCTCCTCGCGAGCTCGCGCCTCGGCGAGCGGGTCGCCGCGTACGCCGCGGGGATCCTCGCCGCGATCCTTACCTTCTTTCTCTTCGTCCTCGCTGTCGTGGCGAGCCCGTTCGAGCTCCTCTCGGTGACGCCGCCCGACGGCCTCGGCCTGAATCCGATCCTCCGCGATGGCGGGATGCTCATCCACCCGCCGGTGATCCTCGCCGGCTTTGCCTCATTCGCCATCCCCTTCGCCTTCGCGTGCGCGGCGCTGATGGCCGGCCGCGCCGACGCCTCATGGATCAGGCACACGCGGCGGTTCGCGCTCCTCGCCTGGAGCCTGCAGACCACCGGGCTCCTGCTCGGAATGTGGTGGGCCTACCACGTGCTCGGCTGGGGCGGCTACTGGGGGTGGGACCCGGTCGAGAACGTTGCGCTCATGCCGTGGCTCGCCACCACGGCGTACCTGCACTCGGCGCAGGTCCAGGAGAAGCGAGGGCGCATGCGCGCGTGGAATTTCGGGTTGGTCATCCTCGCGTTCCTGCTCGTCGTGTTCGGCACATTCATCGTGCGCAGCGGAGTCGTGCCTTCGGTGCACACGTTTGCCATCAGCGCGATCGGTCCATGGTTTCTCGGCTTTCTCGGGATCTGC
>DASPYE010000262.1:0-17327 GCA_035636935.1 Candidatus Dormiibacterota bacterium | reverse complement strand
CTATTTCTTCTTCGCCGGGATCGCGGGCGGCTCCTATGTCCTCGCGACTTTGCTCCGATTCGGCGGCGAACCCCGCGACGAACCCGCTGCGAGGCTCGGTTTTTACGTCAGCCTGGCGGCGATCGTGGTCTGTCCGATCCTCTTGACCGCCGACCTCGGGGCGAGCTGGTCGCGGTTCTGGCACATGCTCGTTGACACCACGCCGGGGGACGGTGGCCTGAACTTCAAATACTGGTCTCCGATGTCGCTCGGGGTGTGGGCTCTGGCCGTGTTTGGCATCTTCGCCTTCGTCTCGGCAGCGGACGCGTGGTTTGCGGATCGACGCGGCGGACCCGTGCTGCCCACCCCGATTGGCCGGGTCTTGATGATCGTCGGCGCGCTCTTCGGACTGTTTGTCGCGTCTTACACCGGCGTCCTGCTCAGTGTCAGCAATCAGCCGGTGTGGAGCGACACCTGGGCGCTGGGCGGCTTGTTCCTCGCTTCGGGGCTGAGCGGGTCGGCGGCGCTGATCACGCTTCTGGTGCGCTACCGACCGCAGGCTGGCTTCAGCCTCGAGCGGCTGAGGGTGGCGGACGGTTACTTCTCCATCCTCGAGCTTGCGCTACTGGTCGCGTTTTTCGTGACCGTGCTGATCGCCGGAGGGGCGGCTCGCATCCTCCCGTGGTTCCCGCTGTGGCTGCTGGCGTTGGTCGGCATCGGCGCGTCGCTCTTAGGATTTCGGCGGCCCGCCCGCGTCAGCTCAGGCGCGGAATCGGTGGCACTCCGCACGATTGCCACGGAGGCGACTGCGGTCTCTGTCCTTGTCCTGCTCGCGGTACTGGCCGTGCGGGCCGCGGTGATCTTCAGTGCCCAGTAAGGAGGAAGTGCTGGCCGCTCTGTCGGCGATCAGGGATCCCGACCTCGGCCGCGATGTGGTCAGCTTGGGCATGATCAAAGACCTGGCAATCAGCGACAAGGGACGGGTCAGCTTCGCGTTTGAGCTGACCACTCCGGCCTGTCCTGTACGGGACCGCTTCCAGACCCAAGCCCATGAGCTCGTCGGCAATCTTCCCGGCGTGACCGCCGTGGACCTGAGGATGACCTCCAACGTCCGCGCCGCGTTCAACGGAAGCTCGCGGGAGAGAACGGTTCCGGGCGTGAAGCATGTGATCGCGGTCGGCTCCGGAAAAGGTGGAGTTGGCAAATCGACCATCGCCGTCAACCTCGCGGCTTCGCTCCAGCTCGCCGGTGCAAGAGTCGGACTTCTCGACGCGGACATCTACGGTCCGTCTGTGCCCGGCATGCTCGGGATGGCCGACCCGCCGAAGGTTCAGGAGCAGAAGCTGCTTCCCCTCGAAGCGTACGGGATGAAGTTCATTTCGATCGGGCTACTTGCGGGGGCTGACAAGGCCATGGTTTGGCGCGGCCCAATGGTCTCGCGGGCCATCGAGCAGCTGCTCACGGACGTAACGTGGGGCGAGCTCGACTACCTGGTGGTCGATCTTCCTCCGGGGACCGGCGACGCGTCGCTGACGCTCGCACAGGCTGTGCCGCTTACCGGCGTCGTGATCGTGTGCACTCCGCAGGATGCGGCGTTGAAGATCGCGCTCCGCTCTCTGCAGATGTTCCGCGGGCTGAACGTCCCTCCGCTCGGCATCATCGAGAACATGAGCTGGTTTGTGTGTGGGACTTGTGGCGAGGAGCACCACATCTTCGACCATGGCCAGGCCGAGCGCGCGGCCCAGCGGCTGGGCGTTCAGTATCTCGGCCCGGTCCCGCTGGAGCGGTCGATCCGCGAAGAGGCCGACGCGGGCGCGCCAGTCGTCGTCTCGCGGCCAGACACAGAAGGCAGCCGTGCGCTTCGGAAGATCGCCTCAGCGCTGGCCGCGCGCGTGTCCGTCCAGAGTTTTCGGCAGCTCCCGGTCATCAACGTGCGCTAGCGGGCTAGAGCCCCGGGACTTCGCGCTCCAGCTTCTGCCTGACCTCGAGGATGAATTCTGCCAGGGTCGCGTCATCGATCTCCGGCTTCGCGGAGCGCAGTCGCTCGGCCGCCACCCCTGCCAGAAAGCTGGTCAGCGGCGCGAATCGGCGCTCCTGTGTGTGCGCCGCGACGCGAGCCAGCTCGAGCAGCTCCAGGGCGATTTGCGAATCCAGCGTCGGCTTGGCGATGGCAACACCGCGGCGCCGCGCGGCATCCACCCAATCCTGGCCGAGGGCCTCGAAGAACTTGTTCATCAGCCACACGTATAACACGTGGGCGTTCTATCGATATGCGCGGCAAGACCGCGGGCGAGCTCCTGGTTGAGAGGCTGATCGAGAACGGCGTCGACACGATCTTCGGCCTCCCCGGCGACGGAGTCAACGCTGTGATGGAGGGCCTGCGCAAGCACCAGGATAAGATCCGTTTCGTCCACGTCAGGCATGAGGAGTCGGCCGCCTTCGCCGCCTGCGCATACGCCAAGTACACTGGCCGCCTCGGCGTGTGCCTGGCGACTTCCGGTCCGGGCGCCATCCATCTCTTGAACGGCCTCTACGACGCCAAGCTGGACCAGGCACCGGTGCTCGCGATTACGGGCATGACCTATCACGACCTTGTCGGCACGCTCTATCAGCAGGACGTCAACACCGACTACCTGTTCCAGGACGTTGCGGTGTTCAACCAGCGCGTGATGGGTTCCGCGCACGTCGTCAATCTCGTCGACCTGGCCGTGCGCACCGCGCTCGGGCGACGTGGCGTCGCCCACATCACCTTTCCCCTTGACGTCCAGGAATGGACGCACGCCGACGACGACCGCTCCGAGCACAACGTGGCTCGACACAGCGCTGTGCCGTCGCTGCGAGCAGTGCGAATACCTGATCCCTCGCTGCTCCAGGGCGCTGCGACGGTGCTTTGCGGCAAGCGTCGCGTGGTCATCGTCGCAGGCAGTGGCGCGCGTGGTGCCGGCGACATGCTCGAGCAGGTCGCCGAGCGCCTGGCCGCGCCGATCGTCAAACCCCTTCTGGGTAAGGACGTCGTGCCGGACGATAACCCCTACGTCACCGGGGGCATCGGCATGCTCGGATCGCGACCATCGCAGGAGGCTCTCGCGCGATGCGACGCGCTGCTGATGATCGGGAGCTCGTTTCCCTACATGGATTTCCTGCCCAAACCGGGTCAGGCCGCGGTCGTACAGATCGACGACGATCCGGTCCGGATCGGTCTGCGCGTTCCGGCTGACGTTGGTCTCGTCGGCGACGCCCGCGCCACGCTCGAGGCCTTGCTGCCGCTACTCGCCGAGAACCCTGACCATGCCTTTCTCGAGGATGCCCAACGCGGTGCTCGCGATTGGTGGCATCTGATGGAGGAGCGCGGAACGCAACGTGAGCTGCCGATGAAGCCGCAGGTCGTCGCCTGGCAGCTGAATCATGCGATTGCCGATGACGCCATCATCAGCGGCGACTCGGGGACGGTTGCCATTTGGGCGGGCCAGATGCTGAAGCTGCGCCGGGGCCAGCGTTTCTCGCTCAGTGGCAACCTCGCGTCGATGGCGAATGGGTTGCCGTACGCGATCGCCGCACAGATCGCGTATCCGAGCCGCCAATGTGTCTCATTCGTCGGCGACGGCGGGCTGGAAATGTTGATGGCCGAGTTCGCGACCTGTGTTCAGTACAGGCTGCCAGTCAAGGTCGTCGTCCTGAAGAACAACGTGCTCGGCATGATCAAGTGGGAGCAGATGGTCTTCCTAGGCAACCCCGAGTACGGAGTCGATATGACGCCGATCGACTTCGTGAAGTTCGCCGAGGCGTGCGGCGGTCGCGGCTTCCGGATCGAGGATCCTGCGCGTTGCGGGGAGGAGTTGCGCGCTGCCCTCGCGACCGAAGGCCCGGTCATCGTGGAAGCTGTGGTGGACCCCAATGAGCCGCCGCTATCTCCGATGGTCAAGCCTTCTCAGGCCGCGCATCTCGCTGAATCGCTCGCTCGCGGCGAGCCGAATCGGCAGCGCATCGCGCTGACCTTGTTCCGCAACAGCATCGATGAGGCTGTGTACCCGGCGAGTCCTTTCGGCTTCGTCGCGCGATTCTTCAAAAAACTATTCGGGTCGACGAGGAAAGTCACTCCGGCGGGCTGATCTTCTCCACGACCTCTTTCAAGACCTCGTAGGGCTGCGCTCCCATGACGAGGTAGCGCTTGGCGAATATGTGCGCCGGGATGGCGTCGATGCCCACCGAAGAGGCCAGCCGCCGGTTCTCGTCGATGGCATCCGCGTAGCGATCGGTCTCGATCGCTTTCCGCAGCTCAGCCGCGTCGAGTCCGACCGTGCTTCCGATGCGCACCAGGTCGTCCACGTCTTCCAGCTTGCCGGTGCCCTCCCAGTGCGCCCTGAAAAGCGCCCGATGCATGTCGTCGAACGTGTTTTGCTCCCGGGCGAACTCAGCTGCCCCCAGCGCGCGGCGCGAGTTGATGATCACGTCGCGCTGACGCATCGTGAGCCCGACGCTGTCCGCAATCGAGTGCAGGTGTGAATGAATTTGCTCCGACCGGGCGCGCCCAAAGTAGACGTCGCGCGGAATTCCTTCCGGCGGAGCCTCAGGGTGCAGCTCGAAAGGCAGCCACGTGACACTGGCCAAACCTTCCCTCTCCAGCTGTTCGACCCTGACCGAGTCGATGTAGCACCAGGGTCAAACGTAATCGGAGAAGACGACGAGATCGATCGGCCCGAGCGACGCCATTTGACTTAAGGAAACCTACAGCGATCACACCGGATTCCCTTTGGCAGCCCTTAACCATCCGGTGGCAAAATGGGTTGAAGAGGGTAAGGGGTACCCAAGACTCAGCTCCGGTATTCAGCCGGCATTCAGGAGGTTTGAATATGCCTGACGCTAAGACTTTTGTCGCGAACGCGCCTGCGTGGGTCGATCTTGCGAGCAAGGACGCGGCCGCGTCGCGCGAGTACTACGCGAAGCTGTTCGGCTGGAAGGTGGAGGTCGCAGGCCCCGACGCGGGCGGCTACGCGCTCGCCAAGTCCGGGGGCAAGGACGTCGCCGGGATCGGCCCCGTTCAGGATCCAAACGCACCGTCAGCCTGGAGCCTGTACATCGGCAGCCGCGACGTCGATGCGCTCGCCAAGAAGGTAGAGGCGGCCGGTGGGAAGGTGGTCGCGCCTCCGTTCGACGTCCTGAAGTCCGGCCGCATGGCGGTCTTCCAGGATCCGAGTGGCGCCTTCATCTCCGCCTGGCAGCCCAGTGAGATGTACGGTGCCGAAGTGATGGGCAAGCCGAATTCATATGGATGGGCCGAGCTCAACTCGCGAAACTTCAACACCGCCAAGAATTTCTACGCCAAGGTGTTCGGCTGGACCCAGAAGGTGAGTCCGATGGGCGAAGGCCTGGGCGACTACACAGAGTTTCAGCTCGATGGGCAGAGCATCGCCGGCGGCATGGACATGAACCCGATGGTGCCGGCCGAGGTCCCGTCCTACTGGATGGTTTACTTCGGTGCCGATGATGTCGACAAAGCCCACAAGAAGGCCATCGACCTGGGCGGCAAGGAGATGCTGGGGCCGCAGGACTTTCCAGGCGGCCGCTTCTCGATTCTCCAGGACCCGCAGGGCGCGGCGTTCGGCCTGCTCACCATGAAGCAGAGCTGAGAGAGAACTAAAGTTACGCACCGGCGGGCTCTGCAGCCCGCCGGTTTTTTGTTGCTAGGAGATGGCGCGAAGAGAGCCCGACGTCGACAGGTGGATGAAGGGGAAGCCGGCGGAGCCGGTCCTGCGTCGCGTCCGCGACATCATCCTGTGGGCGGACGACCGGATGACCGAATATCTGAAATACGGCACCGTCCAGTTCGCCTGCAAGGGTGACTTCGCCAACTTTGTTCACCACAACGAGAAGACGGTGACCCTCATGTTCAACCGCGGGGCCAAGCTCCAGGGGAATTTCCCGAACCTCGAAGGCAGCGGACCGTCGGCCCGCCACATGCGTTTCGCTGACCTCGCCGACGTCGACGCCAAGACCGCGGAGCTGAGCAAGCTCGCGGTGACATGGTGCGACATGATGGCGCCGCGCAAGGTGTGGTCGACCAAGAGCAACACGGGCGGCTCGAGAGGCGGCACGAGGCCGCGGGGACGGCCGAGGCTCAGGCCCTAGCCGAGCATTTCTCGCAGCGCGACGAAACTCGTCTCCCAGCCGACGCATGTCGCGGCGCACGCCCCGCGGGTGTTGAACCGAGACTGCCGCAACGTGATGCGAGCGCCCTCGCCCGCGGGCTCGACCAGGTACTCCACATTGGTGGTCGCCTCCGGTGCGCCGACCAGGGTCCATGTATGCAACAGCCGGCGCGGCGCATCGACCTCGATGAACTCGCCCTCCAGCGTGTAGGGCTTGCCGCCGCCAACGCCCGACGCGCGCCACTGACCGCCTGGGCGGACATCACCGCTCCACTCCCTGGTGTCGAAGACGCCCGGTCGAACCCACCAGCGGCACACCTCGTCCGAAGCCAGCGCCTCGAAAACACGCTCGGGCGACGCCTTGACTTCGACCGTCGCGAGCAAGAGTCCTTCCGCGAGATCCGCCACTGCGCGTGGCTGTGCGATGTCGATCATCTCTTCTCCTTCACACAATCGTGAGATGTCATGTGGCGAACGCGCGGGCGACCTGCGCGGCGACGCGCGCGTTGTGGATAACAAGTTCGACGTTGAGATCGACGGACCGGCCACCTGACAGCTCGGCCACTCGCGCGAGCAGCCGCGGCGTCACGCCGGCGCCCCGAATATCGTCCAGTTCGGCGACGGCCTGCCGAGTGATCTCGTCGGCGCGCTCGAGCTCGGCCGGCGGCGGCACGGCGACCACGATCCCCCGAGTCCCGCTCTCCCAGGCGGCCGCGATGACGCGCGCTGCATCGCCCGCGTCCTCGACCCTCGCGCTGACGCTGCACCCGGAATGCCGCGTGTAGAGGGCGGGGAACTCGTCGCAGGCGTAGCCGAGGACGGGCACCGAAAGCGTCTCGAGCCGCTCGAGCGTGCGCGGGAGATCAAGGATGATCTTTGCGCCGGAGCAGAACACGGCGACGTTGGTGCGGGCCAGCTCGAGAAGATCCGCTGATTCGTCTTCCGGCCGGCTGCGGTGGACGCCACCGATGCCTCCCGTGGCCATAAAACGGATCCCCGCCATCGCCGCGACCCGCATCGTGGCCGCGACTGTGGTCGCCCCCGCCGAGCGATGGGCAAGCGCCGGGCCAAGGTCGCGTGAGCTCACCTTGACGGAGCTCGCAGCCACCCGCTCGAGCTCAGTGTGGCTCAACCCTACGCACAGCCGGCCGTCGAGCGCGGCGACGGTCGCCGGCACGCCGCCTTCGTCGCGGATCGCCGCCTCGCAGCCGAGCGCGGCCCGCATGTTGTGCGGAGCGGGCAGGCCTTGGCCGACGATGGACGTCTCCAGGCTGACCACCGGACGGCTTTGCTCGAGCGCCGCCGCGACCTCGTCGGAGATTCGCAGCAGCTGCTTCAGCTGGGACGCGCTCCAGCCAGCTGCACGGATTCCGTCGCCACGCGCACCCCATGCTCGGCGGCGTCGATCGGGGCCGCGCCTCGGAGCCATGCGGAGCAGAAGGCGGCGGCGAATGCATCTCCGGCGCCGGTCGCGTCGACCGCCCCGACCGCCGGCGCAGAGATCGTGCGGCCGAAGACGCGGCATCCGTTCGCGCCCAGCTTCAGCACCGGTACCTGCGCGAGGTTCTCGAGAGGAACTCCAAGGGTCGCGGCCTCGCTCTCCGTCGCGAAGAGGACCTCGGGTGCAAGACGCGCCAGGACGTAGGACATACGAGCAGGACCGTAAACACGCAGTCCCGTCGCCGATGAAAGGTCGACCGCGAGCATGCCGCCCGCGTCGCGTACGACGCGGATCGCGGCTCGCGCCGCGCTCGCGATCGGCTCGAGGAAAAGCGAGTAGGCCGGCACGTGCAGCAGCTTGGCGTCACGAAACCATGCCTCTTCGAGGTCGTCGGGACTGAGCCCGATGCTTGCGCCGCGCTGGGTCGCCATCGTGCGGCGGCCGTCGGGATTGATGAGCACGGCGATCGCGCCGGTCGGTTCGGAGGCCCATACCGCGCGCACGTCGACGCCTTTCGACTCGAGGTCGGCCACAAGACGGCGGCCCGTCTCATCGTCGCCGACGCGAGTGACCAGGCGGGAGCTGTCTCCCAGGGAGACCGTCCACGCGCAGAAGTTCGCCGCCTGACCGCCGCCCCCGATGGTGATCGAGGCGGGGGAGTCGTCGTCAGGCTCGAGCGGGCCCTCGGGCACGATCCTGACGTCGAGCACGAGGTCGCCGATGGAGACGATCACGACCTGACGAGGATAGCGGCCTTCGCCGAAGGTACCTCAATTGCGGTAGCGGGAATTCATGCAGATGTGGTTCGCGGTGTGCACCTGGCCCGCGAAATGATCTGTGTGCCGGTTCGGGTCACCGGCAGTGCTGTGGGGGGTGAGCCATGCGCCGCCGCGCGCATGGCTCCTTTTTTTAACCTTCCCCGCTCGCCGGGGAAGGTGGCCGAGCGCGGAGCGCTCGGCCGGATGGGGGCAAGGAGCCCGGCACTCCCCGGGCGCCGGGCGGCAGCTAAGGAGCCCGGCACTCCCGAGGCTGCGCGGCGGCTAGCTCAGCACCTTCGAAGAAAACTCACATGACCCGCTGATCCGACGCCGCCACCCTCAGGTTCATGGCGGCGATCACTTTTCCGCGGGCCGTCTCGGTCCGAGCTTCGGGCGCGGTCTGGACACGCCTCTCGTTCACGGCGCTCATGGCCGTCACCTTTGTCCTCTATGTCTGGGGCCTCGACCGCAACGGCTGGGCCAACGCCTACTACGCCGCCGCTGTGCAGGCCGGCACGCAGAGCTGGAAGGCCTTCTTCTTCGGCTCCCTGGACGCTTCCAACTTCATCACCGTCGACAAGTCGCCTGCCTTCCTCTGGGTGATGGAGATCTCGGCGCGGCTGTTCGGTTTCAACCAGTGGTCCGTCCTCGTGCCGCAGGCGCTGGAAGGCGTGGCCACTGTCGCGATCGTCTATATCGCGGTCCGTAGATGGTTCGGTCCGGCCGCCGGCATCATCGCGGGCGCCGTCGTGACCCTGACGCCTGTCGCGGCCCTGATGTTCCGCTACAACAACCCGGACGCGCTCCTCGTCTTGCTGCTCACCGCCGCCGCCTACGCAACGTTGCGCGCCGCCGAAAGCGGCTCTACGCGATGGCTTGTACTTGCGGCGGCTCTGATCGGCACCGGTTTTCTCGCCAAGATGCTGCAGGCCTTCGTCATCGTGCCGGTCGTCATCCTGGTCTACCTGCTCGCCGGCCGTCCGCGTTTGCTCCAACGCATCAAGCAGCTCGTCTTCGCCGGCATAACTCTGGTCATCGCGTCGGGATGGTGGGTCGCCGTCGTCCAGCTGTGGCCCACCGCCGACCGTCCATACATCGGCGGCTCGCAGGACAACAACCTGCTCAACCTGATCTTCGGGTACAACGGGTTAGGCCGCCTCACCGGAAACGAGACCGGAAGCGTCGGCGGGATCGGGGCCGCGGGATCGCGCTGGGGCCTCACTGGGTGGAATCGACTCTTTCTCACCGAGTTCGGCGGACAGATCTCCTGGCTCATCCCCGCCGCGATCATCCTGCTCGTCGCGGGTTTTTGGGTCACGCTCCACGCCCGGAGGACCAACCTCGCGCGCGCGTCTTACCTGATGTGGGGTGGATCGCTGCTGGTCACCGGCGCCGTGTTCAGCTTCGCCCAGGGCATTATCCACCCCTACTACTCGATCGTCCTCGCGCCCGCCATCGGCGCCCTCGTCGGCGCCGGATCGATCGAGCTGTGGAGGCGGCGAGCCGGCCTGGTCCCGCGGTTGTTCCTCGCCGGAGCGCTCGCGGCAACCGTGGTCTGGGCTTACGTCCTCCTCGACCGCAGCCCCGACTGGAACCCTGGCTTGAAGTTTGTGATCCTGGCCGCCGGCCTGGCCGCCGGAGCGCTGATCGCCGCCGGTCCGCGGATGTCACGTCCGCTCGCAACCACCGTCGCCGCACTGGCCTTGGTCGCGGCGATGGCGGGGCCGGCGGTGTACACACTGCAGACCGTGGCGACGTCGCATAGCGGAGCCATCCCGTCCGCGGGGCCGGCGACCGCCACGACCGGCTTCGGCCCCGCTGCCAACGGTGGCGGGTTCGGGCAGCGTACCGGCGGCGCCCCCTTCACGCCCCGGCAGGCAGGCTTTGGCGGCGGCGGGCCCGGAGGCGGCGCCGGCAACTTCCTGCAGGCGAGTCAGGTCTCAACCGAGCTCGCCGCGATGCTGGAGGCAGACTCCGGCAAGTACCGCTGGATCGTGGCGACGATTGATGCCAACTCGGCGGCCGGTTACGAACTCGCGACCGGCGACGCCGTAATGGCGATCGGCGGCTTCAACGGCTCCGATCCTGCGCCCACGCTCGCGCAGTTCGAGGACTATGTCGACAGAGGCCAGATCCACTACTTCATCGCCGGCGCCATGCGCGGCAGCGGCGGCGGATCGAGCAGCCAGATCGCCACGTGGGTGAGCGCGAACTTCACCTCGACCACGGTCGGCGGTGTCACCGTCTACGACCTGACGAAGCCGCTCTCCTAGTCGGGGAGCAGACCCCAGCGCGCGAGCTTCTCATGCAGGCGCGCTTCGAGTCGCTCGTCCAGCTTGCGGACAGGAGGAGCCGACCACGGCTCGCAGATGCCCCGCATGTGCAGCGCGGCCTTGATCGCCAACGGAAACACGCCTTCGCGGACTGCGGCGACGAGCTCGAAGAGCCTGTCCTGGCTCCCTCGCGCCGCGTCAAGGTCGCCGCGCGTGAACTCGTCATAGATGCGCACCACCCAATCGGGAGCGATGTTGCCCGCTCCGCAGATGGTGCCGGAGCCGCCAACGGCGAGGGATGCGACGAGCATCGTGTCGCTGCCGGTGAAGACGCGGAATCCGGCGACACCGCGAGTCGCGATGCAGATGCCCTCGAAGTACTCGAAGTCGCGGCTTGAGTCCTTGATCCCCCGGACGGCACCCTCCGTCGCCAGCGCGGCGAGGGTGGCCGGCTCCATGACGACTTTCGTGAACTGAGGGATGTTGTAGACGAGGATCGGGATCGACGCCCGTGCGGCGACCGCGCGGTAGAAGGCCAGCACGCCCGCCTGATCTGTCGGGTAGTAGAAGGGCGGCGCGACCAATGCCGCGTCAGCACCAGCCTTGGCAGCCGCTTCGACCTCGGCCACGGCCGATGCGAGCTGACTCTGCGCCACGCCACACAGCACGGGAACTCGTCCGCCGGCGGCCTTGATGACGCCGTCGAGCACCATGCGGCGGGAACGCTCGTCGAGCGACGCGGTCTCCCCGGTCGAGCCGAGGGCGAGCACCCCGTGGACCCCGCCGTCGATCACGTGCTCCACAAGACGAGCCACCCCGCCTAGGTCGACCTCCCCCTCCCGCGTCATTGGTGAAGCAAGCGCGACGAGGACACCTGAAAGACGGTCGAGCTGGAACACCGCGCTCAGCCTAACGCGGCACGAGGGCCCGGTTCGGAAACTTCACTTTGGCCTGAGGAATTGCTCATATCCACTGTGGGCCGGGGGGTGGTTTCCGGCCAGGTGGAACCGTCTTCGAGTCGAAAGACGACGCGGCGGCCTCAGCTCATCCGGGCGTTTGCCACCACACGGTTGCGCAGCGTGCCGATGCGCTCGACCTCCGCCTCCATGACGTCACCGGCCTGCAGGAACTCAGGCGGGGTACGAGCGAAGCCAACGCCGTCCGGTGTGCCCGTCGCGATGATGCAGCCCGCAAGCAGCGTCATCCCCTTCGACACCCATTCGATCACCGCATCGACGGGGTAGATCATGTCTCGCGTGTTGCCGTCCTGCTTCGTCTCGCCGTTGACGCGAAGCAGGAGCCGCAGCGCCTGAGGGTCGGGGATCTCGTCCCGCGTGGCGATCCAGGGTCCGACGGGGCAGAAGCCGTCGAGGCTCTTGCCCTTGAAATACTGGCCGCCCCAGCCGAACTGGACGTCCCGAGCGCTGACGTCGTTGACGGTCACGTAACCAAACACGTGGTCCAGCGACCTTTCGCGTTTGATGTTGATCCCGCTCCGGCCGACCACCACGCCCAGCTCGACCTCCCAGTCGACCTGGCTCGTGACCGATGCATCGATCCGGATGTCGTCATGCGGACCCGCCACGCTCGTGATGGCCTTCGAGAACACGGTCGGCGGATCCACGACCTTGCCCGTGGCCCGCGCGCTTTCCTCAGCATGCGCCTGGTAGTTGCGTCCGATTGCGATCACGTTTCCGCGCGGCTGCGGCAGCGGCGCGAGCAGCTGAACGTTCTGGAGCCTGTGTTTCCTGGCTTTGTTCGATGCGAGCGCGGACCGCACCGCCGCGATGCCGTCGGCGCCGGCGTCGATCACGGAAAGCATGTCGCTCGCGTCGGCAAGCTCGACCACCTCATCGTCTCGGACAGCCCCGACTCTCGCGGCTCCCTCGACGCGGAACGTGACGAGTTTCAAATCACTGAGCCGGTTGTCGACGCCGGGGCGTCGCGCCTGAGGCGTTGGCCGATGAGCCGCGCGCACTCTCGCATCAGCTCCAGGATCTCCTGCTGGATCTCAACCTGTTCTTTGCTCGCGCCGCACAGGGTGCCGAAGAAGCGGCCTTCGGCGGTGAACACGGGATAGGAGACAAAGGTCCGGATCTCCAGGAGCCGGGCGACGCTGCTGCTGGGAAACTGCTTCTGCGCGTCGGTCGTGTAGTTCGGACCGCCCTCGACCACGAACCGGCATACGCCCTCCGACCAGGGCAGGGTCACGTCCTCAGGGATATGGAATACATCGCTTCGGTTGCAGGAGAAGACGATGTACTGCTCATCGACCATCAGCCGGGTCTCCGCAAGATAGGTGGAGCTGAGACCGGTGAGCTCGGCGAGCCGGGCCAGGACGCCTCGAGCCACGGTCTCCAGGTCGCTGCCCTGCTCGGCGGCCCCAGCGAGCAGCTCACGGGCTGTCGGCGCCATTGGCTGACTACGGTATAACGCGATCAAGCTCCTTGATCACATCTCCCTTGCAGGGATAGTTGGCTTCATCTCCCCACATGCTGGGGAGGTCGCTGCGAAGCGCCGGGCGGGGGTTTTCGGTTCTGCAATATCTCGACGACGTCGACCCACCGCTTCTCGGCAGCCGAGCGCTCGATCGCGTCGCAGACCGCCTGCACCGCCGCGCCCTGCGCGAAGTCCGGTTCCCACGGGCCTTCCGGCCACCGATCGAGCAGATCTCCGAGGTGGTTGACGAAGCTAGAGCCGTAGCCCACACCCTGCCCGATCGGCCACCAGTCGGCGGCGTACGGGTGGCTCTGCTGCTCGGCGCGGATCCGCCGCATGCCGTACAGCTCCGGTCGGTCCCCCGCGTCGCCGTAGAGCAGCTCGTTGAGGCGGGCGTAGTCGAACACCAGCGTGCCGCGGTCCCCATTGACCTCGATCGTGAAGTCGCAGGGCCGCCTGACCGCTACGCGGGCCATCTCGAACACCCCTATGGCACCTGACTCGAACCGAACCACAGCGGCAGACGCGTCGTCGACAGTCACAGGTTTGCCTGACCGTTGGCGGATGAACGTCTCCGACTGGCCGCTCACCGCGGCGATGGGGCCCACCGTCCAGGTCGCCAGGTCGATCAGGTGGCTGCCGAGGTCCGCAATCGTGGTGCCTCCCATCGAGCGGTCGAAACGCCAGTCGAATGGAGTCGTCGGGTCGACGAACTCGTCGGAAAGCCATGACGCCCTCACCAACCGGATCTCGCCGACTGCGCCATCGCCGATCATTCGCTTCATCAAGGAAACGGCCGGCAGGCGCCTGTAGTTGAAGCCGACCGCGCCCAGGACGCCGGCCTCGGCCACCGCGTCAACCGCTGACGCGGCCTCCGTATAGGAGATGGCGAGCGGTTTCTCGCAGATGATCGCCTTGCCGGCCGCCGCCGCCGCGATCGCAATCTCGGCGTGCGTCCCCGGCGGCGTGCAGATGTCGACGATGTCGACGTCGGGTCGACGCACCAGCTCGCGCCAGTCCGTGACCGAGCTCTCGACACCGTAGGCGACAGCGGCCGCATCGACCTTCTCTTTGTCGCGTCCGCTGATGACCCGGAGCTGCGGATGGTGGCGAAGCTTCCGCATCACCGGCGCGACCGTGTAGCCGTAGGAGTGAGCTTTGCCCATCATTCCGTACCCGACGATCCCGATCCCGACGTCGCCACCCATCAGCGCTGCACAAGCTGCGCGGCGGCACGTTCCGCAGCGTCGAGCGCCGCCGCGGCGTCGCTTGCGCTCGCGCCTTCAAGCGCGTCGCCTCGGACGTGGCGCGCGAAGCTTTCGGCCTGCTGCCGGAGGGCGTCGAAGAAGGTGTCGTCCGCGCTCGGCGGCCAGATGAACTTGATTTCTTCCGCGTCCTTCGTCCCGAACACCTCAACCTTGCACACGTCGCCCAATGGAAATCGCCGCCCCAGCGAAACCACGGCCGTCGTCCCGCCCGAGAGCTCGGCGATCGCATGTGCACTCTCGGGGTCGCCCGCCCGATGCTCGCTCGCCACACCAGACGCCAACGACGTGATGGGGCCGAAGTCCTGCTGCACGAGCCATCGCGTCTGATCGAATTCGTGAACGCCCATGTCCACAAAGATTCCGCCGCTGCGGGCGCGAAAGCTCGCGCCGGGCGGCGCTCCGTCCCATTGAAAGTTGGCGACCGAATAGATGTCACCCAACTCGCCTCGCACGATTCGCTCTCGAAGGCGTTGGAGTGAGGGAACGAAACGTCTCCAGAAGCCGACCTGGAATGGCAATCCGGCCGCCTCGACCAGCGCCGCTGCCTCCTGGGCCTCCGAGGCGGCCACGCCGACCGGCTTTTCGCAAAGCGTGGGCATCCTTGCTTCCACGAGCCGCTTGATCATGGTCAGGTGGAGGTCGCTAGGAACGCAGATCAGGACAGCGTCGATCGGAGCGGAATCCAGCATATCGTCGAGCTCGCCGTAGACGGCCGCGTCCGTACCTTCCAGCAGGGTGCGCGTGCTCTCGACGGGTTCCGCGATGGCGGTGACTTTGATCAATGTGGAGCCCGCGATGGCCCGGAGGTGGTTGCGGCCCATCCGGCCGGCCCCGGCCAGCCCGATCCTCAGAGCAGGCACGGCGATCAGAACCCCCTGGCGGCCAGATACTCGCGGTTGGCGCGCTGGTCGGCGGCCGCCCTGCCGTCCGGGTCGGGCAGCACGTCCTGTTCGACGACGAGCCAGCCCGCGTATGACTTGCGAACCGCATCCAGCACTGCGTCGACGTCGAGATCGCCTTCACCAAGCCGGCAAAACGCCTGCCTGCGCCAGATCTCGGTGACTGGCGCCGCCTCGCGGACGATGCCGTCGACCACTGAACGCCGGGCGTCCTTCAGGTGGAGATGATTGATGCGCTGACCCCATTCGCGCATCGCGCGCACGGGGTCGCCCCCTCCAAGAAGCAGGTGGCCGGTGTCGAGACACAGCCCGATCGACGTCAGCTCGAGCACCTTCTCGATCTCCCACGGAGCCTCGATGTGAGTGCCCGTCTCGTGATGGAAGGTCGGCTCATATCGCCGCGCCCGGCAGCATTCGACGGCCATCTCAACCCCTTCGGCGAATCGCTTCCATGTGTCGCGGTCGAAGCCGAGCGATGGATCTTTGGCCGCCTGCCCAGGGCGCGACCGGCGCAGGTCGCTGCCGATGTCGGCGAGTGTCGGCTTCGCCCTCAAGCCGTTGCTCACACCGGCGTCGTCGAAGACATCCAGCAACGAACCGAGCTGGCGCAGCGCTGCCGCCATCCGGGTGAGGTCGCTGAACGGCAGCTCGAAAAAACCCCCCGAGAGCCCGAGCTTGCGTCGCCGCAGGCTCGCCGCGAGGTCTTCTCCCTTCCCGAGATAGCCGAGGGGTCCGAGGTCGATCCCGGCGTAGCCCGCGCCGGCGACCTCGTCGAGCACCGCATCCCGGTCCGGAACGTCCGGCAGGATGCCGACAGTCAGCTCGAAGGCTCCGTAGCTCACCGGGGCGTTGGCGACGCCGACCATGGCCGCCTCGGTCACGAGCGCTCTGTGGGGGCGGTCGCCATGGCGGGCTCCGAAGGATGCTCACGCGGATGGCGCCCGCGATGGACCGCCACCACGGCCTCACATAGCGCGATGTCATGGAGAGCGTCGGCGCCCGACGTCATCGGCTGCCTGCCGTTCGTCACGCAATCGTGGAAATGGACGAGCTCTTCCTTGAAGCTTTCCTGATAGGACGCGACCTCCTCGGTGCGCGATGCTCGAGGCGACCTTTTCTGGCCGTCCTCTGAGATGAAAACTGTGGGCATGTTGCGGAGGAACGGGGAGGGGAACGCGAGCGTGACTCGCCGGGCCGGCGAGTAAAACGCGAACTCCATCGAGTAGCGCGCGATATCGGGCAGGTCGACCCACGCGAGAATGCACTGTGCCGCGCCGTATTTGAAGATCGCGGTCAGCCCCGTCTCGCGTATGTCGGCGAACTCGAGCCCGTCAGGCTCACCCATGACGCCGCGCATGGCGTTGAACTCGTGCACGAGGCTGTCGAGCAGGACGCTTCGATACGCCCATCGCGACAACGGGTCCGCGTCGCCCAGCGCGGCCGAGATCCGGGCGTCGTCATCGTCGCGAAGCGTTTGCGCGACGGATCTTGGCAAGGAGCCTGCACGCCGAAGGTTGTAATGCTGCACGTAAGGGTCAATCGGGGACTCGAGGGTCGTGATCCGGATGAGCCGGAGATCGGCCAGCGTCCGCACCTCCTCGACCAGCCGCGCGTACGCGGGGTCGTAGCGCTTGTTGTAGCCGACCATCAGCACTGTGCCTGCCGCGGCGGCCGCCTCGATCATCGCGCGCCCCTCGGCGACCGAAAAGCACATCGGCTTCTCAACCAGCGCATGGATGCCTGCCCGGGCGGCCGCGATCGCGATCGGCGCGTGGCTTCCCGATGTGAGCACCAGCACGGCGTCGAGCGGTCTCGTGAGCAGTTCCTGCCAGGAGGCGAACTGCTCGGAGACGCCGTACTCCCTGGCGCAGGCGGACCGCACCTCCTCGGAGACGTCGCACACGGCCGCGATCTCGAAACGGTCCGCCAGCTCGCGGAGATAGTGGAGGTGCATGACTTGAGCGATCAAGCCGCATCCGATGACCCCTATGCGCAGTCGGCCGGCCATATTCACCCCGGTAGAAATACCCGCGCCGAAGCGCGCTGGAACGTTCCAACGACCCTATACGAAAGGGTGGATGGTGTCAACAGATCGCTATCGCGCGGATGCCAGCCGGTCGGCCG
>DASPYE010000261.1:0-8371 GCA_035636935.1 Candidatus Dormiibacterota bacterium | reverse complement strand
GATCCGACCAAGTGCAGCAGATTTGCCCATTCCGCGTTCGAAAGCGGCCCCGGCCGCGCCGCGTTCGGCGATCGCTCAGGAATTGCGGCAAGAACCAGGGTCCGGGCGCCGATCGCCGCGAGCCAGTGCGCATGACCGTCGATGTGCGCGAGCTCCGGTCCGCGCGTCGCGTGGTGATGAAGGATCGCGTGCACCTGTCCGGCCACGACCTGTACATGCTGGCGGCGGAGCAGGGACCTGGCTTGATCGCTGCGGTTGGGCAGAAACCCCGGCGGCCCAGCCGTGATCGCGCCTTCGCCCACGGCGGCGGCCTCAGACAGGACGCGCTCGGCGTCGATCTGGTGGCCCCATTCGCCATCCTCGTTGACACCCCAACACGCGGGCGAAAGTGCGAGCCGGTGCACGGCGCGGCTGCGATGGCTGCCAAACCCAACCCTCTCACCAACGCGCCTGGCTATCAACCTCCAGACTTTACCCTTCTAGCCAAGACATGCCAGAGACGATTTCGGAGCTCAAACTGCGGCCGGCCACGCTTGACGACGCGGCGCTGGTGGCGGACCTCGAGAGCTTGCGTGACCCCGAGGAACCACGCGATCCGGTGCTGCTTCGGCACTGGTGGCGGATGACCGACGAGATGGAAAAGGGCATGCGCAAGGTCGCTCTTCGCGATGGGGTCGCCATCGCATATGTGAGCGCGGCGCACGAGCTATGGGACCGCGAAGAGAAACGCTACGGGACCGTCCGGGTGAGCCTGCACCCGGACACGTGGAGCGACTCGCTTTACGCGGAGCTGGTCGAGATCGCGGAGGAGTGGCTTCGCGGTGAAGGCGCGGCCACCGCTGTCGCGCGGGTGCGCGAAGACTTCAAGCTCGAGGCTGCCGTGCTGGAACGCCTCGGTTATAGCGAAGACCGCAGGATGCGAATGTCGGAGCTCGATCTACTGAAGCACCGTGACGAGATCTTCGCCGCGCGCGACGATTGCCGGAGGCGGATGCGCGACCTGGGAGTCAGGCTGCTCGTCCTTGCCGAGGACAGCGACCCTGAGAAGTATCGAAAGCTCTACGCGACTGTGATCGAGTCGGAGAAGGACATCCCGACCACGGTGCCGTGGCGCGTCCTGACGTTCGCCGAGTGGATGCGATTCTGGTTCGAGAACCCAGGCGTCCGCGAGGAGAATTTCTGGATCGCGCGCGAAGGCGACGCGATCGTCGGCTGTTCGGTCCTCGATTGCCCGGTGGTGCGCGGTGTGCCGTGGACAATGTTCACCGGGACCTCGCGCGCCGTTCGAGGCCGCGGCATCGCTCGCGCCCTGAAGTACGAATCGATGGGGCAGGCGATCGAGGCCGGATTCGAACGGGTCCGCACGAACAACGACGCCGACAATCCACCGATCCTTCGCATCAACGAGCAGATGGGCTACCGGCTGATCTCGCCACTCATCGAGCTGCACCGGGGCCTCGGGGCGTGAACTCCTCCGCGGGTCCCATCCGGCCGCGAGACCTGGTCCTTCCCCGTGAACCGGGAAGAGCCGGCAGCTCACCATGAAGGGGGAGGAGATGCAGTACGGGGTCGCCGCGCTTCCGGAGCTCTACAAGGTGTGGGCCGCGACCGGCATGGTAGCCAACATCGGGACCAGGATCGTGGAAGTCGCGTACGGCAAGCTTGTGCTCGAGGCCACGATGACGGCCGAGGCGCACGGATTTCCTACCCCTCGCGGGCCAATCGTCCACGGGGGAGCCATCGCCACGATCGCCGATGAAGCCCTGGCATCCGTCGCGTTCACCCACGCGCAGGAGGGGGAAACCACCGTCACCGCCGACCTCAAGGTCGACTTCATGCGGCCCGCGAAACCCGGTCGACTGGTGGCTCGGGCGACCGTCCGGCATCGCACCAAGCGGCTTGCTTTCTGCGAGACGACGGTCGAGCAGGCCGACGGCCAGATCGTCGCCGAGGCGCGCGCCGTGATCGCCTACGTCAAGGCCTGAGGGCTGTCCACGACCGCCGGCAGCAAGACGATCCGCCAGTGAAGGCCGGCGTCATCCGTCGATTCGAGCACCGGCCGCGACCCCACTGACGCGGCTAGCCAGGCATGGGCGTCGTCGAGGAGTTGCAGGGAGCCGGGCAATGGCTCCACGACTCCGATGGTCTCGGGGTCGGTCCAGCTGACGCCTCCGTCGGTGGTTCTCGACAACGATCCGGCGCCGACCCACCACCAATCGGCGGCGTCGAAGTACCCGATCGCGCCCGCGCCAGAGGGCGGCCGGATCGGCGTCCAGGTGGTGCCGTCGTCCACCGTGCTCAGCACCGTCTCGTTCGGCGCCTGAGCCCCGGCCCGGCCGCCGATCGAGAGCCGATCGAGGACGGTGGTATAGGTGTAGGTGTCCGGCTTTCCGCCGTCGAACACACGGACGGTGAGGGGCGGAAAGGCGCGGATGGAGCCGCCGACGCCGCTGCGGCCCTTGACAGGCGGGAAGTAGACGATCGAGGCGAGCGCGCCGCCTCCTGATGTGGGCTGCACGCCGACGAAGAACTGTCCTGACGCAGGCCAGGCGCCGCGTGGCGAGGGAAGGGCCACAGGTGACCAGCTGTCGCCGAGATCTTCGGACCGGTATGCGTAGGGTTCAGGCCCCGAAGTGGCGAGCCATCCCGTCGTCAGTGACGAGAAGCGGACTTGATATGCCTGCCGAGGGATGGGGAGAGGCTGACCGAGGTTGATCCAGCTCCGACCGCGGTCCTCTGTTCGGTACAGGTTGGCCGGCGAGCCTGGTGTCTCGCCTGTTTGTCGGGCCAGCATCCATCCATGACGTGAATCGATGAACGACACCGAAAGCAGTGAGGCATCGGGGCTCAACGTGGGCGTCGCGGCCCAAGACGCGCCGCCGTCATACGTGTGATAGAGCACGGGGCTGCCCCCGAGCACTGCGAAGACGCCAACGATCATGTCGAAGAACTTGATGTACTGCGCGTGGCCGTTGCCGCTCAAGGAAAGCTGTCGCGTCCAGGACGTGCCGCCGTCGGTCGTGTGGAGAATGGCGACGTTACCCGACGGAAACTGGGCGACGACCCAACCCGTCTTCGAGTCGATGAAGTCAACGGCGCTGACGCTGTAGGCACTCTGGAGCGCGCCTGTTGGATTCTTGCTTGTCGCGGTGGCCGGCCACGGCAGCGACGGATGCGCATAGGCGACGGCTGTGCAGACCAGGGCGATCATGGAGACGGCGATCGCCGCCACAGCACGCTGGGCGCGGGCTCGCGACGAACTCGAATCGGGATCCGCTTCCATGCCGATCTTCAGGTCAGCTTAGTCCGGCGTGGGGACGTTCGCGTAGGTCCAGGGCACGCCGCCGCCGGAGGTCAACGCCAGGCGGGTGCCCACCCACCGACGGTGCGATGCTTGGAAAGGCCTGGTTCAAGGGCGTCAGGTCGGCTTGGGCACGTTGACTGTCTTCCAGTGCCGGCCGCCGTCCGACGTCATGGCCAGCGCGCTGTCCATCGACCTCGCCGTCCCGAGCATCGCCCACCAGCCGTGCTTCGCATCGATGGCGCGTGCTTCCAGGTATCTCCAGTCGTCCGGCAAGCCTTCGACCTCGATGCGCTCCCACGTCATGCCCGCGTCGGCGGTCTTGTAGACAAAGCCGGCTCGCAATGCGATCCAGTGGGTCGCATCGACAAATGTCAGGTCGGCGAAGGTGGAGAGGGCAGGGGGCGGCGCTAGCGCCAGCCACGACCTGCCCAGGTCGTCCGAGGAGTACGCCCCCAGCAGCATCGTCTCATCGCTGACGAGTACGACCACCTGGCCCCCAGGTGCCACAGCGACGGTCGTCAGGTATCCGCCGTTATGCGGGGATGAAGGGGGAGCAAGTGCGACGGCGCGCCAGGTCGCCGCGCCGTCAAGCGTCAGATAGACGACAGGGGATTCCAGGTAACCGGCGCCCAGCCAGCCTTCGCCCGTGTCGCGGAACTTGGCCGCAAAGGTTTCACCGTACGGATTCAGGATGGCTGCCAAAGGCAGGTCCGCCACCCGCGTCCAGGTCATTCCGCCATCCGGGGTCGAGTACATGCGCTGCTCGACGCCTAGCGACCAGCCACGCGACGGGCTGGCGAATGTGGTGTACATCCCTGGCGCATCAACCGTCTCCCAGTGGACACCTGAGTCGATCGTCCGATAGAGGACGCCGGCATAGGCGAAACCGCGCCGGCGGTCGAAGAAATGGATGTAGGTCTGGCCGCCTTCCGCCCGGCCTGTGTACTGCAGCTGCCAGTGGCCTGCTCCGTCGGTCGTGCTGAAGATCCGGAGACTGGTGGATAAGCCGGTCGAGAAGCTGCCGTAATCCAGGACCAGCGCCCAGCCCACGGATGGGTTGATGAAGTCGTATGTCACCGAGTACGGTCCGGACATGATCGCGATCGGAGCCGACCCGGCAGGTGTCGCCGACGGGCGCAGGCTCGCGTTCAGGTAGAGAAGGCCCGCCACCACGATCGCGGTCAGTGCCGCGGCGATCAGAGGCAGTGCGCGCCGCGCCCGGTTGCTGAGCGGTGGTAGCTCGTTCATCGGCGGTTCGCGATAGATTTTGAATCGATGGCTGTCAGCCTGGTGAGATCGGCCGAGGTCGAAGACGCGACCGCCATCGCCCGGGTTCACGTCGCCACCTGGAGGACGGCCTATCACGGTCTTCTGCCCGACGATTTCCTCGACTCGCTGAGCGAAGATCGCTACGAGGAGCGGTGGCGGCGGACGATCGCCGACCAGGGCTCCGGCGTGTACGTCGCCGAAGACGGCCACGAGGTTGTGGCCTTCGCCTCAGGGGGACGCGAGCGCGCCGGTGAGGATGGCTTCGCGGGAGAGCTCTACGCCATCTACGTGATGCGGGAATCCCAGGGCCGCGGCCACGGTCGCGCACTCGTCCGCGCGGTGACGACGGGCCTGCGCGAGATGGGGCTCACCAACATGATCGTGTGGGTGCTGCGCGACAACCCCGCCGCCCGAAGGTTTTACGAACGCCTGGGCGGGACCTACATACGCGAGCAGCCGATCACGATCGGGTCGGCGCAGCTCCAGGAAATCTCATACGGCTGGAGGTCGCTCGACAGCATCACCTACTGAGGCGGGGGCAGTGGCTTCTGCTCGAAATCGAAGCAGTCATCCATGCCGTCGGCGGTCGTCGTGCGCGCGTTGAGCGGCGGCAAGCCGAAATTGCGCTCGCAGAACTTGAGAAGGCTCACGTGCGAGTGCTGAGCCTTGGACACGTAACCGGTGCGCGCGTAAGGGCTCAGCACCAGGCACCCGACCCGACCGCCGTAGCGGAACTGCGTTCCGTCGGTCCAATTCTCGACCTCCGGGGGCGTGACGTGATCCCACCAACCGCCCCAGTCGTCCCAGGTGATGAAGATCGCCACTTGTGGCCAAAAGCCCGACGAAACGACCGCCTGCACCTCGCCGGCTGTCCACAGGCTGCCTTTGCTGACGTCGCCCTGACCCTCCGCAAGCTGAGTCGTGGTGTCCGCGGGATGCTCGCTGAGTAGCGCATCGGAGTAGAGCCACGAGACGGTCGGCAGCTTGCCCGCCGCGGCATCTTTTGCAAACTGCTGCCAGGTCTTCATCTTGCCGCTCGTGTACCGGATGAGCTCAAACGCGTAGCCGTTGTAATTGCCCCAGGACAGCCCGGCCCCGTCGAGCAGTGCGGGCAGCGAAGGTTGGTCGAATAGAGGTGGGCCCGGGCTCAAGCGGTAGTTGGCCTTCGGATTGTCGATCAGCGCCGAGTCGGCCATGATCAGCATCAGGTGGTTGGGCGTCGACGGCCCGGCCACATCGGTGAAGTAGTTGTCACAAAGCGTGTACTGCTGGGCGTAGCCCCAGTAATGCGGAATGTCGTGTCGCGCAAACGAGACCCTTGGCGCGGTCGTGTCTCGCTCGAGCCAGGCCGCGTGTCGGTGATCGGGGTCCCTGGATGGCGGGTTCGGGCCGGCCGGCAGGGGCACGCCTTCGCCACCCGGAAACCTGCCGAAGTAGTTGTCGTACCCGTGGTTCTCCTTGACGATGATCACGACGTGCTTGATCGGGCTCGCGGCCTTCACACGCACCGGCCTTGCCGATTTGACCACTCGAGCTGGACCGCGTAGCCGCCGAGCTGCTTGGTCTGCCACGCGCAGATGTCGCCGATCTCGCCGTTCTGGTCGTCGTAGAAGCCAGTCCCGGGAATCGGGTCGGTGATCGCCTCGCACAGCTCGTGCGAGATGGTGGTGGTCAGTGCGTCGAGGATCGACAACCCGCCCGCACACCCCGCGCAGTCCGGATACGGCATGACCGCATAGAAGATCTTGCCGTCGATCGCGTCGTGGTAGCCGCAGAAGTTCACGCATGAAGACGCGCCATCGAGATCAGCCGTTACGCCGGGCGGGAGGAACACGTAGTAGAGCGAGTCAGGCGCCGGCTGGGCGACGGCGGGATCCGAGGCAATCTCGTCCTGGATCAGCCGCTGGACGTCCGCGTCTGTGACATCGGTGCCTGGCGACGACCGCAGCACGATCGCGCCCGTCCTTGACCCGTACGAGATGGTGTAGTCCTGGACGTTGTATTCGGCGAGCTGGTCGATGAGCGGGCTCGCAACGACGTAGTCGAAGAAGGCGCTCAGCTTTTCCATGAGGTCTTTCTGCTGCTCCCAGGCATCGCCCCAGAAGAAGAGGAACGTCTCCACCGATGCAAGCAGCGGCCCACCCCTGTAGGTGAGGCGCGCTCTTTCCACCGGTGCGAGCGCCTCGGTGCGCAGCGGCACTACACGAATCGGATTGGCGACCATGCGCCTGTTTTACGACGACTCGCGCGCCAACCTGGTCATGAGGGCGCGAGGCGCCACTCCTGTCAGCGCGCCGAGCACACACACCACGGCGATGGACAGGAAGGCGTAAGCGGGTGACAGGGTGAACAACGCGCCGCCCGCCAGGGCGCCGACGATCTGGATCGCGGTCTGCACGGTCTGGAACACAGCTTGGGTGCGCGCGTACTGGCCCGGCTCCGCGTTGCGGCTGACCTCGGCCATCGTGCTTGGCACGCCCGAGATCGTGAAGATTCCCTCGATGAGGCCCAGGCCGATCAGCCACGGGACGGACGCGATGAAGGGATAGAGGGCGGCGAAGAACGCTGTGCAGAAAAGGGCGAGGACGATGAAGCGTTGCGCACCGAAGCGATCGCCCAGCGATCCCGCGTAACCGCTCAGCAGCGTCGCCGGCATCGCGAACGCGACGAACGAAAGGCCGACGAGGAAGGTGGTGGCGCCGCGGTAGGTGAGGTAGAGCGACCAGATCGTGTCGAAGGCGCCGATCATGTACGAGGTTCCGGCGCCGAGCAAGAGCAGGGGCAGCAGTCGGCGCGCGATCTGCATGGCCCGCGCGGGCACCTCGACCGTCGCCTGGGCGCGGACGTTGGGCAGCGTGACCAGCGCGAGCACCGTTATCGCCGACAACGCCGCGGCGATGGTGAACACCACGCCCAGGTTGAGCAGCGCGATGAAACCTCCGACCGCGGGTCCGATGAGCATTCCACCCATGTTGGTCGCCTGCATGTAGCCGAACGCGCGGCCGCGCTGGTCAGGCGGCGTCACCTCGGCGAGCAGGCCATTGGCCGCGGGCCAGTACGCACCCTGCGCGGCGCCATGCAGTAGCCGCACCACGACAAACGCGGCGATGGGCAACGGAAGCAGATAGGCGAGAAACAGCGCGGCCGTCGAGAGCATCGCCGCGACCAGGACGACACGGGTCCCGAAGCGATCCGCGGCCCACCCGGCCGGGTAGCGGACCACCGCGTTGGCGAGCAGGCCCGCGGCGAACACGACCCCGACCAGCGCCGCCGAGCCGCCCTTGCGACCGAGGAAGATCGGGAGCAGCGGCAGGAAGAACCACATCCCCGTCGCGTTGAGGAAGTTGACCGCGTAGAGCGTCCACAACGTGCGCCGTCGCTGCATTGGCTTCAGGAATACTGGCAGCGGTGGCGGCTGACGGGTTGCATCACGCGAGCTGGGAGGTGCTGCCGATTGGCGCTTACCCGGCGCACATGCACATGGCGCTCGACGAGGTGCTGCTGGAACAGGTCACCCTGGGCCGGCGCCCGCCGACGATGCGTCTTTGGTCATGGATCGAGCGAGCCCTGGTCATCGGATCGCATCAGTCCGTGATGAACGAGGTTGACGTCGATGCCGCCCGGGAGCTCGGGTTTCAGGTCACGCGCAGGATGAGCGGGGGCGGGACGATGCTGTGCGAGCCCGAACGCACGATCACGTATTCGCTCTACCTACCCGAGTCATTGGTCGCGGGGATCAGCTTTCGCAAGTCCTACGCCTTGATCGACGAGTGGGCGGTCGAAGCATTCAAGGAGCTG
>DASPYE010000260.1:0-5231 GCA_035636935.1 Candidatus Dormiibacterota bacterium | reverse complement strand
CACGTTGTCGAAGCGGCGCAGGCGGTCGTGGCCGACCTGCGGCGGAGTAGGACGCGTACGTACCAGTTTTCCAACCGGCTCGAAGATGGCAAGGCGCCGCCGCAGCTCGCCGGCGAGCAGCTCAGCCTGGTTGAATCCTCGCTGGTGGAGCCGGTCGGGATGCAACGGCACGGCGACCACGCAACGCGCCGCGAGCCCTTCGACGACCAGGCGCTCGCCTACGAGCTGGGCGAGCGGGCCGGCCAGCCGGCGCCATCCCTCGTACTTGAAACGGTGGACGGCGTGCTCGATCGGCCCTTCGTAGGCGACAGCCGAGCGAAGGCGCGCCAAAGATCGCAGGCGACTGCGACAGCCGCAGTCCCTGCGGGCAGACGGAAGCTCGACCCCGCATCGCCGGCAGAGCGGCTCCTCGAGCCTGCGGACCTTCGCGAAGCATCGATCGCACAGCCACGCGCCGACGCTGCGACAGCCACCGCATCGAGGGGGCAGCAAGAGATCGAGGACGCGCACATGACCAGCATATGAACCGGGTCAACGGGTTCTTAACAGCCGCCCCATCCCCCGGCTGCGCCGGGTCCTTCCCCGTGAATGGGGAAGAGTTTTTCAACCGGCTATTGGATGAGGATCTGGTCGCCGCGCTGCAGGTCGATGGCGGCCGTGGAGTTCGGCGGCAGCTCGAGCACGCTGTGTGCGCCCCATTCGAGCGGCACGATGCCCCACCAGGCGGGCAGCCTGCGATACACCTTTTTCACGCGTTCCCGGGTGTCGAGAAACACGGCGTCGATTGGAAAGTTCATGAACATCATGTGGATCCCGTTGCACGGGACGATCCACATGCCTCGTCCTGGATCGAGGCTCTTGCGAAACATCAGTCCAAGACCTCGACCGAATATGGTGCGAGGCATCTCGAGCTCGTCCGCAAGCACCTTGCCGCTCCGCTCGTGCACCGCGCTCCGTCCTTTCACAGCGATCCGATAGGTTAAGTGCCCGACCCATGGATTTCGACAGCGACGGAGTTCGCCTGCATTACGAGGTCAACGGACCAGAGAACGGATTCCCGCTCGTGGCGGTCCATGGCTTCGCCTCCGACTACCGCCTCAACTGGGTCGGCTCGCGTTGGCAGGAGTCGTTGACGAATGCGGGCTTTCGGGTCGTCGGCCTCGACTGCCGCGGCCACGGCCACAGCGACAAGCCTCACGATGAGGCCGCCTACGCGGTCGACGTCATGGCGCGCGACATCGTCAGCCTGCTCGACGAGCTCGACATCCAGGCGGCCGCCTACCTCGGCTACTCGATGGGCGCGCGGATCGGGCTCGAAGTCGTCCTCGATTTCCCCGAGCGCATCACGCGCGCCGTGCTCGGCGGCATCGGCGCCGCGGGTGCGATCGACCGTGCCGGAGCCATCGCGCACGCGCTGCGCGCAGGCGAAACCACAGACGATCCGGTCGCTCAGACCTTCTACCGATTCGCCGCCAGCCGGCCCATCAACGACCTCCAGGCACTGGCCGCCTGCATCACCGGCCTTCGGCCCGACGCCAACCCCAAGCGGCTCGCCGCCATCAAGACCCCGCTCCTGATCGTGATCGGCGAGAACGACGACATTGCGGGCGGCGCGCCGGAGCTCGTCGAGCTGATACCGACGGCGCGCCTCGTCACCATTGCGGGCCGCGACCACATGAGCGCGGTGCCCGCGCGCGAATTCAAGCAAGCCGCGCTCGACTTCCTGACCCAGGAGTAGAGGCCCGGCCGGTTACCTCGGCTGCATGAGGATCAGCACGGCGGGACCGAGCAGGACGATCCACAGCGTCGGGAAGATGCAGCCGACCATCGGGAGCATCATCTTCAGCGTCGCCTGGGCGCCCTTTTCCTGCGCGCGCTGGCGGCGCTTGCGCCGCATCTCGTCAGCCTGGATGCGCAGGATCTTGCCGATGCCGGTGCCGAACTGCTCCGACTGGATGACCGCCTGGATGAAGTTGTGCAGGTCCTCCACGCCGCTGTTGCGGCCCATCTCGTCCAGCGCCTCCAGGCGTGGGCGGCCGAGGCTCACCTCGCGGAGGGCTTTCGACAGCAGCTCGGACAGCGCGTTCTTGTACTTGTCGGTGACGCGGGCCAGTGCGGCGTCGAAGCCAAGGCCGGCATCAACGCAGATCACCAGCAGGTCGAGTGCGTCCGGCAGGCCCTTCTGGACCTCGGTGCGACGGCCGTCGACCTTTTGCTTCAGCCAGAGCACCGGCAGGTAATAGCCGAGAATCGTGCCGGCGACCAGCGAGATGACGAGATAGACCGGGTTTCCGAGTAGAAGGCCAATCAGCAAACCCACTGCCGCAAGGACCGCCGCTGCGACGAGCCGCACGGCGGCGAAGTCTTCGGGCGTGAGGTTGCCTGGGCGTCCGGCGAGCTCGAGCCGGTTCAGCAAGTCCTGTCTCGCCTTCTGAGGCGTCGAACGGGAGAGCAACGAGCCCAGCCGTTCGATCGACGGCCGCAGCACGCGCTCGCTGAACGGCCGCTGCAGCTCGATCTCCTCGACCGAGAGCTGTTTCTCACCGCCGTAGACAGACAGGCGTTGCTGCACCATCTGCGCGGTGTTGGTGGAAGGCGTCCGCGAGAGGCCGATGAAGATCATCAACACTCCGAGTGCGACGACGCCGGCCAGGAGCAGTGTTGTTGTGTTCATGGAACTAGACCTCGATCGCCACGATGCGGCGGATGATCAGGTTGCCGATGAAGATCATGAACGCGCCGATGGCAAGGAGGATCCAACCGATGATGCTTCCGAACATCGGTTGGAAATAGGTCGGCGTCACGAAGAACATGAACGCCGCGAGCAGGATCGGTAGCGCCGTGATGATGGTGCCCGATGCTTTGGCCTGCGCGGTCAGGGTTTGAATCTCACCCTTGATGCGCACCCGCTCCCGGATTGTGTACGCGATGTTGTCCAGGATCTCGGCGAGGTTGCCACCAACCGTGCGATGGATCGAGTACGCGGTCGCCACCAGGTCGAAGTCCTGGCTCACGATGCGCTTGGTGATGTTCGACAGCGCCTCGTCGGGCGAGCCGCCGAGGTTCATCTCGCGTACGGCGCGGCCGAACTCATCGCCGATCGGAGGCACCGCGTTCTTGGCCACGGTGTCAATGGCCTGCGCGAACGAGTAGCCGGCTTTCAGCGCGTTTGACAGCAATGTGAGCGTGTCGCCTAGCTGGTTGTTGAACTTCTTCAGGCGCTGGCCGATCCGGTATTTGACGTAGAAACCCGGGATCAGGTATCCGGCGAAGAAGAGCAGCGCGAACAGCGGCCCCCAACGCCAGAAGCCGATCAGACCCACGAGGGCGCCGATGCCAAGCTGGATCATGAAGTACTCGGACGGACGGAGCTTCAGGTCAGCCCGCTGCAGCTGCTCGGCGACAGACGGCTTCCCTTTCTTCACATCTCCACGGCCCATGCGATCGGCCGCCGGCTGGAAGAGACGGTTCATCGTGTCGCGCAAACCTGTCGCCGGAGGCAGCGCCTGCGCACCGGCGGTCGTCGTCACTCCATAGGCCGCGAGCCGGGCCTGGAAGTCCTCGGCGCCGCCAGCGCTCCGGCGCATCTGGCTGATGCCGAGAAACAACAGGAAGACGCCCGCAAAGGCGATCAATCCGAACACCACAGGGATAGACGGCATCTAAATTCTCCTCAAGGGTCAGTACAGCTTATCCGTCGGTGGCTGTTTTCCAGCCACGAAAATCTGCTCCGGAACGTCTTCGCCTTCGGCTCGCAGGTGCTCCATGCGCATCGGCAGTACGCCGTTGGCGGCGTGGTAACCGACCGCCTTGCCCTCAGGGTTGACGCCGATCTGCTTGAAGTTGAAGAGCTCCTGGAACTGGACCTCACCGTCTTTGATACCGGTGATCTCGGCCACGCTCACGATCCGGCGCACGCCACCCCGGAGACGAGACTGCTGGACGATCAGGTGGATCGCCGAGCCGATCGTCTCCCGGATGGCGCGGGACGGAAGGTCCTGACCTGCCTGGAGGACAAGCGTCTCCAGACGCACAAGGCACTCGCGAGGGTTGTTGGCGTGGATGGTTGACATCGAGCCATCGTGGCCGGTGTTCATGGCCTGGAGCATGTCCAGGGCCTCTCCGCCACGACACTCACCCACGATGATCCGGTCAGGGCGCATACGCAGACAGCTCTTGACGAGCTCGCGTATCGTCACCGCACCTTTGCCCTCGACGTTGGGCGGTCGCGACTCGAGCTGGATCCAGTGCGGCTGCTGGAGCTGCAGCTCGGCTGCGTCCTCACAGGTGATGAGCCGCTCGTTCTCCGGGATGAACGACGACAGGATGTTGAGGAGGGTGGTCTTGCCGGAGCCGGTGCCTCCGGAGACCAGGATGTTGAGTCGGGCGCGCACCGCAGAGCGGAGGAAGGTCATGATCTCCGGGCTCGACGAGCGGAATCGGTTCACGACGTCGGCCGGCCCCCACTTCTCCTTGGCGAACTTCCGGATCGTCAGCGCGGGACCCTTGAGCGCGATCGGCGGAATCACGACGTTGACACGCGACCCGTCCTTCAGGCGCGCGTCACAGATCGGTGTCGACTCGTCGACGCGACGGCCGACGAGGCTGACAATGCGGTCGATCACCTGCCGCATCTGTCTTTCGGACTCGAACGTCACCGAGGACAGGATCGGCTCACCGCTTTTCTCGACATAGATCTGCTTGGGGTGGTTGGCCATGATTTCGGTGATGTTCGGGTCTGCGAGCAGCGCCTCGAGTGGACCGAGCCCGAGGACGTCATCGAGGACCGATTCAACAAGGCGCTCCTTGTCGTTCTTGGTCATCGTCATCGCCGTGGAGCGGAAGTACTCCTCGGCGAGCTCGAAGATCTTTTCCCTGACGCCCGGCTTGTTGCTCGAGTCGATCTCGTCCGCGAACTTCTCGATCAGACGCGCGTGGATCTGGACCTTGGCGGCGGTGAAAGCCGGCGTGACCTCGCCGGCTCCCGCCTGAGCGCGCTGGGAAAGCGACGCTGTGGGAGGGCCAGGCGCCGCAGGCTGGGCTACGGGGATCGCAGCCTGCGGCGTGTACGGGGTCGCCCCCGGCAGGGTCGCGGTGGCGGGCCCGTTGCCCGCGCTGCCCGGCGGAACCGTCTGGTTCTGCTTGACCCTGTCGAGAAGGCCCAACGGAGGTTACTTACCGGTGACGAGGGTTGTGAAGTGGTACCTGGCGTCGACCTGCTTTCCGCTGAC
>DASPYE010000259.1:0-19134 GCA_035636935.1 Candidatus Dormiibacterota bacterium | reverse complement strand
GCTCCCTCCGGGCCGCGGGGGTGGGTTGTCCTGAGCATGCTCAGGTGGGTCCCCTGCCTAGGCTCTCCAAGTCCCGTCGAAGCGGGCGTTTGGTCGGCCTTGCGGACTCCGGGGTCCCTATCAGCTGTCTGTTGGGCAAGCCGCACACAATCCGCAGCCCTTCGGGAGCAGGGCCAATCCTACGACGGCTTCTTCGGCGGAACGACCCGGATGTGCAGCTCCTCGAGCTGCTCGGGAGAGACCGGACTCGGCGCGCCGAGCATCAGGTCCTGGTGACTCTGCGTCTTGGGAAAGGCCACGACGTCGCGTATGTTCTCGGTGCCCTTGATTGCCATCATCAGCCGGTCGATCCCGGCGGCGATTCCGCCGTGCGGCGGCACGCCGTACTCGAACGCGTCGAGCAGGTGTCCAAACTGGGACCGGATGCGGTCTGGTTCCATGCCGAGGATCTCGAAGACCTTTTCCTGCAACTCGCGGTTGTGAATGCGGATGCTGCCGCCCGAGATCTCGACGCCGTTGAGAACACAGTCGTAAGCGCGGGCCCTCACGTCGTAAGGACGTCTTTCGAGCAGCGCCATGTCCTCGGGCCACGGCGACGTGAACGGATGGTGGCCGTAAGTCAGCTTGCCCTCGTCATCCTCTTCAAAGAGGTACATCGGGTAGACCCAGAGAAAATTCCACTCCCCGCGGCGCGCCAACTTCCGCCGGCGAGCAATCTCGCGACGCAACAACCCCATCACGGTCTCCGCCTTCCGCCGGCGATCGGCGACGACGAGAACGATGTCACCCGCGCCAGCGCGCGCAGCTGATTTGATGGCCGACATCTCGCCTCCGCTGAGATGCCTGTCCAGCGGCCCAGGAACCCAGGCCAGGCCTTTAGCCCCCGCGCCCTTGGCGAGGAGGGCGAGCTCGTCGAGCTCGCGACGGCTCATGTCCTGGCCGCCGGGCACCGCCAAGCAGCGCACGACACCGCCGGCGTCCAGCGCACCGCGCAGCACTGTCGCGCCGGTCTCACGCAGCGCGTCGCTGACGTCGGCGATTTCGAGCTCGTAGCGAAGGTCGGGCTTATCGGTGCCGTACTTGAGGAGCGATTCCTGCATGTCGATACGACGGAAGGGGGTTGGGATCTCGACCCCGAGCACGTCCATCCAGACCTGCGCCCACAAGCCTTCGATGAGCCCAAGCACATCCTCTTCGGTGCAGAAAGACATCTCGACGTCGAGCTGCGTGATCTCCACCACCCTGTCCGCGCGGAGGTCTTCATCGCGAAGGCAGCGCGCGATCTGGTAGTAGCGGCCGATGCCCGCTACCATCAGCAGTTGCTTCAGCTGCTGCGGCGACTGCGGCAGCGCGAAAAATTCACCAGGGTGCAGCCGCGAAGGAACGATGAAGTCACGCGAACCCTCGGGGGTGCCTTTCAGGAGCATCGGCGTCTCGACTTCCATGAACTCATGCGCGTCCATGTAGCGATGGATCGCCTGGACGACGCGATGCCGCAGCTCCAGGTTTTGCGTCATCTTCGGCCGCCGGAGGTCCAGGTAGCGGTACTTGAGACGCGTAGCCTCATCGGCCTCGACCTCGTCTTCGATGGCGAATGGCGGCGTCTTGGCCACTGAGATGACCTCGAGGTCGGATGCGATCACCTCCACCTCACCCGTCGGCATGCGGGGGTTCTCCGCACCGGGGCGGCGCCGCTCCACCTTGCCCGCGACCCGGACGACGTATTCGGCGCGGAGGTCGGAAGCTCGTTCATGCGCTTGCGAGGCGTTGGCGGGGTTGAACACAATCTGCACCGCGCCCCAGCGGTCGCGCAGGTCGATGAAGATCAACCCGCCGTGGTCGCGGCGGCGTGCGACCCAGCCGTAAAGCTCGACTTCGCCGCCGTCGTCGCTCGCGCGAAGCGATCCGCAGTGCGGAGCGTTGAAGCCGCTCATGCGAGTCGGGTCGGCAACTCTGTCCATGCCAGCTCCTCCTGCACGCCGCTCGTCATGTCGCGGATCTGCGCCACGCGACGATCCGCGTCGTCGGGTGTCAGCAGCACGACCCACTTCGCGCCGACCCTGTTCGCGGACTTCATCTTCGCGCGAAGGCTCTTAGGCTCGTAGTCGACCGCGACCGAGCGGACAGCCCGCAAGATGCGCGCCACCTCCGCGGCCTCGACCGCGAGGTCTCCGTCGGGCAGCACCAGCACGTCGGCGGGCGGCGCCGTCGCGACCTCTCTCCCCGCTGCCGCCATCAGCTCCGTGACGCGGTCCAGGCCTCCCGCAAATCCCACCCCAGGCGTGGCCGCCCAGCCCTCGGCTTCCGCGAGCCCGTCGTACCGCCCGCCCGAAGCCAGCGCATCCTGCTGCCCGGTCGCGCCGCCCGGATAGAACTCGAACACGGTGCGCGTGTAGTAATCGAGCCCACGGACCAGGTAAGGGTTCAGCTGGTACTCGATGGATGCGGCATCGAGGAGCCGGCGCACCGAGGACCAGTGCTCCGCGCATTCGCCGCACAGGTGGTCGATGATCTTCGGCGCACCGTCCTTGAAGGGCCGCTCCTGCGGCACCTTGGAGTCCAGCAGCCGCAGCGGATTGCGCTCCAGGCGCAGCTGCGAGTCGCCGCCCAACTGAGACTTGAGCGGCCGGTAGTACTCCTTCAAGCGCTGGAGGTATGCCGGGCGGCATCTACCGTCGCCGATGGTGTTGAGCTCCAGGCGCAGATCCTGCAGGCCGACCTCGTGGAGCCAGTCGCCGGCCAGCTCGACAACCTCGGCGTCCAGGCCCGGAGCCGCGCCGCCGATCGCTTCCACGTTGAACTGATAGAACTGCCGGTACCGTCCCTTCTGCGGGCGGTCATAGCGAAACATCGGACCGAACAGGTAAAGACGCGAGGGTTGCGCGCCCTGGTTGAGGCCGCCTTCGAAGTACGCGCGCACGACGCCGGCGGTCGCCTCGGGCCGCAGCGCGAGGTTCCGGCCACCCCGGTCGTCGAACCGATACAGCTCCTTCGCCACGGCATCGGTGTCTTCCCCGACCCGCTCGATCAGCTCCGCGTGCTCGATGATCGGCGTGATGATCTCTTCGTAGCCGAATCGCCTCGCCACGGCGGCGGCGCCGGCTTGGGCCGCGCGCCACACCGGCATTTCGGCGGGAAGGATGTCGCGGACGCCGCGGACGGCTCGGATCGGCTCGGAGCGGGGCATCGGAGTGTTCGATTGTAGAAGCGGCCTTGTTCGGCGTTAGAATGCCGCGCCGGTGACCGCCTACATCCAGCTGATCTCTCTCGGCCTGGCGAGCCTCGCGCTCGTGATGGGCGCCTACCTCTTGATCATCGGCAAGAGGCCATGGCGCGGCGGCGAGCCGGCGGAGGTCGCGCCGCGGGTGCGCCTCCTCGGGTTGAGCTACATCCTGGTGTTCGGCTCGGCGATGGTGCAGATCATCACTCAGCCGAGCGGTCTGGAGGCTGAGGCACTCGGCGGCCTGATGGTGCTGGGCGGAATGATCGTCATCGTGGTCGTCTACCTCGAGGCGCGCGCCTCACGGCGCTCGACCCGCGAGGACCGGCTCGACAACCGTCTGAGAGGCTAGGGCGGCTTCCGCCCCTCAAGCTTCATCCCCCTTCCCGAGGGGGAGAGGGACGTTGCCGACTCGATCGCTTACAGGCCCGCCGTTTCTCTGTTCGTGCGGTAGCCGACCGCGGCCTGCAACGCCTCGGTCAGGTCCTCCCTGCGCACCGGCTTGCTCATGTAGTCGTCGAATCCCGCGCGCAGGCATCGCTCCTGGTCGCCCGGACCTGCCATCGCGGTCAGCGCGATCAGGCGCGGCCGGTTGCCCCTTGGCCAGCGGCGGCAGATCGCCTCGGCGGCGACGAGACCGTCCATCTCGGGCATGAGCACGTCCATCAGCAGCGCGTCGTATGGCTGCTGGGCGACCGCGGCGACCGCCTCGCGGCCGTTCGCGACGACGTCGACCGAATGGCCGAGCTTGCTGACCAGCCTCCTGAGCAGGTTCTGGTTCAAGGCGTTGTCGTCCGCGATGAGCACCCGGAGCGCACCGGGCACAACTTCGTGTGTGGACTGAGGCTGAGCGCCGCGCCCACCGACCTGGATCATCACATCGTGGAGGGTCCGCGGCGGGACCGGCTTGGTCAGCGTCGCCTGGATGACGCCGCTGTCGGCGGCCTCCGCCTCGGCCGGCCCGGGTGTCATCGAGCTGATCAGCACGATCGGCATCTGCTCCGCCCGTCGCAAGGCTCGGAGCGATGCCGAGATCCCGAGGCCGTCGATGGCCGGTGCGCGGTGCTCGATCAGGGCGATGTCGAACGGCCTGCCCATCTGGATCGCACCGAGGGCGTCTTCCGGCGTCGCCGAGGTTGCGCTGGCCCCCCACTGCTCGACCTGCAGCGCAAGCACCCGCTTCTCAGTCGGATCGGCGGCGATCACGAGCACCCTCATCCCCTCCAGCGTGAGGAGCGTGGTCGCCACGGCGCCGGGCAACGCCTCCGCCAGAACGGTGAAGCCAAAAGTCGTGCCTGCGTCGGGCCCGGCCTCGACCCCGCCCTGGTCGACGCGAAGCTCGCCGTCCATCAGCTCGATCAGCTGCTTGGTGGTGCGCAGGCTGAGGACGGCCAGGCGATCTCCGGGCTCGAGCTTGTCGTAGGGACCGGTCACCCCGTCCAGTGCTCCACGCAGGATCCTGGCCGGCACCCCGCGGCCGGTGTCGCGAATCTTGAACTGGAGAGCAACGAGGCCGCCCCGGTCTTCGGACGAGAGCTCGACGCCGATGCCGCCCCGATTCGTGCGGTCGACGGCGCTGTGAAGCAGTGTCAGCAGGATCTGCTCGAGGCGGCGCGAGTCGCCGATCACGACGTTGGGGACTCCCGGCCCGGCGTTGAACGAGATGTCCAGGCTCTTGGCGCCTGCCGCCTCCGAGACGAGTCCGAGGCAGCTCTCGACCATCGACCGGACATCGAATGGATGCAGCGCCAGCTCGAACTCGCCGCTCTCGATCGTGGCGGAGTCCAGCCACTCGTCGATGATGCGAGCGACCTGCTCGGCTCCAGCCTCGACGATCGCGGCCAGCTCGCGCTCCTCACTTGTCTCGGCTCCAGTCGAGAGCAGGCCGGCCGCGCCGACCACCGCGTTCAGCTGGTTCCGCAGCTGATGGCCGAGGTCCGCGAGGACATCCGCGTCGACGTGCACGAGGTTGCGGTGACCATCACCGGCATCGCCGTTCGGTGGAGCGCCGAGCTCGCGAAATTCACCCATCAGTACAGCTGCTCCGGGGAAGGCTGGTTGGTCGGCATGAACATCGCGGCGGGGAACTCGACGCCGTTGCTCTGGAAGTGCGCCTGGTAGGTGGAGCGCGCACCCGTCGCCGTGTGGAATCCGACCGCGCGGCCCTCGGGCGTGACGGCGATCTGCCGGAAGGTGAACAGCTCTTGCAGCGCGATCTCCCCGTCGACGATGCCGAGCACCTCGGTGACGCTGACGATCTTGCGCCCGCCTCCGCGCAGCCGCTCCGTCTGGACCACGATGTTGATCGCCGATGAGATCTGCCCGCGTATCGCGCGCGACGGAAGCTCGGAGCCGGCCAGCAGGACGAGCGTCTCCAGCCGCGTGATCGCGTCGCGCGCGCTGTTCGCATGAAGCGTGCTCATCGAACCGTCGTGACCGGTGTTCATCGCCTGCAGCATGTCGAGTGCCTCCCCGCCGCGGACCTCGCCGACGATGATGCGGTCCGGCCGCATGCGCAGCGAGTTGCGCACGAGGTCGCGGATGGCGATCTGGCCACGCCCCTCGACATTTGCGGGTTTCGACTCGAGGCTGATCACATGCACCTGCCGCAGGCGAAGCTCGGCCGCATCCTCGCATGTCACGATGCGCTCATCCCCCGGAATGAAACCCGAGAGGACGTTGAGCAACGTCGTCTTGCCGGAACCGGTCCCACCCGAGACGATGACGTTGAGACGCGTCTTCACCGCCGCGTCGAGGTACTCGAGGATGGCCTCGCTCGAGCCGCCGGCGGCGACGATACGCTCCGGCGTCAGAACTTCGCGTCCGAATTTGCGGATCGTCAGGCATGGCCCGTAAATCGCGACGGGCGGAATCACGACGTTCACGCGCGACCCGTCCTTCAGCCGCGCATCGCACATCGGCTCCGACTCGTCGACGCGGCGACCGATCGTCGACACGATGCGGTCGATGACACGGCGCAGACTCGCCTCGTCCTCGAATGCAAGGTTGGTCAGCTCGATCCGGCCTCGCCGCTCGACGAAGATCTGCTCGGGCCGGTTGACCATGATCTCGGTGATATCGGGGTCACGCAGCGGCGCCTCGAGCGGCCCGAGGCCGATGACCTCATCGAACAGGATCTCCACCAGGCGCTCGCGATCCGCGGCCGTGACGAGCGCGGCGGGCGGCTTGGCGCGAAAGTGCTCTTCGGTGAGCTGCATCAAGAGCCGCCGGATCCCGGCGCGGTTGCTGATGTCGATCGCCGCGGCGTGACGTCGCAGCATGTCCGCGTGGATCTCGGCCTTCGCCGCCGCAAGGGCCGGACTCAGGACCGTCGGTAGCTCCGCGGTCCGGGGGTCCGCCGTGACGACCTGGTTGGGCGCGCTCTCGCGCGGCACGGCACGGCGTTCGACCGGGGCGATGGTCGGCGAGCCGTCTGGCGGCGTCGTCGGCTCGGGGGCCGGCGCGGCCGGCGTGGCGACTGGGGCGGGGGTCTGCTGGTAGCGGCGATCGAACCGCTCGGAGAGCTTCATTTCGCGACCGCCCGCCTGACCAGCCGGCGGTGGGCGCGGTCCGCCGCTGTCTTGACGACCGGCTCCGGGTCGCTCTCGGCAAGCCGGCTCAACCCGCCGACGCCGGCGCGATCGCCGATCGCGGCCAGAGCCTTGCAGGCCGCGACGCGCACCCGCTTTGGCCACCTGCGGTCGTGCGCGATGCCGAGCAGCGGCGAAACCCTCAGCACGTCGCGGCGCAGGCCGCAAGCGAGGACGGTCACGACAGCCGCGCGTTCGCTCGCCGGCTGTCGCATGAGGGCCTCGATATCGACGTCGGAGGCGGCGCGGGCGAGGGCAATGGCCAGCCGGTAGACCGGAATCCGCTCTGACGACGCCATCAGGAGCTCGACCGCGCGGCGGCCCCCGAGCTGGCCCAGCGATCGGACCGCAGCCTCGCGCACGAGCGGCTTGGGGTCATCCAGCAGGTCTCCGATCCACAGCACCGAGTCGGTCATCCGAGCGGCGGCGCACAGCCGCGCCGCGGCGGCTCGGGTCGCCGGGTCGGGGCTGACCAGGGCGTTCATCAGGTCGTCGTACAGGCTCGAGCGGCGGAACAGCTCCTGGATCATCCAGTGGCCAATCACACCTACCCCGGGGCGGCCGAGGGCGGTCTCGATCAGACGGGCGACTGGCTGGGAGTCGGCCAGCAGCTCCGCCGCGGTGGCATTAAGGACCGCGGCTCGCTCTCCCGCCAGTGCGGTATTAAGCACCCGATCAACGCGCCCAGCCACCCGCGACCGCCCAATCGTGCGGGTAGGGGCCTGGATAGAGGGCCTGGTGTTTGAGCCATTGCTGCGAAGCGGAGGGTCCATCTGGGGGGAGCGCGCTACAGTATCCGCGTTTTGAACGCCCGTGAGGTCCCGGAAACCTTACAGCGGGCGCGGGAGGAAGAGCCGAGTCAGGTGGGCGCTAGCGGCAGCGTACCCGCCGGAGACCAGACGCCGTCCGCAGTTCAGATGCGGATGCGCATTCTGGAGATGTCCTCCGTTTTCTCGGAGCTGGACGATGGCGCTTTGCGAGCGGTTGCCCGCCGCATGCGCACGGTCGGGCTGGCGGCTCGGGACACGCTCCGCCTGGGCGGACAGGGCGGCGACGTTGTGATCTTTCTGGCTTCCGGCCAGGTGGAGGAGTCGATCACCGACTCCTCGGGCAAGGTCCTCCTCACCAGGAGACCGGCTCCCGGCGACCTCGTCATCCTTCCCGCACCGCGAACTGGCGACCGCTATACGACGAGCATCTACGGGCTGACCAACGCCGTCCTTCTGACGCTCGACCGGGACGGCCTGGTGGAGGGACTGGGCGCAGAGGTCGAAAAGGTCGCCCTCGTCCTGGACAAGCTCTGGGAGCAGGAGCTATCCGCCGCGGCGGCGAGCGAGGCTCAAAGCGCCTCCCGCACGGCCGCGCCCCTGGTCGCGTTCTTCTCCGCCAAAGGGGGGGCCGGCACCACGACACTGGCGATCAACACCGCTGCGGCGCTGGCTCGCAAGTTCCCTCGGCAGGTTCTCCTGATCGACCTTGGCGCACCATTCGGGCACGCCGCGCTCTTCGCCGACCTGATCGCCACGGGATCGATCGCGAGCGCCACCAAGGCGGCCCAGGTGGATTTCGAATCTGTCCTGCGCGGCAACATCGTCAACCACCGCACGGGTATGGGCGTCCTTCCCGGGACCCTGCGTCCGGAAGAGGTCGACACGCTGACCGGGGAGCGCGTCGGGCGCGTTCTTGACGTTGTCGTGGCCTGGCAGAAAGTGATCGTCGTCGACCTGGGGACCTCGCTGGCCGAAGCCGCGCTTGCGGTGATCGAGCGGGCCGAGTGCCTGGTCATGGTGGTGCCACCCGAGATCGCGGCGATGACCGATGCCCGGCGGTCGCTGGCGATCTTTCGCGACATCATGAACGTGCCGGACAACCGGATGGAGCTGGTGCTCAACCAGCGCTCCCCCCATCCCCCGCTCGACCGCGCGGCGGTGGAGTCGATCCTCGGCCGCAAGATGTCTGTGGTCGTCGGCTTCGACGACTCACGCCCTGAGGACTCGACGCTCGCCGGTGGACTCGTCCTGCAACACGACCCGTCTTCGATGGTGTCTCGCGGAGCGACGGATATCGCGCGGGTGGTCCTTGCCAGCCTCAGGCTCGATGCGTGAAAGGAAGCCCTGCCTTCGGTGCATTTCCCGGTAAACGGGGAAGAGTTCGGGGTCAGGCGCTGGTCGAGTTTGCCATTGCCCTGCCGGTGCTGGTCATCCTCGTCGCCGGGATGCTCGAGCTTGGACGCGGGTACGCATTCGCGGTCGAGACATCTGATGCGGCTCGCGACGCGGCGAGGTTTGTAGCCGGCAAGACAACCTCGACCAACGGGCCTGGCCTGGCTGCGATGTGCAACCTCGTCACCGCCGACCTTGCGGCGGTCACTACCAACATCACATGCCCGACCCAGGTCAACCACGCACCACCGTTTGTGGCGGGGACGGACTACACGAAGCCGGTCGCCGGGCAGGCTGTAGTCGCCGTGTACTGCGGGACCAGCGCCAACTGCACCGGGTCGATACCCACGCTCTACCAGTCAGAGATTGACGTCTTTGTCTACTACGGATTCAGCGACCTCAACATCCTGGGCGGCGGGATCACCATCACAGGTTCAAGCCGGGCGACGACGTCGTGGTGAACCACCGCAAGCTCGGCCAGGCCCTCGTCGAGTTCGCGCTCATCGCACCGGCGATCTTCCTCTTGATCGGCGCCACAGTCGATCTCGGCCGCGGGTTGTTGATCTACACCATGCTCCAGGGCGCATCCCGCGATATGGCGCGCCAGGCCGTCCTCGGTTATTACAGCGGCTCGAACACCCTCTCGCCCACATGCACCGCGCTTACCACCCCGTGCACGCTGGGCCCGCTGACAAACGGCGCCCACCAGCTCGACCCTCTCGGAATGTCCGTCGTGTACCAGGACTCGACGGCGATCTCCAGCCCTCCGACATACGGGACCTACGCCGCCAACGCGAACCCACTGCAGCCCGGGACCATCACCCTGACCGGCGCGATCAATGCGAGCACCGTCTACGTCTTTATCTATGAGCTCGATTCCACAGGCGGCAATCCCAATCCACGCTGGAGCTGTCCCTCATGCGCGGCGGCCAGTGGTGCTGCTGTGCGCACGTCCGGCCATCAGCTCGTAGTGGTCGATCTCAAGCTCCAGTGGAAGCCCGTCCTCAACTCGCTGCTCGGGATTCCCAGCACGATCACGTTCGACTCCCAGTCGGTCGAGACGCTCGAATACTGATGCGCAAGCGCGAGCGGGGGCAGGTGCTCGTGATCGTCGCGGTATGGATGCTTGCGTTGATCGGCTCGGCGGCGCTGATCCTTTTGACAGGCTCGGTCGAATGGCAGCGCAACCAGCTGCAGCAGCTTGCCGATGGGGCGGCGACGGATTCCGCGCTCACGATCGGCGTCGGCTGCAGCGCGGGGTCGGCCAGCACGGTCATCACCCAGGCGGACAACTTCCTGGCCACCCAGCGGACGCGAACCGGCAGCCTGAGCATCGGCGGGAGCTGCGCGGCCGGCTACACCGGTACCGACGCCTTTGCCGGTGCCCTCAGCGAAACGATCCACTACCCATACCGCGGGCACCAGCAGCAGGTCGAGGTGATCCTCACGGTCGCCCTGCCGATCTCCTTCGGCAACTACATGGGCGCGAGCAACACCAACGTCACGCGCCGCGCGGTCGGTCAGCAGCTCAGCGGATCGGCGGCGGCGATCAGGGCGACAAGCCTGTCGTGCACCGGCGGGCAGTTCAATGTCGGGGGCAGCATCGCGGCCTCCAACGCCATCACGCTCAGCGGCGGCTGCGCGGTCTACGCCCATGACCGTTTCGAGGCGGCCTCCAGCACGTACTCCGACCTCGGCAACGTCGCGGTCTTCGCCAATGGGCAGACCTGGGTCGGCGGGGGCGGCTCCTGTGCGGCGGGCACCAACTCCGGGTCGAGCAACGCCGTCTGTGCGGACGGCTACGAGCTTTCCGGCCACAACGCCACGACCTGCGGCACGTCGGGCACGAGCGCGTTCCTGACCGCGGGTGTGACCGCGATCAATGCCAATCCGTGCGCCGCGGGCACAGGTCCTCTGCCGGTACCACCGGTTTCTACATCGCTTCCGCCGGAGCCGAACACCGACCCTGCGGGGATCGCGACGCTTCGCAACAGCGCAGGGGGAGCCGTCGGATCGGCGTGCAATCCCGCGGCGGTGTATCCAAACATCACGGCGGGCGGAGTGGTGGTCGGGACTGGGCTTGGCCCGTCGCCCGCGAGCGCGGACGCGAGTGGGTTCTATCACTTCAAGCCGAGCTGCTACGGCTACCTCAACCTGGGCTCGTTTGCGGGTGGCATCTCGGCCCGGCAGATCGGCGCGGAGAGCGCCCGGCAACGCCACTTCGTAACCGCCACGATGGCGGGCGCGAGCCAGGCGGGCACACTGCTCGTGGCTACCGTGTCGGCGGAGACGACCCCCAACAAATTTGCCGCCACGGCGGGCTGGGTCTCGGCCGCGGAGGCCAACCAGCCGGGCGAGGGCCGCAGCGAGATCTGGTACTACCCGAACAACCCGGGCGGGATCAGCAGCATCACTTTCACGATGAACCCGGCGACCATCAACGGAAACGCCCAGCTGAGCGAGTGGCTCGGCGTCGCCGCCGCCTCCCCGCTGGACCAGTCGGGAGCCTCGACCGTGGCTGTACCCACGACCACGACCGTGATCGCGACCGCCGGCGCCCTGACCCAGACCGGCGAGCTGGTGATCACCGTTGACGGCTTTCAGAACCTGCCAGGCCAGACCTTCACTCGTGCTGCGGGATGGACGGGCGTGGTCACCGACGTCGCGAACGGCTACGGCTCCGAGTACAGCCTCAACCTGCCCACCGGGATCGCTTCCGAGACCTTGACGTCGGGGGTTCCCTCCCTCTGGGCGAACGCGATCGCCGGATTCAAGCCTGCCGGCGCCGGCACCGGCGCGGTGCTCGACCCCGGCTTCTACTACTTCAACGGGTCTGGCTTCGCCGGCGGGGGCGGGATCTGCCTCAACGGCGGCGAGCTGCTGGCCAGGGACGTGACGCTCGAGTTCGTCAACCAGGCCGGGCTCTCCGCAGGCACGTGCGCGGCCGGCGGCGGAGCGAACTGCTCAGCCGCGACCTGCCAGTACGGCTCGACGCCCTGCTCGATCTCGGCGTGCCCTCCGAACGCGGCCGCGGACTCCGCCGGTGGCGGCTATACGTGGTTTGCCGCACCTTGCTCGCAGGCGCCCGCCGGCGACGCCAGCTGCCCGGGCTCGACCTGGTGCCCCAGCGGCGACAGGGCGTGCTGGAACCTCTTGCTCTGGGCTCCTGCCAGCAATACGGGCCAGATCGCGATCAAGGGCACCACGGCGCGGCACTGGCTCCTCGGGTCTCTGTACTGGCCGGGAACGTGCACCGACACAGTCAACGGCACCAGCACGCTCGACGGGACGCTGTCCTGCGGCACGCTTTCCGTGTCGGCGGCCGCCGGAGCGGGGATCGCCGTGGGCAGCGACTACGGGATCAGCACCGCCCTGATCCAGGCCGTTCTTGTTGAATGAGTTGCTTTAGGGCGGCCATTTTGTGAAGCTTGCGCGCAACTAAATGTCAATTGCCTCCTCCGCCCTAGCCAGACCTCGCCGCGGCCGCCTGTACATCGTCATCGGGGCGGTGCTCGCGGTCCTCGCCTTCGCCACCGCGGCCGGCATCGCCAGCCTGCCCCTGATCCAGGGAACGACAACCGGCGTCAAGGTCGTGGTCGCCAGCCACGATATCCAGGCCAGGACCGTCATCCAGGCTTCAGACCTCTCGCTCGCCAGCATCAACCCCACCCCTCCGCAGTCCTTTACCGCGGTCAGCAAGGTCGCCGGCAAGGGAGCGCGCGTGGACATCCCGGCGGGCATGCCGATCAGCGCCAACCTCGTCGCGCCGTCCGGCGACCTGGTCAGCAGCAGTGACGTCGCCTACCTACCCATTCCCAAGGGTTGGGTCGCGGTGACCGTTCCCACAAGCGAGCAGGTCGGCGTCGGCGGCTATGTCCAGGTCGGCGACCGGATCACGATGCTCGCGACCATCAACACGCAGGCCTTCGGGCAGAGCCCGGGTCGCGCGGTCGTGCTGACTGTCTTCCGTGACATCGACGTCTTGCGCGTGGGACCCAACGGGACCGCCAGCGGCGGCACCGCGAGCGGAGCCGTGACGAGCAGCCTCACGGTGCTGGTGAACGGGTGCGACGCGGAATACCTCGTCTGGTTGCTCAACAACGCGGCCATGAAGTACGAGCTCGAGTCGTACACGGACTACCAGGGCCTCCCGACCCAACCCGACAGCAAATGCCCCAGCGTGTCGTCGGCTTCCGGCGTCGGTCCGAAAGATGTCGAGGCGCGCTGGCATTTCACGACGCATTAACTGATGGGCACCGCGATCATCCTGGTCGCGGTCGCCGCGGCCATCGGAGTTGGCCTCGTCGTCTTCGGCACCGTCCGCTCCCAGCAGGCGGCGAGTCCCCAGGAGTCTGTCCGCGCCTCCTACCGGACGCTGGCCGACGTCCGCGAGCAGCTGCGTCGCCGGTTCGATCCCACAGGTACTCCCACGTGGATCGCGTCAGACGACAGGACCAGCAAGCTGCAGCGCGACCTTGTCAGCGCGGACCTCGAGCTGCGCCCGTACGAGTTCCGACTCATCCAGGCAGCTGTGGCTTTCGTGCTCGCGGTGGTCGGGCTGCTCCGCTTCGGGATCGGCGCTGAGTTTCTCGTCCTCGCGGTCATCGGCTATGTGCTCCCGTCGCTTTACCTACGCAACCGTCGAGGCCACAGGCTTCGCGAGTTCGACGCCGCACTGCCGCGCACGATGGAGCTGATCGCCAACTCGATGAAGGCCGGCCAGTCGGTCGCCCAGTCGCTCAGCGCAGTGACCGACAACGCCGACCCGCCGGTCTCGGATGAGTTCGCGCTCGCGCGACGGGAGATCGAGCTGGGTGCGTCCGTCGACAGCGCGCTCAACAACATGGTCAAGCGCATCGGCAGCAACGACCTGCGCCTGATGGTGATGGTGATCACGATCCAGCGCTCCGTCGGAGGCGACCTCCCCGCCATTCTCACGACGCTTGCGGACACGATGCGGCAGCGCGAGGAGATGCGGGCCGAGATCCTTGCCGCGACCGCTCAATCGCGCGCCAGCGCCCTGATCATCACGCTGCTGCCTATCGCCGCCGCGCTGCTTCTTTACTTCTTTGTCCAGGACTACTTCCGGCCGATGCTGGCGAACCCCATCGGATGGGTGATGCTGGCCTTCGCGGGCTTCCTGCTGTTCATCGGCAACGTGATCATCAGGCGACTGACGGCAATCTCATGAACGGGCTGCCCCTGATCATCGGGATCGCGGCCGCAGCCGGCGCGTACCTGCTGACGATCGGCATCATCGCCGCGCGGGCGGCCGACGCCACCACGCTGGCTCGCGAGCGGCTCTCGCGCCAGGAGATCGGGCTCGGACAGAGCGCGGTCGCCCTGCAGCTCGAAAGGCCCTTCCTGCAGCGGCTGTTCGGCCCCGCCCGCCGCTGGCTCGAGCGCCAGACGATGCGCATGACCCCGGAGGCGCAGGCAGCCAACTTTCGCCGCCAGCTCGACTTCGTCGGCAACCCTCTCGGCCTCGACCCGGCCGGTCTGCAGACGCTTCGCATCGCGGCGGCGGCCGGCCTGGGTGCGATCGGCACCGCGGTCGGCCTTTTCATCGGCACGCCCTTGGTCATCGGGCTGTCCCTGGTGGTCGGCGTCGCCCTCGGGTTCTACCTGCCGGTGTTCTGGCTCGATCAGCTCGTGCGCGACAGGCGGGCCGAGCTCGAGGCTTCACTGCCGAACGCGCTCGACGTCGTCGCGATCAGCATGGAGGCCGGGCTCGGCCTCGATCGGGCTCTCGAGCAGCTGGTCCGGCACCAGGACGATTCGTTGACCCTGCTCGTAGCTCGAGCTCTTCGCGAGATCCAGCTCGGCCGGCCGCGCCACAAGGCGCTCGGGGAGATGGCCGAGGCGACGGGAATCGAGGACTTCTCGTCGCTCGTGCGCGGCATCCTCTACGCCGAGCGAACCGGTGTGCCGATCTCGCGTACGATCGCCGCCCACGCGGCGCAGATGCGCGTGAAGCGCCGGCTGAAGATCCGCACCGAGGCGGCGCGTGCGTCGCTGAAGATCCTGCTCCCCACGGTGGGATGCGTGTTTCCGACCCTGTGGCTCGTCTTGCTGGGACCCGCGTTGATCGTGGTCCTGACGATCTCTTCTAAGTAGGCTCGGCCAGGAAAGGATTTATTCGGCGCTCGCGGCCGATCGTGGTCGCGGGACCGTGCCCGCTGTAGACGATCATCTCGTCGGGCTGCGACAGCAGCTCCGAACGGATGCCGTCGATCAGCTGTCTGCTGTCGGAGTTGGCGAAGTCCGAGCGTCCGATCGAGCCCGCGAAGAGCGCGTCGCCGGTGAACAGGTAACCGTCGATCTTCAGGGTCACGCCGCCGGGGCTGTGGCCTGGGGTGTGCAGTATCTCGAACTCGAGCGACCCGACGCGATAGGTCTTACCCTCTTCCAGGCTCACGACGTTGTCGACCTGCGTGGCGATCGGGCCAAACTCTCGCCGCAGCGGCTTCCCCTCGGCAACCACGTGCCGCTCGGCGTCGTGCACGGCGATCGGCACGGAGCCGAATGCCTCCCGCAGCTCGTGGAGTCCCGCGATGTGATCGAGGTCGGTGTGCGTGAGGAGGATCGCCTTCACTGTGGCGCCGCGCGTGCGTGCGACCTCGACGATCAGCTCGGGCTCCAGGTTGGAGTCGATGACAGCGGCATCGTGCGTGTGCTCGTCCTCGACAAGGTAGGAGTTCGTGGCGAACCGCCGGTCGGCGGTGACCTCGATGTGGATCGTCACAAAGTTTTGCGGACGATCAGATGCCGGTCGGTCTCACGGTAGGGCTCGAAACCAGCCCGGAGAAACATCTGCAGGGGACCGCGATAGTTCCCTTGCGGTGAGTCCTGCTTTCGCGCGGGATACGCCTCCGCGACGCGCACGCCGCGCGCACGCAGGCGCTCCAGCGCGGCGTCCAGCAACGCAGTGGCCACCCCGTGGTGCCGATACGGGGCGGCGATGACAAAACACGCCAGCGAGCCGACCCCCTGCTGCTCCGCCGCGTTGAGGCCGAACCGATGCATCACTCCGTTGAGCCGCGTTGTCTCGCCGTAGTTGGACCATCCGACCGGCTTGCCGTCGACGTAGGCGAGCAGCCCCGTCACCGTCCCGCTCGTGATCCCTTTGCTCATGTCACCGCGGTTGTCGTCCCCCGTGCGCACCGCCCATTCCTCGTCCGTTTGAGTGCGGTGCGTCTCCATGCAGTAGCACGACTGCCAACCTGGATAGTCCCGAAATGCGTCGTGATCGAAAAAAGCCTGATAGTCGGCGAGTCGATCCGGCGTCACGTCCTGAACGGTGATGTCACCGATGCTGGGCAGTCGCGCGATCTCCGCTTGCGCCACAGCATCGTGTTCGAGCCGCAGCGCCTGCAAGAGGTTGTCGCCTTCCGAGTCGAGCAGGCCGGCCACCATCTCGGTCGCATCCCATGACATGCGCACCCGACAGCCCTTTCCAGCCCGCGCGATTTCCCACGTGAGCGTATGCGGCGGCTGCTTCGCGAAGGCCGGCGCGTACAGAAACCTCGTCTGCATGACCAGTCGTGTGGGCGCCTTGAGCTCGACGATCTCCGATTCCTCGGCGGGTGTGCCGCCGGCATCGAGCCAGCGAATGGTGCGGCCTTCGGCAAACTCGCCATCGGGGGCCAGCCGGTAGTACCAGCGACGGCGCTCGGGAGAGACAAGTGCGCTCCACGCGACCTCGACAGGCGCGTCCAGCCGGACCTCTTTGGATCCGCGCGTCACGAGGCTTCGCGGGCGACCGTATGCACGTCTTTGACGCCTTCGAGCTTTTCCATCAGGCGCGATAGCTGCGCGAGCGAGTCGATCTCCACCGTCGTCGAAACCACCGCCGTCTTGTCATCGTAGACGTGCACCTCGAGGGCAGACATGTTGACGCGGTTCTCCGCCACCACCGTGGCGATGTCCCGCATCAAGCCCTGGCGGTCCCATGCCTCGATCTTGATCGCGACCGGGTAGAGGTGCGTCGCGTCAGATTCCCAGTCGACCGGCACGACTCGCGCCGAGTCCTGCGCGTTGACCGCGTTGATGCAGTCGGCCCGATGCACCGTGACCCCTTTTCCGCGCGTGGTGTAACCGACGATTGCGTCGCCCGGCACCGGCTGGCAGCAGCTCGCGACTGTGGTCAGGATCCCTTTCTCGCCGCGCACCAGGACGCGAGGCGAGGGCTGGATCTGCGGGATGAGCGGGATGGTCCGCAGGTCGCCGCCAGGCGTCTCGAGGCTGAGCGCCATGCGCATGACAACGGCGTGCGGAGAGAGGTCGCCGTAGCCGATGGCGGCCGTGAAGTCGTCGATCGACGCGTACTTGTGGAGGTTCGCGATCTCCTGCAGCTTCGCCTCCGGGAGGTCGGCGAGGCTGACACGATGCATCCGGTGGAGCTCCTTTTCGAGCAGGTCGCGGCCCTTGGTTACGTTCTCCTCGCGCCGTTGGCTCTTGAACCATTTGCGTATCCGCTCCTTGGCCGAGGCGCTCTTGACGAAGCTCAGCCAGTCGCGGCTGGGGCCGTGCGGGCCCTTTGATGTGAGGATCTCTACGATCTCCCCGTTCTGCAGGGCGTAGTCGAGCGGCACCATGCGGCCGTTGACTTTCGAGCCGATGCAGCGGTGGCCGACCTCGGTGTGGATGCGGTACGCGAAGTCGACCGGCGTCGAATCCGAAGGAAGATTGATCACGTCGCCGCGGGGCGTGAAGACGTAAACCTCGTCCTGGAACAGGTCGACCTTGACCGTGTTGAGGAACGACTCGGCATCACCCACCTCGTTCTGCCACTCGAGCAGGCTGCGCAGCCACGAGAGCTTCTGGTCGAAGCTCGCATCCTTGCCGCCCTCCTTGTAGGTCCAGTGCGCGGCGACTCCGAACTCCGCGACGCGATGCATGTCCTGGGTGCGGATCTGGATTTCGATCGGCTCGCCCGTGTGCGTGATCACCGTCGTGTGGAGCGACTGGTAGCCGTTGGACTTGGGCATCGCCACGTAGTCCTTGAACCTTCCTGGCATGGGCTTCCAGAGCGAGTGGACGACCCCGAGCACCCCGTAGCAGTCGCGAACGCTTTCAACCTGGACGCGGATGGCCGACAGGTCGTAGATCTCGGAGAAGTCCTTGCTCTCGCGGGTCATCTTCTGCCACACGGAGTAGATGTGCTTCGGCCGGCCGGTGATGTCGGCCTGGATGCCCACCTTTTCCAGCTCGCGGGCGAGGATCTCACGCAGGTCGTTGACGAGGGACTCGCGCTCACCGCGCTTGCGCGCGATGCGGCTGACGACGTCTTCATAGGCCTCCGGCTCCAGGTTCCGAAACGCGAGGTCTTCCAGCTCCCACTTGATCTGGCCGATGCCAAGCCTGTGTGCCAACGGCGCATAGATGTCGAGCGTCTCGCGGGAGATCTTGCGGCGCTTCGCTTCAGCGAGGGGCTCGAGGGTGCGCATGTTGTGCAGCCTGTCGGCGAGTTTGATGAGGACCACCCGGAGGTCTTCCGCCATCGCGACCATCATCTTCCGGATGTTCTCGGCCTGCTGCTGCTGGTCGGTGCGCAGCGAGATCCGGCCCAGCTTGGTGACGCCGTCCACTAGCCTCGCCACCTCGGGACCGAACTCCCGCTTGACCTCGTCGGCGGTCAGGTTTGTGTCCTCGACGGTGTCGTGAAGGAGGGCGGCCGCTATCGTCTCGGCGTCCAGCTCGAGGTCGGCGAGGATTGCCGCCACCTCCAGGGGGTGGTTGACGTAGTCCTCGCCGGACAGCCGGCGCTGGCCAGTGTGGGCCGCGGCGGCCCTCTCGTAAGCCTTCCGGACCACCTGCTGGCCGGTCGGATCGAGGTGGTCGGCGACCCGGAGGAGTTCGGAAACGGTCATTTTGCGTTCATCAGATGACTGGCATGAAGTTTAAGTTCGGTATCTAGCTTCCCCCGCGGAGCACGAACCTAGACTTACTTGCCGCCAAATGAACTCGGCCAAGGCGATTTTGGGTCTTCGGATCGTCTCCTCCGCCGCCGCGACGCTGCTGATCCTGGCCGGCGCCTCGCTCAACGGCAGCGGCCGGCTGGGGTGGGCCAGCGCGCTCGCCGCGGCGACCGGGCTGCTCGCGGTCGTCGCCGGCGTGTTCTACCGCGACTGGCGGCTCTCGGTGCCGGTCGCCGGAATCG
>DASPYE010000258.1:0-7633 GCA_035636935.1 Candidatus Dormiibacterota bacterium | reverse complement strand
CGCTGAGCTACCGGCACCACGTCCGGCAGCAGGCCCTGGTACGGAGCCTGCGCGGTGTTGGAGGCGAACTGGAGCAGGAAGTAGAAGAGGACCAGCCACCAGTAGTTGCCCGCGAGGGCAATCCCGGTCAGGAACAGAAGGTCGCCGGCCGTGCCGGCGGCGATGAACGGGCGCCTGCGACCCCAGGGCGTGAGCGCGCGGTCCGAAATCCCACCGACGATGGGCTGCCACACGATCGCCATGACCGTGCCGATCGACTTCAGCAGGCTTGCCGCCACGCCTTCGTGCTCCCTGCCGACGAACTGGATGATCATGTCCGGCAGGATCAGAGCGGTCAGGCTGTTCCAGAGGTAGCCGATCGCCACCCAGTACAGCGACAGGACGATGAAATCGAGGTGGTTGAGACGTCGCTGCGGCGCTGCGGGACGACCGAACAACCGATGGTCCGGACTGTCCGAGGTTTGCATCGGGCTTCAGCTCGGTTGGTCCGGACTGTCCGTTGGCCGGTGGCCTCTCAGTCCGGTTGGTACGGCGGCAGCGACTTCTTGACCGGTTGGTCCTCGCGATAACCCAGCGCGTACTCGCCCTGGAGGATCGTGTGCACCTCGCGTGTGCCTTCGTAGATGATCGGCGCGCGCGCGTTCCGCAGATAACGCTCGACGGGATACTCGGCCGAGTATCCGTACGCGCCATGCACCTCGACCGCGTCGTGGGCCGCGTTGAACGCGGCGTCGGTCGCATATTGCTTGGCCATCGAGACCTGCCGCGTGTGCCGCGCCCCGATGTTCTTCATCCAGGCCACCTTGAAGTAAAGGAGCCGGCAGATCTCGTAGTCGCGCGACATGCGCGCGATCATCTGCTGAATCAGCTGGTAGCGGCCGATCTCCTGGCCGAACGTCTTTCGCTCTCGCGCGTATTTGACCGACGCATCCACGCAGGCGCGGACAGTGCCCGTTGCGCCCGCGGCGACCGTGTAACGACCGTTGTCGAGGCAGCTCATCGCGATCTTGAACCCGTCGCCTTCGTCGCCGATCCGATTTGCCTCTGGCACCTCGACGTCGCTCATGAAGATCGACCCCACATCGCCGGCTCGGATCCCCAGGCGGTCCACGATCGGTTCCGTACGCAGCGCCTTGCCGCAGGCCTCGCGGTCGAGCATGAACGCCGAGACGCCGCGATAGCCGGCCTTCGGATCCGTCTTCGCGAAGACGAGCAGGAAGTCCGCCGTGTCGGCGTCGGAGACCCAGACCTTCTGCCCGTTGAGCACGTAGCCGTCGCCACGCCGCTTGGCGGTCGACTGCATCGAGGCGACGTCGGAGCCGGCGTTGGGCTCGGTCAGCCCGTAGCAGGCGAGCTTCTTGCCCGATGCCATCGGGACGAGCCACTGCTGCTTCTGATCTTCCGTCGCCCAGGTGTACAGCCCCATTCCGACGAGGCCGACGTGCACGGAGAGCACCGTCCGGTAGACGGTGTCGACGTACTCCAGCTCCTCACAGACCAGGCCCAAAGACAGGTAGTCGAGGCCGTGGCCGCCATAGCGCTGCGGGAAGCACACGCCCGGCAGGCCGAGCGACGCGAGCTTGGCGAAGATCTCGGGGTCATGACGCCCGGCGCGATCGTTGGCGGCGATGTTCGGCGCAAACTCGCGGGCGCAGAAGTCCCGCACGGTAGCGACCAGCTGCTCCTGATCGGAGGTCAGCCCCAGGTCCAGCACGCGTCTAAGTTACTTCGTCGGGCTCGGAGTCGGGCAGCGCACCGGCGTGGGCGTCGTCTTCGGCGAGGCAGTGGGCTTAGGTGACGCCGTGGCCTTTGCGGTCGGCGTCGGACACGTCACTGGGCTTGGAGTCGGAAGCGGCTTGAGGTCTCCAGGCCCGACGTGGCCGATGAACGGCAGATGACTGCCAAAGCCCAGGATGAACGGGACGATGCGTGAACTGTGGACCTGCGGTTGCAGGAAGTCGGTATAGATCTGCTGCAGCTGGTGAATGCCGCCGACCGAGTCCAGGTGGGCTGCATTGTTTTTTGCAGCGGCCGCCTTGAGCGCCGCCAGGTCAGACTTGGACACCAGGGCGGCGGTGATCGGATTCGAAAGGATCTGGCTCTGGAGCTGGTTCACCTGCGTCAAGGTGAGGTTGGCGCTCTTCAACGCGGGCTCAAACGCGTTGTCAAGGGTGACGAGCGCAGAGACGGCAAGGTAGATGACGACCAACGTGACCAGGCCGTGGACAAACACACCAAGGAGGCCGTCCACGCCCCGGATCGCCTCCATGCGGTGGAACATGCCGCCGATGGCGCCGCCGACCGCACCCAGGACCACCGCGATGATGAGCGCGACGAAGATGCTGAGAACGGGCGTGAGGTGAAGCAGCTTCTGCATCTCGGTCGTGTACTGGTCGTGGAACCGGAACACCGCGAGCAGAGTGCCGAAGAAAAAGATCTCCGCCATCAGCGGCTGAATGACGCCGCGCTGGAAACCGGTGATCAACGCGACCACCACTACAAGGACGATGACAATGTCGATGATCACGGGTCGGGCAGCATTCTAGAGGACGGGTACGCAGCCTCCCCCAGCTAAGGCGCACGGGTCAAACCCGCCGTATTCAGTTAGACTCGCATCGACTTTTGGCCCGAACGATCGCCGTAGCGATGCAGAAGGGCGGGGTTGGCAAGACGACCACCGCCGTCAACCTGGGCGCCGCTCTCGCCGAGTTGGGCCAACGCGTCCTGCTCATTGATCTCGACGCCCAGGGTCATCTCACGCTGTACATGAAGCCGTCAGGTGAGATGGAGAAGACCATCTACCACCTTCTGGTGGACCCGGAGACCACGGTCACCGACGTCGTCCAGGAAGCCGCTCAGATGGGCGTCCACTACATCCCGGCCGACATCGAGCTGGCCGGCGCCGAAAACCAGTTGATCAACGAGATCGGCCGCGAAAGCATCCTGCGCGACAAGCTCGACCCCGTGCAGCGTCGCTACGACTTCATCATCATCGATTGCCCGCCGTCGCTCGACCTCATCGTGATCAACGCGCTTGTCGCCGCGGATGAGGTGCTCGTCCCGCTCCAGGCGGAGTTCCTGGCGCTGAAGGGAATGCAGGAGCTGTTGGTCACGATGGAGCGTGTGAAGCGCAGGCTCAACCCTCGCCTCGAGCTGATAGGCATCCTTCCAACGCTGTACAAGCACCGAGCCCTGCACTCGCAAGAGGTGCTGGCGGCGGTCAGGGAGAAGTACGGCGACAAGGTTTATGAGTTCGCGGTGACCGACTCGATCCGCTTCGCGGAAACACCGCTCGCCGGCCAATCCATCCTGACCTACGCGCGCGAGTCTGATGGGGCCAAGGCCTATCGCTCGCTGGCTGCGAAAGTCATAGAAGATCACCGGGTACCGGATTAAGGGGTTCACCAATGCCGAATTTCAAGCGCGCATCACTCGTCGGTTCCGAAGAGCTGTTCCGGCCGACGCGGCCTCAAGTAGTCAGCGACACCGACGACGTGATCAAAGAAACGGTCGACCGCCCGGGGAGCCGGCCCAAAGAGGTCGTCCTCAAGACCTTGAACTTCACGCCTGAGGAGATCGAGCTGCTGCTCGATGCGGTCCAGATCGCCAAGTATCCCGACAGGGCGCGTGCGAAACCGGCGCTTGACCGGTTCGACACGCTCGACGGGCTGCGCCAGAAGATCCAGTCCGTCCTCGACCAATAGAAAGGCAATTAACTCTTCCCCGCTCTGCGGGGAAGTACCCGGCCTAAGGGGTCCCCGCGGAGTCGAAGACTCCGTGGGGTAAAAGCCGGGGGATGGGGCCGGCGCAACCACGATGGGGCGGTGCGGGCCTTAGAAGCGCTTTTTCGAGCGCCGCCTGATGTAGCCGTAGATCCAGAAAAGGCACACCAGCAGGAGTACCACCGCAAAGCCGACCACCGCCGTGCGCTCCATTGCGGTAAATAGTGACTGTTGGCAAAGCTCTCCATCGTCAAAGTCAAGCTCGACCGCGAGGTCAACTGCTACGTCGTCTCCGACGCCAGGTCCAAGGAGGCCGTGGTCATCGATCCCGGCATGCCCGCGGAGAAGATCGCCGAGCAGGCAAACGGCCTCACGATCAGGTACATCCTCGCCACGCACGGGCATCCCGGCCATGTGGGTGGCAAGGACGACCTGAAGTCAATCACCGGAGGCGAGACCGGGATTCACTCCGCCGACGCAAAGCAGTTCCTGCGCTCGGCGGACCGCTACCTCATCGACGGAGACGAGCTCGACTTCGGTGAGTTCAAGGTCGAGGTTCTGCACACCCCGGGGCATACGCCTGGCAGCGTCTGTTTCGTGATCGCGAACCACGCATTCGTCGGCGACACGATCCTGGCCGGCGGCATCGGCCGTCAGATGCCGGAGACGGACCTCCGGCGCCAGATGATCAGCATCCAGACCAAGCTGCTGCGGCTGCCGCCGGCCACAGCCCTCTACCCCGGCCACGGACCGGCGACAAGCCTGGAGCGCGAGTGGGCTCAAAACCCGATCTTCGGAGGCGCGCGGGCTAGAGCCTAGGAGAACGCGGACCCTCTCCCCTCCAGGAAGAGCGTGCCGGTGCTACGACGCCGGGGCGATCAGGCTCATGAGGATCTTGGTCACGCCTGAGGATCCGTTCGAGGCAAGCGTGCCCAGGACGTGCGAGTTGCTCTTGCGCGAAAAGGTCGCGGCGAACGTGTTGCTCCCCGAGCCAGTGACCGAGATCGTCCAGTCGCCCTGTTTCAGTTTGTCCGAGTAGAACGTCTGCACCTTCGACACGCTGTCGAGCGTCTCCCACTCCATGCCCCACGAAACCTGGCCGCTGGAGTCGAACGACGCCCCCGCTGTGAGCCGCGCTTTCGGGTAGATCGGGACGTCGGATGGAAAGCCTGGCGGCATGGAGACTTCGGCGTCCATCTGACCTGACGCCCTGGCCAGAGGCGAAGGCTCCGCGCTGCGCGTTGCGGACGGCGACGCGCCCGCGCTCCCACCCCCACTCGTGCAACCGACGAAGAGGACCAGCCCCGCGAGCGCGATAAGCCGAAAACTCATCCGACCACCATCGCGGGTCGGACCATGCGCCCCCGAGCCGTCGCCCCATTCGCAACCGACTCTCCTCGCAGGTAGACATCTTTGATCGCGAAATCGAAGGTCATGCCCTCGAGCGCGCCATGTCGCTGCCGCGAACGCATCCGGTCCGGGTTGACGCGCGTCTTTTCCTTGGGGTCGACGATCACGAGGTCGGCGTCGAAGCCGGGAGCGATGGCGCCCTTGTGCTCTTCGAGGCCCACAAGACGCGCGGGTGCTTCGCTCACCCAGCGCGGCGCAATCCAGACGTCACCCATGTCCTTGGCGATCTGCAGGCAGCTGAGGTAGAGGGTCTGCACCCCCGGGCTTCCCGCCGGCGCATCTTCGAAGGGCAGCGACTTCTCCTCATCGGAGTGGGGTGCGTGATCGGTGCTGACCATCGTGATCGCCCCGCGCTCGAGGCCATCGACCAAGGCCTCACGGTCGGCGGCTGTCCGTATCGGGGGCAGCATCTTCATCGCCGACCCGACGCGCTCGAAGTCCTCTGATGTGAGGAGCAGGAACTGAGGGCATGTCTCGAGGGTCAAGGTCGTTCCTATTCGCATCGCATCCTCGGCCGCCCGCAGGCCCAAGGCGCTGGACAGGTGGGCGACGTGCAGGTGGGCACCCGATTCTCTCGCCACGGCCGCGGCCGCCGAGACGGCCACTGCCTCCGCCTCGGGCGGGCGCGATGCGAGCAGGTCCTCGTAACTCGAGATGGGTCGCCGGAACGCGGCCAGGACGGTGGGGTCCTCGGCGTGGATCGCCAGCGGCAGGCCCAGGTGCGCCACCGCCGGCGCCAGCCGGGCGAGAGTGCCGTAGTCCGCGGGCGGCTCCAGGTCCGGGTCCTCGGTGCCCGGCGAGTAAAGGACCTGTTTGCGGCTCACGCTGAACGAGTAAGCAAGGTAAGCCTTGAAACCGATCGCGCCCGCGGCAGCCATCGCCTCGAGCTGATCCGTCGTCGTGCTCGAGCGGATGAGGCCCCACAGGCCGAAGTCGACGCGTGCCTTGCTGCGCGCCATTGCGGCCTTCGACTCCAGCATGCCGGCGGTGTCGACCGCCGGGACCGTGTTCGGCATGTCCAGCACGACGGTGATCCCTCCAGCGGCAGCGGCGGCGGTAAGACTTGCAAAATCCTCTTTCTCGGGAAACCCCGGGTCGCGACTGTGGACGTGGACATCCACGCCGCCGGGCAGCACATACATCCCCGACACGTCGATCACCCTACCTTGCACTGGAAGGCTCGGTTCCACGCGGGTGATCACTCCGTCGGTGACGTGCACGTCGGCCTGCTGGGGACCTACCGCGGTGTGGACCGTCCCGCCTCTGAATAGAAGCTCAGTCAAGCTGCAGGTCTTGCACGCGAAACAGCGGCGTGTAAGGAATCTTCGCGTCGCGGATGTTGTCCTCGCCACCTTCTCCGCGGTCCAGCACGACGACCAGATGGATGACCTCGAGGCCCGCGCCGCGGAGCACCTGCACCGAGCGAAGCGAGTCGCCTCCCGTCGTGACGACGTCCTCGATCACGGTTATCCGATCGCCGGTTTCGAATCGTCCCTCGAGCTGCTTGGCGGTGCCGTAGCCCTTGGGTTCCTTGCGCACTAGCACAAGCGGAAGTCCGGTTTCCATCGCTACCGCGCCTCCGAGTAGGATCGCCCCCAGCTCAGGCGCGGCAAGGCGCTGCGTGTCTTTTGGAACCAGCTCCGCAAGGTGGCGGCCGAGCTCCTTCAGGAGGGCCGGATCCGTCTCGAACAGGAACTTGTCGAAATAGCGATTGGAGCGCCGACCCGACCGCAGCACGAAGTCGCCCTTCAGATAAGAGGCCTTGACCAGCTCCCGCGTCAGGGCCTCCCGCCCCGCCACCACGAGGCTCAATCTAATCGATAGAAGCACTCCGCCCGCGTCACCGGCGCGTCCAGGGCTCAAACGATGATTATTGAAATCGTGATGGCCTCCAACGTGGCGATCGGCATCGCCCGGGTGGTGCTGCACCTGCCGGACTCCGGATCGCTCAAGTCCAAACGCCGAGTGGTCAGCGGCCTGCTCCGCCGACTCCGTCAGGAGCTACACGTAACTGCGGCCGAGGTCGGCGAGCTCGACCGGTGGCAGCTGGCCGAGCTGGCTATCGCCACGGTGAGCGGGGATGGGCGACAGGCCGACAAGGTCCTCGCCGCCGCGCTGTCGTTCATCGAGTCGCACAGTGACGGCGCGCGAATCACCGACGTCTCGACTGAGCTGATCCAGCTGTGAGATCCCCACGAAATCTGAGGCTTCGCCGTGATTTCGCGGGGGCCCCTCGATGAAGGCCGTCCGCGAGGAGACTTCGGGCTCCCTGATCGCCGAGTTCGAGGCCACGTTGCCTTTCAGCCTCGATCCGTTTCAGCGCGAGGCCATCGAGAAGCTCGATCGCGGCCGCGGCGGAGTGCTCGTCAGCGCCCCAACCTCGAGCGGCAAGACGATCGTGGCTGAGTACGCGATTTTTCGTGCGCTGCGCGAAGGCGCGAAGGTCCTGTACACGACTCCCCTCAAAGCCCTGAGCAATCAGAAGTACCACGACTTCGTCC
>DASPYE010000257.1:0-1654 GCA_035636935.1 Candidatus Dormiibacterota bacterium | reverse complement strand
GCCGGCGACGATGCCGAACACCGCGGCCAGCCCGTCGTTGGCACCGTAGATCGCGCCCGAGATCCATCCCGCCCCCGTGCGGTGCCACGACTCGCGGCCGAGGATGCGATTGAGCCTGCTCTGCACGCTCGAAGGCACACGATCGCCGGCGTGGTGGGCGACCTCCATCGACTCGAGCGAGCGCGAGTGGCCCTGCTCTTCGATCCGGATCTCCTGCAGCACAGCGTCGGTTTCTGGGTCGCCGGTAGATCGTTTGTAGCGGTCGGTGATCTCGAGCTCCTCGGCCGCCTCCATCCTCGCGATGACCGCTTCCACCGGCGCCAGCTGAGCCTGCAGGCGCTGCAAGAGCGACAGCTTCACAGTGGATGCGTCGGGGACGGGCTCGCCCATCGCGCGAAGCCGCTCTTCGATGCGCTTGCGATGCGAGGCTTCGGCGTCGGCGATGGCCCGGATGACCTCTCCGCGCCTCCCGTCGCGCATACGCGCGGCGAGCAACAGGTACATCGCGCGTGCCTGCACCTCACCGCGCCATGCCTGGCGAAGGCGTGCGACAGCTTCGCTCTTCGACGCGGTTTCCGGAGCCACGGCAATCAGGCTAAGACAAGCGCGTCGGCGCCTAGCCCGCGTCGGCTGAAACCTGCTCCTCGTTTGACGCGCCGACCATGACCGCGACGCGCTGCACCGCGTTGTTCTGGACGCCCTCGAAGTTCCAGCTCGGATCGACCGGCTGGACGTTGCCGGCGTCGTCAGTCGCGCGCACCCACAGCTCGTATTTCCCGGGCCGCGTCGCATCCCAGTCGAACGTCCAGCGCCGCCATCCATATTGCGAGACCGGTGCTTCAAGAGTGGCGCGCGCCCAGCTTGCGCCGCCGTCGTCGCTGAGCTCCACCTTGGCGATCGCGCCACGCCCCGACCAGGCGCGGCCTTCGATCTCTTGCTTCGACGGCTTGACGAATCGCGTCCGGGTCATGAAGTCCGGCACGCCCGGGGGCACCATCAGCGCTCGGGGCAACATCCGCGTCACGGGCTCGCCTTCCTCACCCTGCCGGGTCCGGTAGTGGTAGGCGGTCGCCTGCTGGTATCCGCCAAACGCGCGGTCGGTCACGGTGATCGAACGCAGCCACTTCACATGCGCCATGCCGTACCAGCCGGGGACGATGACCCGGAGAGGAAAGCCGTGCTGCGGTGGCAGCGGAGAGCCGTTGATCGCATAAGCCAGCAGCACCTCTGGTCGCGACGCATCGTTGAGCGACAGGCTTCGCTCGTACCATTGCTCGACACCGCCCTGGACACCGCGATCGAGACCCGTGAACACGACGTCGACGGCTTCAGAACGCGGGCCCGCCTCCTCGAGAAGGGAAGCGAGCGAGGTCCCAGTCCATTCCGCGGTGCCGACCGCTTCGCCGAGCCACGGCTGGCTCATCGGACGCGGCGACAGCCGGGCGCGGCCGTTGCCCGCGCACTCGAGGGTGACCGCGAGCGTGGTCGCGGGCCGAGAGGTGATCTCCTCCAGGGTGAGGCGCAGCGGCTTGCGAACCCGCCCGCCCACAGCGAGCTCGTACTTCGCGGCATCGACGATCGGGATATCGAAATGAATCAGCAGGTAGTGGAGCCCGATCGGCGTGATGGCTTGGCGCAACGCCTCGAGTGGCAT
>DASPYE010000256.1:0-4634 GCA_035636935.1 Candidatus Dormiibacterota bacterium | reverse complement strand
CGCCCGATCTGCTCCAGGTTGGTCAGGTTCTCGAGGTGCCAGTACGGCTCCTCGTTCATCACCCGGTGGGCCTCCCAGAATTGCTTGCGCTCGAACATCGCCCACACCGGCGGGTCGAACGTGATGGCGTCGATGCCCATGAGGCGGACGCCCTTGTGGATAAGGTGCAGCGTCGACTCGCGCGTCATTCCAGGATGGTCGGTCCGATACCGCTCCTCCGTGTTGTAGGCGCCGGCGCCGGTGTGGATCAGGACGATGTCCTTCTCCTTGATCGTGCATCCGGCATTGGCCGCGGCGGCGTCGATGTCCGCCGCCGTGATGCCGTATCCCTTCGGCTTGTCCGTGAAGTCGAGCACGACACCGTCGGAGTAGCAGTAGTCAAGGGGAATGGTCTCCGGACCGCCGGCGCTGGGCACGATGTGGTGGACCGCGTCGAGGTGCGTCCCCACGTGGTCGTTGGCGATGACGAGGTAGCTCGCGGTAAGCGACTTCACGCCGTGCTGCGCGGCGCCGATCCGTTCGGCGAACTCAGTCCAACTCTCGTACAGCAACAACGTCGGCGGCGGGACGCGCGGAAACGTGAGCATGTCACGGTGCACGGGCATCGACAGGTCGATCAGCCGCGTCATTGGAGAACCTCCACGACCCCGGTCGATCCGTTGACACGGACTCGATCACCGGTCTTGATCCGCTGCGTGGCGACCGATGTTCCAACCACCGCCGGGATGCCGAACTCGCGTGAGACGACGGCGGGGTGCGAAGCCGCACCGCCTGCATCCGTGACGAGGCCTGCGATCTTGGTGAAAAGCACCACCCAGGCGGGATTCGTCATCTGGCAGACCAGGATCTCGCCGACCCGAACCTGATCGAACTCTTCGAGCGATCGGACATGGCGCGCGACGCCCTCGACAACGCCTGGAGAGGCAGGCAGGCCTCGCAGCTCCGACATCGCTGTGGGGGCGGGGCGGGTGAATTTTTCCGGGAAGCCCCACAGCCCGAGGTAGGGAAAGTCGAGGCCCGCCTGCGTGGCGGTGCCCAGCCAGGCCGGGGGCCGAATCTCGAACGCCTGCTCACGCTCGTCCCGCCGGCGCGACGCGAGGGCTTTGGCATCGAACCCCTTGGGCTCGCCGAGCAGCTGGCGCAGCTCGTTGTACAGCAGAAAGATGGTGTCCTCACGATCGTCGACGATGCCTTCCTCGACGAGGCGGTCACCGATCCCGACCAGGACCATGCGCAGGCGCGCGTTGGTGCCCTGGTCGATGTAGAAGTGATGATCGGGTGTGAGCGGCGACATGTTGGTGGACAGCTCGAGCGCGCCCTGGAGCTGCTTTTTGGCATCGCCCGTCACCCCGTCCATGAGCTCGGTCCTGGCTGAGGCGAGGTCCGTCTTCACGGCTGAGATCGACTTTGAGTAGTCGTAGTCGGACTCCAGGTAGCCGCGTATCGCCTCGATGATGGGCCCGGGGTTCTCCTTCCACAGCGGAAACACGAACTCGTGGCTCCAGATCGACTTGTAGCCGAACTCCTGCCGGTACGGATCGAGACGCTGCTCGAGAAACCGGGCGCCCGCCTTGGTTGCGCTCATCTTCGAGCGCACGTCAGCAGCGGTCTCGCCCTTGAAGGCGTCCCGCAGCGTGGGGTCGGCCTTGACCTCTTCCTTCAACTGCCAGAGTGCCTCGATCGAATCCCAGTTGCGGTCCTCCACCGAGCTCTGCAGGCGCCCGAACAGCTCCTCGTCGACCGCGCCCTTGACGGCCTCGATCGCGGCTCGAAGCGCCATCGTCGCGCTGAACTGAGAGAAGTTGATCATCCAGTGGATCTTCCAGTGCCGGTCGTGCACGTCAATTGCGTCCTCGAGCTGCAGCGCCAGCTCTGGGAGAGAGCGGCGGCTGTAGTCGTAGCCGTCGAGGCGCGCGAAGTTGGCCTCGATCTCCGGCTTGAACCGCTCACGCCACCAGGTCAAGAAGTTGGTCGCATACACGGGTAGGACAGCGCCCAGGTAAGGACCCACCTTGGCCGCATATGCGGGATCCCGTGGCACACGCGCCGCATATCGGGCGCCGTACTCGGTCGATTCGACCACGATGGCCGGGTCGGCCGCGATGGCGGCGGTGTAGACGTAACCGTTGACCTTCTTGGCGATCCAGTCGGCCGCGAACGGGGTGGCGAATCGCCTGAACATGTGGTCGCAGGTGAGCCACCAGCCGCCGATGTCGAAGAACATGGGCGACACAGGTTGCGGGATGTGGAGATCGTCGTAAATCCACAGGAGCTCGCTCTCGGCGTCAGACTCCCACTCGATCGGAAAGCTTTCGTTGCCCAGAAACTGCCCGAGCACCGCGCCGCTCATGTGATCGCCGCCTCCCCCCGCTGCAACAACGGCCGTCGCCAGCACCAACGATTCTATTGCGTCGCGGTCAAGCCCCCGTCCACCGTGAGGACCTGGCCGGTGACGAAAGACCCTGCCTCCGAACAGAAGAAAATGACCGCACCGATCAGGTCGTCGACCTCTGCGATGCGTCCCAACGGAATGCGTTTGATCAGGTTGAGTCGGAACGTCTCGTCGGCGAGCAGGGTCTCCACCTGCGGCGTGCGAACGAAAGTGGGGGAGATGGCGTTTACGGTGATGCCAAACCTCGCCCACTCCACCGCATGCTGCCGAGTCAAAGCATTGAGTGCGCCTTTGGCGGCGACATACGCGGAGAAGCCCGCGTTGATGCCCAGCTGTCCTCGCACCGACGAGATGTTGAGGATCCGGCCTCCGTGGCCTGAGGCTGTCATCGCCTTGGCGGCAGCCTGCGACGGAAACAGCGCGGACTTCAGGTTGAGGTCGACGATGCGATCCCACTCGCTCGGGGGGTAGTCCTCGGCCGGATAGAGGGCGCCTCCCGCCCCGCCTCCAACAGCGTTGACCAGGATGTCGAGCGAGCCGAACTCTTTGACCGCGTGCTCGACCGCGGCCTGGGCGTCCTCCGGTCGTGTCACATCGCCCGTGAGCACCAGGACATCGGGTTCGCGGTTCGACTCTTGCCTGATCAATTCGCGAGCTTCTCGTCCGTGATCGGCGGACCTGCTGACGAGCGCGACCCGCGCGCCGAGACGGGCGAATGCGACACAGATTCGCCGGCCGATTCCTCCAGATCCTCCCGGCACGAGCGCAACGCGCCCGGCGAGGGAAAACCGATCGAGCTCGGAGGCCATCTAGCTGCTCAGCGCTCGAGCGGAAGCGGCCTTGCGGCTGCGGAACTCATCCAGTATCGCGGCCGTCTGGGTGGCGCCGATCCGGGTGACGCCGAGCTCCATGACCGCCAGCAACCCGTCCAGGGTGCGCACCCCACCCGCAGCTTTTACGCCGACGCGCGCCGATACCGATCGCCGCATCAGGGCGAGATCCTCCTGGGTCGCCCCTGTCGGGGCAAAGCCGGTGGACGTCTTCACAAAGTCCGCCTCGGCCGCCTCGGTCAGCCGGCAGCCGCGCACCTTCTGGTCATCGTCGAGATAGGCGTTTTCCAGGATCACCTTGACGATGGCTCCGCGCGGGTGCGCCGTCGCGACGATGGCGGCGATCTCGGCTTTGACATCTGAGTCGCGACCCGATCGCAAGGCGCCGATGTTGATCACCATGTCGAGCTCGGTGGCCCCTTCCCGCATGGCTTGCTCGGCCTCGAAAAGCTTCACCTCGGTCGTCGTGCCCCCATGGGGAAAGCCGATCACGGTGCCCACGGCGACCTCCGTGCCGGCGAGAAGGGCCGCGGCGCGCGGGACATCGGCTGGTCGCACGCACACCGAGGCCACCTTGTATGCGGCGGCGAGCGTGCATCCCTCCCGTATGAAGTCGTCATCCAGCTCAGGTCGAAGGAGTGAGTGATCGATGGTCCTGGCCACGTCCTCATAGGTGAGGCGGTCGAAGAGTGCCCTCATGGTTCCTCCTGGCTCATCCGACTGATTGGCGATCGATTTCAACACGCCGAAATCACCGGGTGTCGCCGGCGGTGCGCACGTAGACCGCGGCCAGCAACACGACGATCGCTCCATACAGGATCTGCTTCAGGGGGTCTGGGGCGTCGAGCAGCGTGAACAAGCTGCTGAGGACCGTCAGGATGAGCGCGCCCACCAGCGAGCCGGTATAGCCGCCGTTGCCACCGTAGATCGAGGTCCCGCCGATGACGACGGCGGCCACCGATGGCAGGAGGTAGACGTCGCCCAGGGAGAGGTCGGCGGCGTTGATGGCGCCCACCAGCACGAGGCCCGCGACTCCGCTGAGGAAGCCGCAGATGATGTAGGTCACGAGCAGGACGAGCCAGGCGCGAACGCCCGCCAACCGGCATGCCACGGGGTTGTCGCCGACCGCGTAGACCAATCTGCCGTAGCCCGTCTGGCGCAGGCCGACGATCACGATCACGGCGATCGCTCCCCACAAGAAGGCGCTCACCGGAATGACCCCGAGCAACTTGCCTGAGCCGACGTAGCGGACTATGTCAGGCACGGCGGGCGGTCCCTGGTGGCTGACGTTGAGGCTGTAGACCAGGAGCGAACCGGCGATCACCAGTCCCGTGCCGAGCGTCATGATCAGGGGCTGCACCCGGAAAATCGCCACCCCGAGGCCATTGAGCAGGCCGACGACAAGACCGACC
>DASPYE010000255.1:0-2912 GCA_035636935.1 Candidatus Dormiibacterota bacterium | reverse complement strand
AGCTCGGCCTGAACTACGTGTCGTGCAGCCCGTTCCGCGTCCCGGTGGCGCGGCTGGCGGCGGCGCAGGCCGCGATCGGAGAAGGTACTGGCACGAAGTAGCTCTCTGAACTTCTCGGGGTTGAGGGAGCGATTCGCGGGCAAGATCATCGAGCCTGGCGACGAGGGATACCACCAGGCGCGGATCGTCTGGAACGCCATCGTTGATCGCCGTCCCGCGCTGATCGTCCGGCCAACCTCGGTCGATGACGTGATCAGCGCGATCCAGTTTGCACACGACAAGGGCCTTGTGGTCGCTGTGCGTGGCGGCGCCCACAGCGCCGCGGGATTTTCGACCTGCGACGGCGGGATGGTGATCGACCTTTCAGGTATGCGCGAGGTGAGTGTGGATCCCAACCGCAAACGCGCGACGGCGCAGGGTGGCGCACACCTCTCTCAGCTCGACAAGGCGGCGCAGGCGCAAGGCCTGGTCTGCCCTGTTGGCGTGGTCGGGCACACCGGTGTCGCCGGACTGACGCTCGGCGGCGGCATGGGACGGCTGCAGCGAAAGCTCGGCCTGACGATCGACAGCCTCGTGAGCGTCGACCTCGTCACCGCAGACGGCAACTTGCTCCACGCGAGCGAGGAGGAGAACCCGGACCTTTTCTGGGGCCTGCGCGGGGCCGGGGCGAACTTCGGTGTCGCAACGTCGTTTGAGTTCAGGCTGCATCCGTTCGGGGGGACGATCTATCAGGGGATGGTCGCTTTCCCGATGGAGCGAAGCCTGGAGGTGGCTGAACATGTGCGGGAATTCGTGGCGACTCACGGTGACGTGCACATCGCCCTTGCTTTTACCAAGTTCGAGGAGCTGGGGAGTCAACCGGTCTTCGCTGTGGGGTCGACCCACGCGGGCAGCGTCGATGAGGCGGAGCGCGACCTTCGCGTGTTTCGCGAGCTGCGCCCACTTGTCGATACGTTCGGAGCCAAGCCATACCTCGAGGTGCAGCGGATGGCCGACGAATCATCGGGTTGGGGGCAGCGCTTCTACACCAAGGCGGGCTTTCTGGCAGAGCTGAGCGATGAGGTGGTCGGCTTGTGCGCGGGACTCGCGGAATCGATCCCGTCCGGCGCCGAGCTTTCGTTGTGGGCCCAGGGCGGCGCCATCGGCCGGGTCTCGGACGACGCGATGGCCTACACCGGTCGAAACGCCCCCTTCAACATCTCCGCCGAGCTGGCGTGGACCGATCCCGTTGATGATGAGGAGCGGATTGCGTGGGGGCGCGCGGCGATCGCGAAGGTCAAGCCGTTCATGGCGACCGGGCGCTACGTCAACGATGTATCCGAAGCCGGCACCGACGGTGCTCAGATCTACGGCGACGCGAAGTACGAGAGGCTCGTGGCGCTGAAGCGCAGGTACGATCCCGACAATTTCTTCCGGCTGAACCAGAACATCAAGCCGTAATGGCCCTCGAGGAGGCACACAGGGGAGGTCTGGTCCACAACCGGGCCTAACCGGACTGGACCGAAGCAAATGCGCCAGGCCGGCATCGCGATCCTGGGATTCGCAGGCGCCCTGTGGATCATCGCGGTGGGATTCGGGATAATCGCCGGCCCCTTGCATCTCACAGAACGGCACGACTTAGTCGGTCGTATTGCGCGCGTTTGCCGTGCAGTGTTCCTGCTTTCGCCGCCCTAGCCGAAACTAGCGCGGGGAGGTGAGCTGTCTAAGCTCGAACCGTGATGGTCAACGTCTGTCCCGCGGCGCTCACCTCGACATCGCCGGACACGGTCTGGAGCGTGCTGGACACTCCCGAGCGATTCACCGAGTGGTCAGGCGCGCGATTCGTTTCCGCTGACCCGCCGGGCGTGGTGCGGCCGGGCCAGGTGATCAACCTGGTGGCGCGGGGGTTTGGGCGCGAATGGCCAGTCACGATCGACGTGCGTGACGTCGACCCGGCACATCGCCGGCTCGACGTGATCGTCCACCTGCCCCTGGGCATCGCCAATCACGAGAGTGTGATGTTGACCGCGACGAAGGAAGGCGGCACGCTGGTCCGGTTCAATTGAGACTTTCACCTTCCGCCCGGGTGGCGGGGCCGTCTGGTCGGGCTGGCGCTAGGTCGCGAGTTGCGGCGCGGTCCCGAGGAATCGCTGCAAAACCTGATTCGCGCCGCCAGCCGCTAGTCCCCACCGGGCGGCTTCTCCGCCGACTTCGGCACCGAGTGGCGAGGGGAAATCCCCTCCTATAGGGGGACGATGCGGCACGGGATCTCGGCGTCACGGTCGACGTGATAGCTGGCGCAGATCCTGTGATATCCGTCGGCGATGATGAGTTGTCGCCCTTCCTCTAGGCTGCCCCGGATCAACAGCACCGGCGACAAGGGTTTGCCGGCGTTGGACTTTCTGGGCTTGGACTCGACCTCGGGATCGTCCGGTGGTAGCAGCTTCACGCCGCTGGCGCGCTCGACGTCCTTCGGCTTGAAACGGGTCGTGCCCGCTCGCCTCAGGCGCGCGACCAAGGTCCTCACCCTCGTGGCCGGCAGCACTAGCGCGAGGTATGAGGCCGCGGCGGCATAGTCCCCATCATCAGGCTCCGGCTTCCAGCGGAGCCCTTTCTCGGCGCGGGGCTGATGTCGTCCGCGAGCTGTCGGCAACCTTCTTGCGTGGCCTCATCTGGAACAACGCGTCGCAGCCACGTCTCGGACATCGCACGTTTCTTGGGTATGACAAAGAAGACACCGTCAGGACCTCGCGACCAGGTGATCACCCGGCAAAACAAGGCTTATGCGAGACGCGATGCTCGCGGCCGCTTCACGGAGATGACTGACGTGGGGCGGTCGCTCTCGCAAGACAGTCGACGCCACGCGGTACATAAGAAGCCCCGGCGTCAGGGCGACCGAGGGGACTGAGCCCCGGCAGCTGAGTCAGGCTTTC
>DASPYE010000254.1:0-1559 GCA_035636935.1 Candidatus Dormiibacterota bacterium | reverse complement strand
GCCACGACCAGGATCCGGCCGCCTGACTCGCGCACCTGACGCATCTCGTCGGCGATGCCCGCGATGAGGACCTTCTTCGGCTTCTCGGCGGATACCTCGCTCCCCATGAAGCTGAAGATCTCGGTCTGGCGCGAGCGCTCCAGCGGCGTGACCCGGACGCCTTGATGACCGATGACGACCTCCATGCCGGGCTTTGCGTCCTGGAAGACGATGCACCATGCACGGTTCGCCTTGCGGTCGACGGCAATCGCGGCGTCCATCTCGATCTTGTCGACCACCACCCATCGGCCGTCGAGCAGAACCTCGGTGGGCAGGTTGCTGGTCGAGTAGAAGCCTTCCGGAAAAACCCCAGCGCGCGACACCTTGTCGAGGCGCGCGGGCTGCTCGTGCTCCGCTGTCGCGCCCAGCCCCCGCGCATGCTGCACGATGCGATCGAGCACCTCGGCCGAATCCGCGTAGATCTCCATCCGGCAGATCGATGGATCGGTCTTGTGCTGGCCGACCTTGAGCTCTTCGATCGTGAAGTTGCCGCCGAGGTCCATGACGATGTCCATGACCTGCGGCAGCATCATCGAGTCGATGATGTGGCCCTGCAGGACCAGGCGGGCGCTGTGCTTGCCGCCTGTCATGCCCGAACCCCGGCCGCCGCGTTGATCTGCGCCCGCAGCGCCGCGGCCGCTCGCGCCGGACTCTCCGCAAAGATGACGCTGCGGCTCGCCGCGATCAGGCAGGAGGCGGGGTCGCCGTTCCAGGCCGCACGCACTGAGGCCTCGACGTCGCCCCCTTGCGCGCCGACACCCGGCAGCAGAAAAGGCAGGTTCGTCACGCGACGGATCTCGGCCACCTGCTCGGGAGCGGTCGCCCCGACCACCAGGCCGACGTTCTGGTTTCCGTTCATCCGCTCCGCCAGCTCGACGACGTGGCGGTAGACCGTCTGCCCTCCCGCGTCGAGGTGCTGCAGGTCGGAGGCACCGGGGTTCGAAGTGCGGCACAGGACGTAGACGCCCCGATCTTTGTGGGACGTGAATTCCGCGAGCGAGTCGGAGCCGAGGTAGGGATTCACCGTCGCGGCATCCATGGCCAGCGTGTTGAAGACGGCCCGGGCGTACGCCCGCATCGTGTTGTCCATGTCGCCGCGCTTGGCGTCGAGCAGGAACGGCGTGTCAGGCGCTGCATCGCGGAGCTCGAGCAGCGCGGCCCATCCGTCGGGACCGTACTGCTCCCAGAATGCGCTGTTCGGCTTGTAGCAGCAGACATGCTCCTCCGTCTGCCGAACGACCTCCTGGCAGTGCCGAAGCGCGCCCGCGGCCCCGCCCGCGATGCGATCAGGATCCGGGTCGAGCCCGACGCACAGCAACGTATGACGTTCGCGTGAGAGCGCGCGGAGACGATCGAAGTAGCCCAAGCAGCCCAAATCGTAGGCGAGTGGGGTGGGACGCCGATAAGGACGAAAATTGACTTGTGAGGATCGCGCTCGCGCAGGTCAACCCGACGGTCGGCGATCTCGCCGGCAACACACGCCTCGTGCTGGACTGGATCGAGAAGGCGAAAGTCGCCGG
>DASPYE010000253.1:0-9385 GCA_035636935.1 Candidatus Dormiibacterota bacterium | reverse complement strand
TGGGGCTGAGTTAGTCAAGTCGACGACCACGAGATGCCTCCGCCGTCCGGCGCTCGATGCTCTTGGTGCACGACGTGATTAACCCTCGGTCAGCTCCTCGGCCTGGCTCTGCGAGCCGGTAGAAGAGCGCACAATGCGGCTCCGATGAATCCCGACCTGATGCGTTACGCGCGGATCGGCATCTGGGCGGTGCCGATATTTGCCGCCACGCTGTTTGCCGGCACCATCACGCACCAACCGCCTCCACAGACCGACCTAGGAGGCTGGTCGGCGTACGTCACCACCAACGAGTTTCTCTTCAGTCACCTGGTGTTCAGCATCGGTGGAGCGATCTTCGGCGCCATCGGGGCGGTGGCGCTGGGCATCGTCTTGATCGAGCGTGGCTCCGTCAAGCTCGGTCTATGGGGTCTGTCGACGGGCGTTGCGGCCAATGTCCTGGGGAGTTCCATCTTCGGCATCGCGGCCTTCGCGCAGCCGGCGATCGGCCGTTTCTACCTGGCGGGCCATCAGGACCTCGCGCAAAACCTGTACTACGACGCCGCGCAGGGCGTGCCCATGGATATCGTCGCGGTTGTCTTCCTGGCTGCCTTCGTTGCGAGCGCCATCGTGTTCGGCGTCGGGTTTGCGCGATTGGCGTTGATGCCGAGGTGGGCGGGCATCGGCTACGCGGTGTCGGCCCCGCTGTTTGCGATCATCGGCTTCGCCCTCGACAACTGGATCCAGAGCGTGGCGGCAATTCTCATGACGACCACCGCCGTCTGGATGGTGATCGCGCTCCGGCGAACCCACCCAGCGGCGGTGCTGGAGCCGCGCCCGGCTAGCTAGCGCTTTCGCTCCAGCCTTCCGGAGGACCGATCGACGACGCCTCCGGCCCGAACTTCCGAACGTAATCCTCGTGAACTTCGTTCCATGCATCGGATTGCACCCCAGGCGCCGCCTTTCCGTCGAGCGCACGCTGCAGAGCGTCCAGACAGACGTGCCAGCCCGCGCCGTCGCGCGCCGCCTTGCCCAGCTCGTCGATGGTGTCGATGAGCGTCAGCACACATCCCGAGCCGCGCGGCGCAACCTCGAGACGGATCGTGTCGGTGCCCCACCGAAACTCGAGCAGCGAGGGTGGCTGGAACGCCAGCACCTCACCTTCGAACGGCGGCATCTTGGCGTTCGCGTCCTGAAAGCGCAACCTGGCCCCCACCTTCCATTCCTCGACGACAATCTCGTCCGGGAACCACTTGCGCAATTCCTCCGGCTCCGTCAACGCACGCCATACACGCGCCGGCGAGTGCGCCAGCTCCCTCTCAAACCGAAGCTGCCAATGCTTATCTGCTTGGACGAGATCTCCGATCACGTTTGCCTCCTTTCGGACTCGAGTCCGCCTGGTCGAGATGACGTTCGAGCGCGTCCAGGCTCTTCGCCCACATCGCGCGGTAAGGCGCGAGCCAGGCGTCGACCTCACGCAAGGGCTGCGGCCGCACACGGTAGTAACGCCTCTGTGCATCGACCCTGGACTCGACCAGCCCGACTTCACGGAGCACCCGCAGGTGCTTCGATACCGCGGGCTGGCTGACCTGCAGCGAGCGCACCAGGTCACCGACCGAACGTTCGCGGTCGACCAGCAGGTCCAGGATGCGGCGACGGTTCGGCTCGGCCATCACCTCGAACGTGGTGCCGACAGCCATTCGTCTAATATATCTGCTTGGCTATATAGCCGTCAAGCTATGGAGCCGAGGAATATTCGCCCGGGGCGTCAAATTGGAAAGGCATGGCTCGGACATCGCACGAGATCCTCGCGAGCGCGAAGACGATCGCCGTGGTCGGCGCCTCGCGCGATCCAGGCAAGGCCGGCGGCTCTGTGCCCGAGGGCCTGCAACGCCGCGGCTTTCGCATCATCCCGATCAATCCGTACGCGGACACCCTGTTCGGCGAGCGCGTGTACCGGTCGCTGCTCGAGGTTCCGGAGAAGATCGACATCGTCGATGTGTTCCGGCCGTCCGCCGACACGCCGGAGATAGCGCGCCAGGCGGTGGCGGTCGGAGCCAAAGCGTTGTGGCTGCAGCTCGACATCCGATCGTCCGAGGCGCGCCAGATCGCGGAGTCGGCGGGCCTGGAGTACGTCGAGGACGAGTGCACCGCGGTCGTTGCCTCGCTCTATCGAATCAAGAGAAACGCCGCCTAAGAGAGTCGCTGTCGGATTACTCTCGTTCGCGTGGCGCCGCGGCGAATCCGGCCCAAGCGGGACCGCACGATCGAGTCGGAGCTGAAGTTTCGCCTCACCGGTGAGAACGATCACCGCAAGCTGCGCACGATGCTGCGCGATCGTGGAGCGAAGAACACCGCGCGATATCGCGAAGAGAACTACCGGTTCAACGGCCCTGGCAAGTCGACGCGCAGCACGACCCTGCGCCTCCGTGTGCTGAACGGCGGGCCGCAAGGAATGTTGACGGCCAAGGGTCCGGCGAAGTTCAACGCCGGCGTGAAGACGCGAGAAGAAACCGAGATAGAGGTACGCGACACGCACGCCACGCTCGACATGCTGCAGCAGCTCGGTTTTCGAGTCGGCTGGATCTACCCGAAGCGGCGTTCCGTCTGGATGCTCGACGGGGTCGCGGTCACCCTCGACGTCCTCGACTTCGGATACTTCGTCGAGCTCGAGGGCCCCGCCGACGTCCTACCCGAGATGGCGCGTAGCCTTGGCCTCGACCCGAGCAAGGCGCTCCGCGACAGCTACTCGGTGATGGCGAAAAAACACCAGCAGAAAAAGCAACCTACGAAAGCGCCGCCGACCCCGGTGGTGGTTACTCTGCTCGCGGAGGAGCAGGCGCAGCCTTAGCGCCGTCACCCTTGCCCGCTGCTGATGCGCCCTGCGGGCGCCCGGCTGCGGGCCCAACCCAGACCGTCTGGATGTTGGTGAACTCCTTGATCCCGTACTCCGACAGCTCGCGCCCGTAGCCCGACCGCTTGACGCCGCCGAACGGCAGCCGCGCGTCGGACGCGACCATGCCGTTGATGAAGACCAGGCCCGCCTCGACCTTCTCGGCGAGCTTCTTCCCGCGCTCGATGTCAGAAGTCCAGATGTTGGAGCCGAGCCCGAAGTCGGTGTCGTTGGCGACCCGGAGCGCGTCGGCGGCGTCCTTGACGCGGATCACCGCAGCGACCGGTCCGAATGTCTCCTCGTGGTAGGCGGGCATCCCCGGCCTGACGTTCGCCAGGACAGTCGGCTCGTAGTAATAGCCATCGCCCTGGATCCGGTTGCCGCCCACGAGGGGGCGCGCCCCGAGCCTGATCGATTCGCGGACCTGTCGCTCGAGCTCGTCGACGAGGTCAGCTCGCGCCAGCGGCCCGACCTGGTGCTGGCGATCCATTGGGTTGCCGACCTTGAGCGCAGCGACCGCGCCCGCGAACCGCGACTCGAACTGATCGGCGACCGACTCTTCGACGATGAATCGCTTGGCTGCGATGCAGCTCTGGCCGTTGTTCTGGTTGCGCGCCCGGCACGCCACCGTCGCCGCCGCGTCGAGGTCTGCGTCGGCGAGAACGACGAACGGGTCGGAGCCGCCGAGCTCGAGCACGGTCTTCTTGAGAGCTCTGCCCGCCGCCTCGGCGACCGTCATCCCGGCCTTCTCGGAACCAGTCAGCGTCACACCGGCGACCCGGCGGTCCGCGATCAGCCCCTGTACCGCCGCAGACCCGATCAACAGTGTCTGGAACACGCCCTCAGGCACGCCGGCCTCGCGGAAGACCTCCTCGATCGCGAGCGCCGACTGCGGCACATTGGACGAGTGCTTGAGCAGCATCACGTTGCCCGCGGTGAGAGCCGGGAGCCCGGCGCGAAACGCCTGCCAGAACGGGAAGTTCCAGGGCATCACGGCCAGGATCACGCCAAGAGGCTGGAAGCGGACGTAGCTCTCGGTCGCTGTGCTTTCGACTGGCTCGTCCGCCAGCAGCCGCTCCGCGTTCTCAGCGATCCAGCCGGCCGTCCACACGCACTTTTCGACCTCGGCCTCGGCCTCGACGATTGGCTTGCCCATCTCTGAGGTCATCAGCGCAGCGAACCGCGCCTTGTCCGCGCGAAGGACTCCCGCCACCGAGCGCATCAGCCCGGCCCGCATCCCGATGCCGGCGTCCCTCCAGCCAAGCCGGGCGGCCCAGCCGCGCTCCAGTGAGGCTTCGATCGCTGCTTCGTCCGCCTCGGGGAACGTCGCCAGCTCCCGGCCGGTTGCCGGATCGATGGATTTCAGCACCCGCTCGAATCATGCCACGATTTGATCTGTGGCCCGAGCACCCGTGAAGAGACGCGCCGCAGGCGCGTCTGTCAGGCCGGCAGGCAGTCCTTCGGTCGCCCCCGCCACCCCAAGCGACGGGCTGAAGCGGGTCGCCATCGAGGCGGCCACCCCAGAGATCGACAGCGGACGATTCCCGGCCAAACGAGTCGTCGGCGAGACCGTGGTCGTCGAGGCGGACATCTTCACCGACGGCCACGACGCGCTGGCCGCCGTCGTGCGCTATCGGCACGAGACCGCGACGGGATGGCGCGAGACGCCAATGGCGCAGCTCGTCAACGACCGCTGGCGGGGTGAGTTTCTGGTCACCGAGCTCGGCCGCTACGTCTATACGATCGAGGCCTGGGTCGATCACTTCGAGACCTGGAGCCGCCAGCTCGCCAAGCGCGTCGCGGCCGGTCAGGACGTGACCGTCGAGCTCGAAGTTGGGGCCCGGATGCTCGAGGAGACGGCGGCACGCGCCGATGGCCATGCCGCCGACGCCGCGCGGATGCGGGAGCTGGCCAGGTTGATGCGAACTCCGACGCCGCAGGCCATTGCTACCTCCCCATCCGACCGGGCCGCTGTCGCGGCCGGGTCCCCTTCCCCGGCAAGCGGGGAAGGGCAACCAAGCCCCCACCTGGCCGGGATCGCTGCGCGATCCGGGTCGCCCTCCCCGGCGAGCGGGGAAGGGGAGGCGCTGATGCGTCGCTACGCCGACCGCGCCCAGGCCACGACGTACGCGCGCGAGGTCGGGGTGATCGTGGAGCCTCAGAAGGCGCGCTTCAGCACCTGGTACGAGCTCTTCCCACGCTCTACCGGTCCGGCGGACGCCGGGCGCGCGCAGGGCGCACTTCCACAAAGACACGGCACGTTCAAGGATGTCGAGCGACTCCTGCCGGAGATCGCGCGGATGGGCTTCGACGTCCTCTACCTGCCCCCCATCCACCCCATCGGCCGCACCCATCGCAAAGGCGCCAACAACATGCCCGCACAGCCCCGCGAACCGGGAAGTCCCTGGGCGATCGGTTCCGAGGTGGGCGGCCACAAAGCAGTGAACCCGGAGCTTGGCACTCTCGCCGACTTCCGCCGCCTCGTCAAGACCGCCGCGGGCGAGGGCATCGACGTGGCGCTCGACATCGCGTTTCAGTGCTCGCCCGACCACCCCTACACGCGCGAGCATCCCGAGTGGTTCAAGCACCGGCCCGACGGCTCGATCCAGTACGCGGAGAACCCGCCTAAGAAGTACGAGGACATCTACCCATTCGACTTCGAGACCGAGCACTGGCGAGAGCTCTGGCAGGAGCTGCTGTCCATCGTCCTCTACTGGGCCGAGCAAGGGGTTGGCGTGTTCCGGGTTGACAACCCGCACACCAAGCCCTTCGCGTTCTGGGAGTGGCTGATCGCCGAGCTGCGGCGGGCGCACCCCGAGGCCATCCTGCTTTCCGAGGCGTTCACGCGACCGAAGGTCATGTACCGACTCGCCAAGGTCGGGTTCAGCCAGTCGTACACGTACTTCGCGTGGCGCAACACTGCGTACGAGCTGTACCAGTACTTCACCGAGCTCTCCCAGCCGCCGATCCGCGACTTCTTCCGGCCGAACCTCTGGCCCAACACCCCCGATATCCTCACCGAGTACCTGCAAACCGGCGGCCGGCCCGCGTTCCAGGCCCGGCTGATCCTCGCCGCCACACTCGGCGCGAGCTACGGAATCTACGGACCGCCTTTCGAGGCGCTGGAGGGGCGTCCGCGCGAACATGGCTCCGAGGAGTACCTGGATTCGGAGAAGTACCAGCTGCGCGACTGGAAGCGCGACCCAAGCATGAGTGAGCTGATCGGGATCGTCAACCACATCCGGCGCGAGAACCCGGCGCTCCAGAGCGACCGCGGCCTGCGATTCCACTTCACCGAGAACGACCAGCTCCTGGCTTACTCGAAGAGCACGCCCGACAATGCGAACGTGATCCTGACGGTGGTCAACGTGGACCCCCACCACGTACAGCGCGGGATGGTCAACCTGCCACTCGAGGAGCTCGGGATCGAGAGCGACCGGTCATATCAGGCGCATGAGCTCATCAGCGGGGCGCGCTACCTGTGGAGCGGAGCGCGCAACTTCGTCGAGGTCAATCCGCAGTCGATGCCGGGCCAGATCTTTCGTTTCCGCCGTCGCGTGCGCAGCGAGCACGACTTCGAGTACTTCTTATGATCACCACCCCCCAACGCGCCAAGCGCAAGATCGAAACATCGCAGGTCGAGGACGATCCCCTCTGGTACAAGGACGCGCTCATCTATGAGCTGCACGTCCGGGCGTTCTACGACAGCGACGCCGACGGCGGCGGCGACTTTCGGGGCCTGATCGAAAAGCTGCCCTACCTGCAGGAGCTCGGCATCAACGCGCTGTGGCTGCTGCCGTTCTATCCCTCGCCTCTGCGCGACGACGGCTATGACATAGCCGACTACACGAACGTGAACCCGATGTACGGCACTCTGGGCGACGCCAACCAGCTGGTCAGGGAAGCGCACCGGCGCGGCATCCGGGTGATCAACGAGCTCGTTTGCAACCACACCTCGGACCAGCACCCATGGTTTCAGCGCGCGCGGAGGGCGAAGCCTGGAAGCGCCGCGCGTGACTTCTATGTCTGGAGCGAGACCAACCAGAAGTACCAGGACGTGCGGATCATCTTCAAGGACTTCGAGACTTCCAACTGGACATGGGACCACGTTGCGAACGCCTACTACTGGCACCGTTTCTACTCGAGCCAGCCGGATCTCAACTTCGACAACCCCAAGGTCAAGGAGGCGATCTTCAAGGCCCTCGACTTCTGGATGGACATCGGAGTGGACGGCGTCAGGCTCGACGCCGTGCCGTACCTCTACGAGCGCGAAGGCACCAACGGCGAAAACCTGCCTGAGACGCATGACTTTCTGCGCGAGCTGCGCAGCCATGTCGACAGCAACTACCGCAACCGCATGCTGCTCGCCGAGGCCAACCAGTGGCCCGAAGATTCGGTCGCCTACTTCGGAAAGGGCGACGAGTGCCATATGTCGTTCCATTTCCCGCTGATGCCACGGCTCTTCATGGCGATCCGCATGGAGGACAGGTTCCCGATCGTCGACATCCTGGCCCAGACCCCCGCGATTCCCGACACCTCCCAGTGGGCGCTCTTCCTGCGCAACCACGACGAGCTCACGCTCGAGATGGTCACCGACGAGGAGCGCGACTACATGTATCGCGCGTATACGCAAGACCGCCTGGCGCGCCTGAACCTCGGCATCCGCCGCCGGCTCGCGCCCCTGCTCGGCAACGACCGCCGGCGCATCGAGCTGATGAACGGGCTCCTTTTCTCCCTGCCCGGCACCCCGGTCCTCTACTACGGCGACGAGATCGGCATGGGCGACAACATCTTCCTGGGCGACCGCAACGGCGTGCGCACTCCGATGCAGTGGAGCGCCGACCGCAACGCCGGCTTCTCGCGGGCCAACCGCCAGCGCCTGTACCTGCCGGTCATCACCGACCCCGAGTACCACTACGAGACCGTCAACGTCGAGGCGCAGCAGGGCAACCCGCACTCGATCTTCTCGTGGACGAAACGGCTGATCGCGCTGCGCAAGCGCCACCGCGCGTTCGGACGCGGCACACTCGAGCTGCTGCGGCCAGAAAACCGAAAGGTGCTGGCGTACGTCCGCGGCTACGAGTCAGAGCAGATCCTCTGCGTCGCCAACCTGTCGCGCTTCCTGCAGGCGGTCGAGCTGGACCTGACCAAGTGGAAAGGCCTCGTGCCAGTGGAGCTCTTCAGCAGCAACGAGATGCCTGTGATCGGCGACAACCCGTACTTCCTTACCCTCGGCCCGCACGCCTTCTACTGGTTCGCCATGCAGCCGCGGGCGGCGGCGAGCATCCAGACAGACGGCGCCCAGGCGGCCGCCGTGCTCCCCGAGGTGCGTCTTGCTGGCGGTTGGGAGTCGGCCCTGATCGGAGGTGCGAAGGAGCGGTTCGAGAGCGTGCTCGTGCGCTACATCCCGCAGCGGCGCTGGTTCGGGGGCAAGGCTCGGCGCGTGAAGACCGCGACGATCAGCGACGTCATCAGCGTGCCCGGAACGGAGAACTACGCGTACCTGACCTCGGTCGTCATCGGCTACGCGGACGGCGACCCCGACACCTACATGCTGCCCATCGCGTACGCCAATCCCGCCGAGGCGTCGCACATCATCGAGCGCTGGCCACATGCAGCGATCGCGTGGGCCCGCAACCAGGGTGAGGAGGCGCGCGGATTGCTCTACGACGCCCTGGGACCGGCGAACTTCGCCGAGGCGATGCTCGGAGCGATCGCGCGCCACAAGCGTGCCGCGGGCGGCGCGGGGACGCTGGCCGGCTCAACCACGCGCGCGTTTGCGCGCTTGCGCGGGCCCGAGACGGTGCGCCTCGAGGCGCAGCTCTCGATCGCCGAGCAGAGCAACAATTCGGTGATCTTCGGCGAGCGCCTGATGTTGAAGATCTTTCGCCGGCTTGAGGAGGGCGTGAACCCGGAGCTCGAGGTCGGCCGCTTCCTGACCGAAAAGACCAACTTCAGTCAGATCGCGCCGCTTGCGGGCATGCTCGAGTACCGCCGCCCGAAGGGTGAGCCGGTCAGCATCGCGATCCTCCAGGGCTACGTGCCGAACCAGGGCGACGCCTGGCAGCACACGTTGAACACGGTTGCGCACTACTTCAACGCGCCCGAGCTGGTGGGCATGCAGCCGCCCGCGTTGCCGCGAAGCCTGCTCGAGGCAAGCCGGCTCGAGCCCTCCGAGCTGGCCGTCAAAGCGATCGGGGGCTATCTCGACTCGGCGCGCCTGCTCGGCCGCCGCACCGCCGAGCTGCACGCGGCGCTGTCGTCGGACCCGACCGATCCCGCGTTCGCGCCGGAGCGTGTCTCGCCCCTCGATCAGCGCTCGATCTACCAGTCGATCAGCGGGCTGTCGATGCGGGCCATCGACCTCCTGCGGACCCAGGTGAACAAGCTGCCTGCCGACGCGAAAGAGGAAGCGCGGAAGGTGCTGGAGCTGGACTCCCGGATCGCCTACATGCTGAAAGCCTTCCTGGCCCGCCGCCTGAACACGACCCGGATCCGCGTGCATGGCGACTATCA
>DASPYE010000252.1:0-5618 GCA_035636935.1 Candidatus Dormiibacterota bacterium | reverse complement strand
GCTCGCACAGCTCAACGCCCAGCGCGAGCACATCGCCAATCCAGAACTCCTTGCCGACCAGGTCGTTGAGACGAACGCCCCTGGTGGTCAGGTTGCGACGGCTCTCGCCCGGATCAAGCGTGATTCCCGATGCGGCAAGGCCTTCGACCGCTTCCGCCTCGATCAGCGTGACGTCACAGCTGTCCGCGTCATGTTGCATTGCGTTCCGGTCCCCGGACAGGCCAAGCCCGGGCAGGGCGTCGACCGACCCAAGTGCGCGCACCGGACCTCCCCGGGTCTCGGCGATGTGGATGTGCTCGACGTGGGCTTCGGTCGTTCGACTCATCGCTTGAACTGCAGATCGTATTCCGGGAAGTAGCGCGGGATCACGGAGAGGTCGAAGCGCGGGAGGATCGAATTCGGCGGCTCACGGTCGAGCAAGAAGCCGAAGCTGCGCGAGACCAGGTCCTCGACCGCGGCCGCGTCATCGCCTCTGCCCCATCGGGCCAGGTCGCGGCGGGAAACCGTCACGGTGTGAGTCGAGGTGTGACCGCCGTGCACGACGGAAACGCCGCACACCCAGCCGTCCGGTCCCGTCTGAACACGCACGGTGACCATCCAGAAAGCCTAGCGGGAGGCTTCCTGACCGTTGTTACTTAACATTGAGGGCCGGCTCTGCCGATAATTCGAAGATCGTGGCCGTCAAATCAAGTTGGGACGATATTCCGGGCGGGCTCGTCGCATATGACCCGAATGGGCAGGTCACAGACGCAAACGAGGCCGCGCTCGAGGTGCTCGGCTCCACCCGACGCCAGCTGGTCGGGTCGTTCGCCGAAGATGCGGACTGGCTCGTCCTCGAGTCGGCGGAGGGACCGATGTCGGTGCACCCGGTCACGGCGGCCCTCAAGAGCGTGCAACCCGTCCATGGCGTGCTGGCCCGAGTCCACCGCCCTGACGGTTCCGACGTGTGGGTCCAGGTGGATGCCATACCTCGGGTCTCGTCCTCGGGCGAGGCGACGCAGGTGGTCGCCACGATCGCCGATGTGACGCACCTTTTCACCCGCAGCCGGCTGACAAGCCGTGGGGCGGGCGATCACATCGTGAGTGAGGTGGTCAACCAGCTGGCTGACGTGCACCTCGAGACACGCGCGATCCTGGTTGCGGTCACGAGCGCCTTGAGCCGAATGCGGCCGGCCACGTGGGTCGCGGAGCTGCTCGACAGAGACCCGAGCACCTCGCAAACCTTCGCGGCGAACTTCGAACAGCCCGAGATCGCCGGGTACATCAATCGCTGGGGGGCCAAGCTCGACCCGCCCGGCCATGGCCCGACCACCGGGGTCTCACAGCGGGTCATCGAGTCCGGCAAGCCAATCCTGCTCAAGGACATGCCGATCGGGAAGCTCCTCGAGCTGACAGGGCCGGAGGTTCAAGCTTACGCGGCCGAGCACCCGCTTCCGATCGCCGTGGACAAGGCCGACCTGCTCGCGGTTCCGATGCGCGCCCGGGGCGGCATCGTCGGCACCCTGTCCATCTACGAGCTCCCAGGCTCGAATCCGCTGACCGACAAAGACACCCTGTGGATGCAGGCCGTGGCCGACCGCACCGCGCTCGCGATCGAGAACGCCCAGCTTTACGAGGATGCGATCCGCCGCCTCGAGCGGCTGGGCTCGCTGCAGAGCTTGAGCCTGGCCCTCAGCGCCAGCCCGGACCTGCGACTCACGCTCAAAGTCATCCTCGACCAGGTCGCGGCCCAATTGCGGGTCGACGCCGCGGACGTGCTCCTGCTCGACGAGACCGACAACATGCTGACCCTGGCGGCGAGCTCAGGGTTCCAGGCCACCGCCGTCCCTGACTATCGGCTGCCCGTGGACGAAGGCTGGCCTGGGCGCGCAATCACCAGCAGGCGGATCGAGACCGTGACCGCGTTGAGCGCCTTCTCACAGTTCCGGCGCCGATCGCTGTTCGCGCGTGAAGGATTCAAGGCGTACGGCGCCGTGCCGCTCATCACGCGCGGCAAACTCCTCGGCGCGCTCGAGGTCTACCACCGCAGCCCGCTTGCGCCGGACCAGGAATGGCTCTCCTTCCTGGACGCGCTGGGCAGCGTGGCTGCCATCGCCATCGACAACGCCGCGATGCAGGACCGGCTCCGCCGAGTCCAGGTAGCAGGGGTCGCCCGAAGGGCCCCCGCGCCGCCGCGCGACCTCAGCCGCCTCGAGCTCCAGATCATTCGCTTCGTCGTGGAGGGCAGGACCAACAGGGAGATCGCCTCCGAGGTGCACCTCAGCCAGAACACCGTCAAGTTCCATATGCGCCAGATCTTGCAGAAGACGGGCACGGCCAACCGGACCGAGCTCGCGCACCAGGTCGCGAAGGAAGGCTGGCTCTAAGACCGCCTTTTAGTCCTCTGGATTAACACAACTACCCAGGTGGGTAGGTAAATCGTCCTTAGGGTCGTCTCTCGCTAAGCAATCGCTTCTTAATCTGGGCGGCGTAGGGAGCGCGTCGCTTTATATGGCCGTTGCAGCCAGCCGGGTGGGAGAGGTGGCGAACCTTTTCGAGGTTCGCGGATCGGGGCATGCCCCGATCCTGGTTCTCGCCCTCCTGGTTTCGACGATTGGCCTCGTCATGCTGCCACCCGTGATCGGCGTCCTCGTGATCGCCGGGCTCCTGCGGTGAACGTGCAGGAGGGCATGACCCTTGGCGCGTATCGCATCATGGAGCGGATCGGCCGCGGCGGTATGGCGGCCGTCTTCCGCGCTTATCACCCCGCGCTCGACCGTTTCGTGGCGATCAAGGTCCTGCCCGACTTCTTCGCCGACGAGCCCGACTACCGCGAACGCTTCCAGCTGGAAGCGCGGTCGGTCGCCCGCCTGAAGCATCCGAACATCCTGGAGATCTTCGACTACGGCTATGACGACGGCACCGCCTATCTCGTGCTCGAGCTGGTCGAGGGCGGGACCCTGGCCGACCGGGTCGGCAAGCCAATGGACCTGCGCGACGTCGTGCACCTCCTCGAGCCGCTCGGGAGCGCGCTCGACCACGCCCACGCACACGGCATCCTCCACCGCGATATCAAGCCGTCCAACATCCTTATCCAGCAGGACGGGACGCCCGTGCTCGCCGACTTCGGGCTGGCCAAGATGACAGGCGCGACCCACCGGCTGACGAGCTCAGGCACGGTAATGGGCACGCCGGAGTACATGTCGCCGGAGCAGGCCGCCGACGAGCTGGTCGGCCCGGCGTCGGACCAGTACTCGTTGGCAGTCGTCGCCTACGAGATGCTGACCGGCAGGGTGCCGTTCCTTGGCGACACGCCGGCCGCAGTCCTTCTGTCCCACGTCACCAAAGCGATGCCGGCGACGCGCGAGCTGCGCGGTGAGCTCTCGGGGCACGTCGAGGACGTCCTTCGACGAGCCCTTGCGAAGCGGCCCGACGAGCGCTACCCATCGACGTCCACCTTCGTCGCCGCCCTCAAGCCCGCGGCGTGGCCGAGCCGGCAGCTCAACGAGCCGTCGGCCCTCCCGACCCGGCGCCTGGCGCTCCCCGATAGGACGCCTGTCGTACTCGTCGTCGACGACGGAGCGGCGAATCGCGAGCTGATCGAAGCCTGCCTGGCGGGCGTCGAGTGCCACGTGCGTACGGCCGAAGACGGTCCAGCCGCGCTGAAGTCGGTCCAGGCCTCGCCGCCCGACCTCGTGCTCCTGGACGTGCAGATGCCCGGAATGGACGGGTATGAGGTCTGCCGGCGGATCAAGGGCATCTCCGCCACGAGACTCGTGCCCGTCGTCATGATCACGTCGCTGGACCAGACGAACGACCGGGTCCGCGCCCTCGAGGCCGGCGCCGATGACTACATGACCAAGCCGGTGGATCGTGTCGAGCTGGTCGCCCGGGTTCGCTCCGCGCTGAGGCTGAAAGGCGTCTACGACTCGCTCGACAGCGCGGAGCATGTCATCTTCGCGCTGGCGGCCGCGGTCGAGGCGAAGGACCCGTACACTGAGGCGCACACCCAGCGCGTCGCCGACGCTGCCCGCGCGATCGGCTCGCGCATGAGCCTGCCGGCGTCAGACCTGGACTCGCTGTACCGCGGTGGCTTGATCCACGACATCGGCAAGATCGGCGTCCCCGACGCCATCCTCCTCAAGCCCGGCCCGCTCGATCCCCGCGAGCTGGCCACCATGCAGCAGCACCCACTTATCGGCGAGAACATCGTGGCCCCGTTGCGGTCGGGAGCAAGCCTTCTGCCGATCATCCGCCACCATCACGAGCGTTTCGACGGCGCCGGGTATCCCGACCGGCTTTCCGGCGCCGGAATCCCGCGCTTAGCGCGCGTGGTTGCGGTGTGCGATGCGTTCGACGCTCTCGTCAACGACCGGCCCTATCGGGCGCGCAAGACGCTGGACGAAGCGGTCGCGACGCTGAGGGCGGGCGCCGGTACGCAGTGGGATCCCGAGGTCGTCTCCCTGTTTGCGAGCGACATCCCGAGCTGCGCCCGCCAAGGGGCCGCGTGAGCCCCAGCCTGTGAACCCCATCCTCGGATACCTGATGGACGCGGTCGCGATCGCGTTCGTCCTGCTCGGCATCGTCACCGCGGCCGGGTGGCTCCGCCGCCGCGACCCGTCGCTGGGATTCCTGGCGCTGGCCATCATCCTGCTGGCCGCGGTGGTCGGCGAAGGCAGGCTGCAGGCACATCTCCCGTTCACGGTGCCGCTCCTCGCGCAGCTCTCGCTCGCCGGCTTTGCGGGCTCGGCTTACGCACTGCTTCGATACCGAGACAGCCTCATCCCCCTCCCTCGGCGCTGGCATGTCGCCGCGGCCGCGTCATTGGCGGCTGCCAGCGTCACCCTCATTGCGGCGCAGGCCCTCACGTTGAACAGAGCGGCGGTGCTCGCCATAGCCGTCGCGTGGCTCCTGGTGTGGTGCGTGTGTATCGGCGAGCCGATCGTGCGTTTCTGGCTGGTCGCACGCCGGCTTCCCGCCGTCCAGGGCTGGCGGCTCCGCTCGCTCAGCCTTGGCTTTGGAGGACTAGTCCTCGTCCTGCTGCTTGCGATCTCGATCGGGGTTTTCGTCCGGCAGCTGGCGGTCCAGGTGGCGATCGAGGTTGTGGTCCTCGCCATCGTGCCTCTCCTCTACGCCAGCTTCTCCCCTCCCGCCTGGCTGCGCCGGCAGTGGCGCGCAGAGGAAGAAGAGGGTTTGCGCGCCTTCATGGAGGAGCTGCTGCTGAGCGAGGATCGCGACGCCCTTGCCCGCCGCGCGCTCGAGTGGGCGATGCGTCTGGTCGGCGGTGGCTCGGCCGTGCTTTTCGATTCATCAGGCAAGGCAACTACCAGCAGCGGCGTGGACAAGGCGAAGATCGCCGTGCTCGGCCGGCACCTCCCGAATCTGCCCGACGGCGTGAGCCGGATCAACATCGATGACGTCGAGACCAGCGTGATCAAACTGCCCGCGCGCGGCCTGACCGCGCCTGGGACGCTCGTCATCGTCGCCGGACGTTTCACTCCCGCCTTCGGCAACGATGAGATGACCCGCGCCCAGCAGATCCTGAGCGCGTTCGTGACCGCGCTCGACCGGCGCCATCTGATCGTCCAGCTCGAGCAGAGCAACAGAGCGCTGCAGGAAGCAAATCGCCACAAGAGTGT
>DASPYE010000251.1:0-9383 GCA_035636935.1 Candidatus Dormiibacterota bacterium | reverse complement strand
CGAGGCCGACTTCGTGATCGAAGCGATCTTCGAGGACCTCGAGGCAAAGCGAGCGATCTTCGAAGAGGTGGACAGGCTGGCACCACCCGCCGCGATCCTCGCCAGCAATTCATCGACCATAGGGATCAGCAAGCTCGCCGACGTGACTCGTCGCCCGGAGCGCTGCTTGAACATGCACTTCTTCTATCCGGTGCTCGTGATGGACCTGGTCGAGATCGTGCGCGGCCCAAAGTCAAGCGACGACGCGGTTGCGCTTGCCGTCGCCCTGGCGCGGCAGATCGGGCGCACGCCTGTCGTCCTCAACAAGGAGATCGACGGGTTCATCGTCAATCGCATCCTGCACGCGGCGACGCAGGAGGCCTATCGCCTGCTCGACGCGGGCGTCGCCTCGTTCGAGGACATCGACATCGCCGTCGAAAATGGGCTCAACTGGCCCATGGGCCCGTTCCGGCTCGGCGATTTCAGCGGGCTCGACGTCACCTACAACGCCCGCCTGCATATGTACAGGTCGACGGGTGACGAGCGTTACAGGCCCTCGCCTCAGCTCGAAGCAAAGGTCAAGGCCGGGAAGCTTGGCCGCAAGACCGGCGAAGGCTGGTACCACTACAAGACGTGAAGATCCATCACGTCGGCGTCGCTGTCGAGGATCTCGAAGCCGCGATCGAGCTGTACACCAACAACTTCGGGGCCGAGCTCACGCATCGCGCTTCGAACGAAAAGGACGGCCTCGCCGCGGCGTTCCTACGGGCGGGGGACATTGAGGTCGAGCTCCTTCAGCCTCTGCGCGAGAACACGGACACGCCCGTCGGCAAGTTCCTTGCCAAGCGCGGTCCGGGGCTGCACCACATCGCGGTCGCGGTGAGCGACATCGACCAGGCGATTGCGGAAGCGCGAGCGAACGGTCTGGAGATGATCGACCAGGAGCCGCGCATCGGCCTCCACGGCACGCGCATCGCATTCGTCCACCCGAAGAGCGTGGGCGGAGTGCTGACCGAGTTCGTCGAGACATGACCGAGGTCATGAATGACAGTGGTTTGCCCCTGAAGCCCGTCTACTCGCCCGAGGACCGGCATGCCGAGGAGCCGTTGCCGGGCGCGTTCCCCTTCACCCGCGGCATCCACAAGGACATGTACCGCGGGCGTCTGTGGACCATGCGCCAGTACGCAGGGTTCGGCACGGCCGCGGAATCCAACCAGCGGTATCGCTTCCTGCTCAAGCAGGGCCAGACCGGACTCTCCGTCGCCTTCGACCTGCCCACGCAGATCGGCTACGACTCGGACGATCCGATGGCGAATGGCGAGGTCGGCAAGGTCGGCGTCGCGATCGACTCGCTTGTGGACATGGAGATCCTGCTGCGCGACATCCCGCTCGAGCGCGTCTCGACGTCGATGACGATCAACGCCACCGCGGCGATGCTTCTGCTTCTCTACCAGCTCGTCGCGGAGAAGCAGGGATGCCCTCCGGAAAAGATCACCGGCACGGTCCAGAACGACATCCTCAAGGAGTATGCGGCCCGGGGCACGTACATCTTTCCGCCCAAGCCCTCGATGCGGCTGATCACCGACCTGTTCGCATACTGCGCACAAAACCTCCCGAACTGGAACACGATCTCGATCTCCGGATACCACATGCGCGAGGCGGGATCGACCGCGGCCGAGGAGGTCGCGTTGACGCTGAGCCACGCGATTGCCTACGTCGAGGCCGCGCAAGCGGCCGGCCTGGCGGTCGACGAATTCGCGCCGCGCGTCTCTTTCTTCTTCGCCTGTCACATGGATTTCTTCGAGGAGGTGGCGAAGTTCCGAGCCGCGCGCCGGATGTGGGCACGGATCATGCGCGACCGATTTCACGCCGTCGACCCTCGCTCCCAGGCCCTGCGCTTTCACACGCAGACAGGAGGCGTCACGCTCACCGCGCAGCAGCCGCTCAACAACGTCGTGCGCACGACGCTCGAGGCGATGAGCGCGGTTCTCGGCGGCACTCAGTCGCTGCACACGAACGCCTACGACGAGGCGTTGGGACTTCCGTCGGAGACCGCCGCGGAGATCGCGTTGCGGACGCAGCAGGTCATCGGCCATGAGTCGGCGGTGCCGTTCGTGGCCGACCCGCTCGGCGGCTCGTACTACGTCGAGAATCTCACCGACCGCGTCGAGGAAGAGGCGCTCGCGATCATGGCCGAGATCGACGAGCTGGGCGGGGCGGTCAGCTGCATCGAGTCGGGCTGGACGCAGCGGCGGATCGCTGATAGCGCGTATCGGCTCCAGCGTCGCATCGAGGCGGGGGAGAGGGTCGTGGTGGGTGTGAACCGCCACGTCGAGACCGACACGCGGCCTGTCGAGATCATGAAGGTGAGCCCGCGACATCAGCTCGCGCAGGCGCGCGCGCTGAAGAAGCTGCGTGCCGGCCGCTCCAAGGCTGCGGTCGACCGCCATCTCGCGGAGCTGCAGCGTGCCGCCCGAGGGACCGACAACTTGATGCCACCGCTGAAGGCTGCCCTGGCCGATTACGTGACGATCGGCGAATGCTGCGCCGTCCTGCGGGGCGTCTTCGGCGAATACCACCCGGGGGAGGCTGCATGAGCAATCCGTATCCGGCCGTGATCCCGATGCTCGCGTATGAAAACGGCCCGGCGGCCATGGACTGGCTTGCGCGAGCTTTCGGCTTTCACGAGCGGGCGCGCATGCTCGGCGAGGGTGGACGTCTGAGCCACGGCGAGATGGAGGCGGGCGACGGGATGATCATGCTCGCCACGCCGTCGCCTCACTACCACGGGCCCAAGCGCCACCGCGAGGAAAGCGAGGCCGCGCGCAAGTGGTCTGAGGTGCCGTACGTCGTCGATGGAGTGCTGGTCTACGTCGACGACGTGACCGCGCATTTCGAGCGTGCGAAGGCGGCGGGCGCCACCATCCTCTCGCCGATCGAGGAGGGTGGCGAGGGCAAGAAGTACCGGGCGGAGGACATCGAAGGCCACCGCTGGATGTTCATGCAGAGGTGAGCACGCCGCCCCCGCGCCAGAGGAAGATCGACCCGCTCAACGAGCTCCGGCAGCGAAAGTACGAGGCCGGCCACGGCGACGCAGAGGCCTTCAACCGCCAGCACGCCAAGGGCAAGCTCACCGCGCGGGAGCGAATCTCGCGCCTGGTCGATCGCAACTCCTTCGAGGAGATCGACCTGTTCGCGAGGCATTCGGGCGGTGTGCCCGGCGATGGCGTCGTCACCGGCATGGCGAAGATCGACGGGCGCGACGTGATGCTGTTCAGCCACGACGCGAGTGTGTTCGGCGGCTCGCTCGGCGAGGTCTTTGCCGAGAAGGTGATCAAGGTCATGGACCTCGCGCTGACGAACCGGATCCCGGTCATCGGCATCAACGATTCGGGCGGCGCGCGGATCCAGGAGGGGGTCGTCTCGCTCGCGGGCTACGCGGAGATCTTCTGGCGCAACGTCGAGGCGAGTGGGGTCATTCCCCAGCTCAGCCTCATCCTCGGTCCATGCACTGGCGGCGCGGTCTACTCACCGGCGATCACGGACTTCACGTTCATGGTCCACGGAGTCGGCTACATGTTCATCACCGGCCCCGAGGTGATCCGCGTCACGACGGGCGAGGACGTCACCTTCGACTCGCTGGGCGGCGCCGAGGTCCACAACACGAGGTCCGGTGTGGGCCATTTCCTGGCCGAGAGCGAGGAGGAATGCTTCGGCCAGGTCCGCAGGCTCTTCAAGTACATCCCTCAGAGCTGCGACGACTCGCCGCCGACGGTCGAGGCAGGCGACGACCCCGAGCGCGCGGCCCCCGGTCTGGCGACGATCATCCCCGACAACCCCAAAGAGCCCTACGACATCAAGGACGTGATCACGATGGTCGTCGATCGCGGCGACTTCTTGGAGGTGCAGCCGTTCTACGCGATGAACCTCGTGGTCGGGTTCGCCCACCTCGACGGACGTCCGATCGGCGTCGTCGCGAACCAACCGAAGGTCATGGCCGGAGCGCTCGACATCAACGCGTCGGACAAGGGCGCGCGCTTCGTCCGTTTCTGTGACGCCTTCAACATCCCGCTCGTCACCTTCGTCGACGTGCCGGGATTCCTCCCGGGCACCTCGCAGGAGTACGGGGGCATCATCCGTCACGGCGCGAAGTTGCTCTATGCATTCAGCGAGGCGACCGTGCCCAAGCTCACGGTGATCACGCGCAAGGCATACGGGGGCGCCTACTGCGTGATGTGCTCGAAGCATATCCGCGCCGATTTCAACGTCGCGTGGCCGACCGCGGAGATCGCGGTGATGGGACCGGAGGGCGCGGTCAACATCCTGTTCCGCCGCGAGCTCGCGAGCGACGCCGATCCTGCCGCACGCCGCCGCGAGATGGTGAGCGAGTACACCGAGCGATTCGCCAACCCCTACATCGCGGCCGAACGTGGCTATATCGACGACGTGATCGAGCCCGGCCGCACCCGGTCGGAGCTCATCCGCGCTTTGCGCATCGCCGCGCGCAAGGAGCGCAAGCGAGCTCCGCGCTGGCACGGCAACATTCCGCTGTGAAACGATCCCTCTGAGTTGAAGCTCCTCGAATATCAGGCCAAGGAGGTGCTGGCCTCGCTTGGCATCCCGATCCCGCCCGGCATGGTCGCACGCAATCCCGGGGAGGCCGCAGCCGCGTTTGACAAGCTCGGGCCGGTGGCCGTCAAGGCCCAGGTTCCGGTCGGCGGCCGGGGCAAGGCCGGCGGGATCAAGCTCGCGAAGACGGCCGAGGAGGCCCGGAAAGCCGCCGAGCAGATCATCGGGATGGACATCAAGGGGTTCAAGGTCCCGCTCGTCTACTGCGAGGCGGCGCTCGCGATCGAGCGCGAGATCTATCTCGGGTTCACAGTCGACCGCGACGCGCGCGCCAACATCCTGATGCTGTCGGCCAAAGGCGGGATGGAAATCGAGCAGGTCGCCGAAGAGTCACCCGAATCGATCTCGCGTCTTTACCCCAACCCCTGGCGAGGGCCGCTCGATTTCGAGCTCGCACAGCTCGTCTACGATGCGGGCCTCGGCGAGCTCGCCCGTCCGCTGAGCGGGCTGATCAAGAAGCTCTACCGAGCGATACCCGAATACGACGCGCTCACCGCCGAGATCAATCCGCTGGTCGTCACGCGAGGCGGCGAGGTCATCGCCGGCGACGCGAAACTGGAGATCGACGACAACGCGGCCTGGCGCCACAGGGACCTCGAGGAGAAGTACGGCTCAGTGCTCGAAGGCGACCCGTACGAGGTCGAGGCGAAGAAGCGCAACCTGACTTACGTCTCGCTCGATGGCGACATCGGGATCATCGGCAACGGAGCCGGTCTCTGCATGGGCACTCTCGACCTGGTGCAGCGCGCGGGCGGACGGCCCGCGAACTTCTGCGATATCGGCGGAGGCGCCAAGGCCGAGGTGGTCGAGAACGCGCTGGCAGTGATCCTCATGAACCCGAAGGTCAAGGGAGTCGTGATCAACGTCTTCGGCGGGATCACGCGCGGCGATGAGGTCGCAAAGGGCGTCATCACGGCGCGCGACAACCTGAACATGAAGCTTCCTCTCGTCGTCCGAATGAGCGGGACGCGCGAGGAGGAGGGGCGGGAGATCCTCCGCCAGAATGGCATCGAGCCAGGCGCGAGCGGTTGGGAGGCGGCCAAGAAGATCGTCGAATTAACCAGGGTGGGTGTGAAGTGAGCATCCTCCTCGACTCGTCGACGAAGGTCCTCGTCCAGGGCATCACGGGGCGTGAAGGTGGCTTTCACACCGAGCAGATGCACGAGCTGGGCACCCAGGTCGTCGGCGGAACGAGCCCGGGCAAGGGCGGCACCTCGCATCTCGGCGTCCCCGTATTCAACACGGTCGCCGACGCGGTCAAGGCGACGGGCGCCACCGCATCCGGCATCTTCGTGCCCGCGCCTTTCGCGGCGGACGCGATCATGGAAGCGGCGGCGGCAGGGATCACCTTGATCGTGTGCATCACCGAAGGGATCCCGATCCAGGACATGATCCGGGTCAAGGATTTCCTCCACGGTTACCCGCAGGCTCGCCTTATCGGAGCGAACTGTCCCGGACTCATCACTCCCGGCCAGGCGAAGATTGGCATCATCCCGCAGCGGATCACGTCGCCCGGGCCGGTCGGCCTCGTCTCGCGCAGCGGCACCTTGACCTACGAGGTCGCGTCGGCGCTCTCGGCGTCGGGGCTTGGCCAGTCCACCATCGTCGGCATCGGCGGCGATCCGGTCCTCGGCCTCACGTTTCGGGACGTGGTCGAGCTGTTCGAGAAGGACCCCGCGACCACCCACATCGTCTTGATCGGCGAGATCGGCGGCAGCGACGAGGAGCACGCGGCCGAGCTGCTCGCGCGTGGCACCCGGCTGAAGGCTGTGGCGTTCATCTCTGGGCGCACGGCTCCCGAAGGCAAGCGGATGGGCCACGCAGGCGCCATCATTTCCGGCAACCGTGGGACCGCACAGAGCAAAGAAGACGCCTTCCGCAAGGCGGGCGTCGCCGTCGCCGAGACGACCGATGAGATCGTCGGCCTGCTGAGATGAGCACCCTGCCCCTGGCTGTGACGCGTGCGCAGGCGACCGAACGCTGGCGCGACCTGGGCATCCTTCTGCCGCTGGTCGTCTGGCTGGTCTATACGCGCCTCTACTGGGTCCTTCACGCGGCTCATCTGAGCGCGCCTCCCTGTCCCTTCTACTACCTCACCGGACATCCCTGTCCCTTCTGCGGCGGCACGCGGGCGTTCGCGTACATGTGGGAGGGCGATCTCTCCGACGCGGTCCGGCTCTATCCCCTCGGCCCCGCCCTGTTCGCGGGCACGATCGTGACCGTCGGCGGGCTCGCGGCCGGCATCGTGACCGGCCGGACCTGGACCCCGCGGCTGAGCGCGCTGCAGTGGAAGCTCGTCGGGGTCTTCGCGATTAGCTTGGTTCTCGTGAGCTGGGCGCTCAAGTGGTTCGTCCTCGGCAACTAGGGTCCGGCGGCTCGGGACCGAAGACTGGCAGCTCTACCGGCGCGTGCGCCTGGACGCGCTGAAAGAAGCGCCCTACGCCTTCGGCTCGACCTACGAGCGCGAGGTCGAGTTCGACGACGCGATGTGGCGGCGGCGGGTCGGCGATCGCGTCCGGTTCATCGCCGAGGTCGACGGTGTCGTCGCGGGCACGGCGAGCGGCGGCGACGGCGAGGTGAACGGGGCGGCGGCGATGACAGCGATGTGGGTCGATCCCCGCTATCGACGCCTGGGGGTCGGGGAGTTGCTTGTCAAGACGGTCCTGAAGTGGGCAAAGGGGATGGGCTACGCGCAGATGTTCCTCTGGGTCACGGACGTGAACGCCAGGGCCGAAGACCTGTATTCACGGCTGGGATTTGTGCGCACAGGCGCGAGCCAGGAGGTGCGGCCGGGCGAGCTCGAGCACGAGATGTCGAAGTCCCTTTAATCGCCCTCGATGAAGCGCGTGACGACGGGGTAGACGTAGTCTGTTTTCTGGCCGGCGTTGCCGGGGTCGATGAGGTCGTGGGTCAGACCGTCGGAGGCCGCGAACTCGAACGTATCCACGTTCGCGCCGTGCGCCCGCCACGAGTCGACGAGGTGGTATGTGAACCGGTTGTCGAGGCGCGGCTCCGCGGCGTTCGTGATCACGGCGATCGACCGCGCCTCGGGCGCGGAGCGGCGCGCCGACCTCACCAGGAGGAGTCCGCAGTCAAAGAGCGCTGCGTAGGCGTGGGTGGCAAATCGCGGATAGCCGTACGGCGGGCCGAGCTGGTCCTGCAGCTGCTTGTTCCACCACACGTAGAAGTTGGGGAGCAGCGTGGCGAGCTTGCTCATCACACCGAGGACCGGCCCCGGGATCGGTTTGAGGCCGAGCATGGGCGCGATCAGCACAGCGCGTTCGATTCCCTCACGCGTCTGCGCGAGGTAGCCAGTGAGGATTCCACCGAGGGAAAGACCGGCTATGGTGAGTCGCTCACCCAACCCCGCGCCCGCGATCGCGGCGCGGTTCGCCAGCGCGATCAGGTGATCGGCGCGCAGCTCTGCGATCGAAGTGTTCAAACGATCGATGTATCCATGCCGCGGATAGCGCGGGATGAGGACGTTCCATCCGCGCTCGTGGAACTGGCGGCCGAGCGCATCGAACTGTTGGGGGCAGTTGGTGAAGCCGTGGAGGAGGACGAGCGAACGCTCCACCCGCCTACCGTGCGTGTACACGCGCGTGTGGCAGAGCGGGTTGACGTTGGGGCCGTCCAGGTCGCGCAGGGTCGCCGCGATCCGCATCCCTTCCGAGTAGAGGTCGTCAGTCATCCCGTGTAAGGATTGATGGAATGGATTTTGAACTGTCGTCCGAGCAGCAGGCGATCAGGGAGACGTGCCGCGACTTCGCCCGGGAGGTCATCGCGCCGGCGGCCGATGATCTCGACCGGAACCACAAGTTCGGTTACGACATCGTCCGCCAGATGGGCGAGCTCGGCCTCTTCGGGCTGCCGTTCGCCGAAGAGGCGGGCGGTGCGGGCGCTGATTTCCTCTCGTTGTGCATCGCGATTGAGGAGATCTCCCGCGCCGACGCGGGAGTCGGGATCACGCTCGAGGCGGCCGTGTGCCTCGGCTCCGCTCCGATCTACGACTTCGGCACCAAGGAGCAGAAGGAGCGATGGCTGCCCGACCTGCTCAGCGGACACAAGCTCTGGTCCTTCGGGCTGACCGAGCCCGAGGCTGGATCCGACGCTGGCGCCACGAAGACGCGAGCCGAGGCGCGTGACGGCAAATGGGTGATCAACGGCGCCAAGCAATTCATCACGAACTGCGGCACGGACATCTCCGCGGGGGTGACGATCACCGCCGTCACGGGTCGCAATGGCGACGGGCCCGAAATCTCCGCGCTCATCGTGCCGACCGGCACGCCGGGCTATCACGTGCTCGAGTCGTACCGGAAGCTCGGGTGGCATTCGTCGGACACGCATCCGCTCAGCTTCGAGGACTGCGAGGTGCCGGCCGAGAACCTGTTGGGCGAGCGCGGTGGCGGGTACAGGCAGTTCCTGCACACGCTGACAGGGGGCCGGATCGCGATCGCGGCGCTTTCCGTCGGGCTGGCCCAGGCGTGTCTCGACGCGGCGCTCGCCTATGCGAAGGAGCGGCGCGCGTTCGGCGAACCTATCTCGAAGCATCAGGCCATCCAGTTCAAGCTCGCCGATATGGCGATGGAGGCGGAGGTCGCGCGGACGATCGTGTATCGAGCGGCGGTCGCCTATGGGCGCGAGGGGGCTCAGACCACCGACGAGGTACGGATGCTCGCCGCCATGTCGAAGCTGTATGCGTCGGAGGCGTCGAAGCGGGCGGCGGACAACGCGGTGCAGATCCATGGCGGGTATGGGTTCATGGAGGACTACCC
>DASPYE010000250.1:0-15624 GCA_035636935.1 Candidatus Dormiibacterota bacterium | reverse complement strand
GGCTCGCTGACGGCGCTGCCGGTCATCGAGACCCAGGCCAACGACGTTTCGGCCTTCATCCCCACCAACGTCATCTCCATCACCGACGGCCAGATCTATCTCCAGGCCGACCTGTTCAACGCCGGCCAGCGGCCTGCCCTCAACGTAGGCATCTCGGTGTCGCGCGTCGGCGGCGATGCCCAGACCAAAGCGATGCGTCAGGTTGCGGGCAAGCTGCGGCTCGACCTCGCCCAGTACCGCGAGCTTGCCGCGTTCGCGCAGTTCGCGAGCGACCTCGACAGCCAGACGCGCAATCAGCTCGAGCGCGGCGCGCGCCTGACCGAGCTGTTGAAGCAAGACAAGTACCAGCCTGTGCCCCTCTCGGAGCAAGTCGCGGTGCTTTATGCCGGCACGCAGGGCCACCTCGACAAGGTGCCGGTGGCGCGGGTGCGGGAGTGGGAGGCGGGATTCGTGCGCTTCCTGAAGAGCGACCGCGCGGGCGTTCTGCAGGAAATCGACAAGCAGAAGGCGGTGGACGACCAGCTCTTCGCCCGCTTGAATGCGGCGATCGCGACGTTCAACCACCAATTCGGTATCGAGGGCTACAAGGACGAGCCTGACCCTTCGGGCGGCGCACCCGCAGCCGCACAGAAGGAAAAGAAGGAAAAGTAATTGCCCGCATTCCGCGACATCGTCCGCCGCATCGACTCGATCAAGAACACGCAGAAGATCACCAAGGCGATGCAGGTGGTGGCGGCGACGCGGCTTCGCAAGGCGCAAGCCGCGGTGCAGGCGACGCGGCCGTACGCCGACAAGATGATCGAGGTCCTGCAGACCGTCGGCGAGCGTGCCACCGAGTACAAGCACCCGTTCCTGGTCCGGCGCGAAGGCAAGCGCGCCGTGATGATCCTGGTCACAACCGACCGCGGCCTTTGCGGCGCGATCAACGTCAACAACATCCGCGCCGCGACGCGCTACATGAATGAGCACTTCACCGAGCAGCAGCGGTATGTGACGCTGGGCCGCAAAGGGCGCGACTTCCTGCTCCGTTATCGGCGCAACGTGATCGCCGAGGTGAGCAACCTTCCCGACCGCCCCAGCCAGGCCCTCGTGCTGCCGGCTGTCACGGTCGCGTTGGAGGAGTACGCGAAGGGAGAGACCGACGCCGTGCTTCTCTGCTACTCGAAATGGATCTCGACCATGCGACAGGAGGCGGCGATCCGAGTGCTGATACCGGCTGAGATCCCCAAGCGCGAGGCCGGCCAGGAGGGTCCGCGAGCCGACTACATCTACGAGCCCGAGCCAGAGGCAGTGCTTGACGGGTTGCTGCCACGGTACGTCGAGACGCAGGTGTTTCAGGCAGTGCTCGAGAACAAGGCAAGCGAGTACTCGGCCAAGATGATCGCGATGCAAAACGCAACCAACGCCGCCGGTGATCTGATCGACGCGCTGACGCTCTACGCGAACAAGGTCCGCCAGGCCGGAATCACCACCGAGCTGATGGAGATCGTGAGCGGCGCCGAGGCCGCGAGCGCGGGATGAGGGAGGAGCTCTGATGGCAAAAACCAAAGCGAAAGGACCGAAGACGGAAAGGGCAGATACCGGGCACGCGCAGGGCGCTCCGAACAAGAAAGCGCCGCGCGAAGGCCGGATCAGCCAGGTCATCGGCGCAGTAGTCGACGTCGAGTTCGGTCCCGGTGACCAGCCAGAGCTGTTCGAAGCTCTGGAGGTGACGGTCGAGGGGCGAAAGATCGTGCTCGAGGTCTCGTCTGACATCGGGGACAACGTCGTGCGGTGCATCGCCATGGATGCCACCGACGGCATTCGCCGCGGCGACTCGGTGCACGCGACGGGCGCCTCCATATCGGTCCCGGTCGGCGTCGAGACCCTGGGACGAATGTTCAACGTGATCGGCAACTCGATCGATGACGAACCAACTCCAGAGGGCGGCACGAGGTGGCCGATCCACCGGCCGGCCCCACCGATCTCGGAGCAGCAAGCCAAAGTTGAGATCCTCGAGACAGGGATCAAGGTCATCGACCTGATCTGCACGTTCGCCAAGGGCTCGAAGATCGGGCTCTTCGGAGGCGCGGGGACGGGCAAGACGGTGATCGTCCAGGAGCTCATCCGCAACATCGCCTACCAGCACAAGGGGCGCTCCGTGTTTGCGGGAGTGGGGGAGCGGACGCGCGAAGGCAACGATATGTACGTCGAGATGCAGGACGCGGGCGTGCTGCCGCAAACGGCGCTCGTCTTCGGCCAGATGAACGAGCCTCCTGGCGCGCGGGCGCGCGTCGGTCTGACCGGGCTCACCATGGCGGAGTACTTTCGCGACGAGGAGGGCGCGGACACGCTGCTCTTCGTCGACAACATCTTCCGTTACCTGCTCGCGGGTTCTGAGGTGTCAGCGCTGCTCGGACGGATGCCGTCGGCCGTCGGTTATCAGCCCACGCTGGCATCGGAGATGGGGGAGCTGCAGGAGCGGATCACGTCCACCCGCAAAGGTTCGATCACGTCCGTGCAGGCCGTTTACGTGCCGGCTGACGACTACACCGACCCCGCGATCCAGACCGTTTTCGCCCACCTGGGCGCCACGCTTCGTCTGGAGCGCTCGCTGGTCGAGATCGGCATCTACCCGGCGGTCGATCCCCTCGGGTCCTCAAGCAGGTTCGTCGAAGCTTCGGTCGTCGGCCAGGACCATTACGACGCCGCGCAGGGCGTCAAGCGGACGATGCAGCGCTATAAGGACCTGCAGGACATCATCGCCATCCTCGGCATGGAGGAGCTGTCCGAAGACGACAAGCTCGTGGTTACTCGCGCGCGAAAGGTGCAGAGGTTCCTGTCGCAGCCCTTCAGTGTCGCGCAGCGTTTCACCGGACGCGAGGGCAAGTACGTGCCCATCCGCGAGACGGTGCGCGGGTTCAAGGAGATCCTCGAGGGAAAGCACGACGACCTGCCGGAGCAGGCGTTCTATATGGTCGGCACGATCGACGACGCGCGCGCCCAGGCGGACGAGATGAGGAAGAAGGAGTCGAGGTAGGTGCCGTTCCCTCTGCGGGTGGTCAGCGTAGAGCGGAGCCTGTTCGAGGGTGACGTCGACTTCGTCGTCGCGAACGGAGCGGACGGAGAGCTGGGTATCCTGCCCCACCACGCGCCCCTGATGACGATCCTGAAACCAGGCGCCCTGAAGATCCGACACGGCGGCAACGAGGAGCTGCTCTTCGTGGGAGGCGGGTTCCTCGAAGTCCTCCCAGATCGAGTCACCGTCCTGGCCGACGTCGCCGAGCACGCCGACGAGATATCGGTCCAGCAGGCCGAGGAGGCACGCCGCCGGGCGCAGGAGAAGCTCGCGGGAACCTTGACGGCTTCGGAAGAGACCGAGTTCCAGAACGCTCTCGCCATGGCGGAGGCCCGGTTGCGCCTCGCCCGAACGCGTCGGGGATAGAGCTTTCCACCTAGTCTTAGGCGCTCGATGAAGGGATCCATGGGTGGCCGCGACCGGGCGCTGCACATCACAGGCGGTGAGCAGCTGTCGGGCAAGATCTGCGTGAGCGGCTCCAAGAACGCGGCGCTTCCCGAGATGGCCGCGGCGTTGCTCACGACCGAGCCGGTGACTCTGCAAAACGTGCCGCGGGTGACCGACACGGTGGTGATGGGCGAGATCATCTCCCTGCTCGGCGGCCACACCTCTGGTGACGGCACTGTTGTCATCGACGCGGGTGCGGCGGGGAAGACTGACGTGCCCGATGACCTGGGCCGCCGCATGCGGGCGACGATCGTCCTCCTCGGAGCACTCCTCGCGCGCTTCGGCCACGCTAGGGTGCCACGGCCGGGCGGCGACGATATCGGAGCGCGTCGGGTCGAGCAGCACCTCCGAGGCTTACGCCAGATGGGCGCGCACATCAACGAGACGCATAACGAGATCGTCGCCACCGCTGAGCGGCTGCGCGGCGGTCGCATCGTGTTCGATCTACCGACGGTGACAGGGACGGAAAACATCCTGCTGGCCGCGGTCACCGCGGACGGCCAGACCGAGATCTTCAATGCCGCTCGGGAGCCACACGTCCAGGACCTGTGCCGCCTGCTGACCAAGATGGGTGCCCAGATCGAGGGCATCGGCACCGAGCGGTTGATCGTCGACGGGACGACCGACCTCGGCGGCGCCGAACACACCGTGATCTCGGACTACCTCGAAGCGGGGACGTACGCCATCGCGGCCGCGGCCGCCGGCGGCGAGCTGCTGATCGAGTGCACGCGGGCGGAAGATCTGGAGCTCTTGTTGCTCAAGCTGGAGCAGGCCGGGGCGCACGTCCAGACGGGCGACGGATGGTTTCGCATCGCGCGAGAGCGGCAGACGCCCCTGCAGCCGATCGACATGTCGACCTGGACATTTCCCGGTTTTCCGACCGACCTCCAGGCTCAGTACATGGCGCTCATGACGCAGGCCGATGGGGAGAGCGTGATCTCGGAGTACGTCCACGAGAACCGGTTCCAGCACGTGCGCGAGCTCGCCAAGATGGGCGCCGGCATCACCGTGGAAGGCCGCCTGCATGCAATCGTGCACGGCCCGGCGCGTCTCCGTGGAACCGAGCTCGCCATCCCTGACATCCGCTCGGGTGCGGCGCTCGTGATCGCGGCGCTGTGCGCCGAGGGCGAAAGCGTCTTGCGCAACGCCTGGCATGTCGAGCGCGGCTACGAGGACATGGTGGGCAAGCTGTCGTCGGTGGGCGCTCGCATCAAGAGCGTCCGGCTCGATTCTGAGGCGGCGGCCGGGCATCGCCTTTACGAGTGAGATGTGGGGTTGATGCTGTCGCGAAAGATCGGCATCGACCTCGGCACCTCGACCGTGCGCATGTGCATCAAGGGTGAAGGCATCGTCGTCAATGAGCCATCTGATACCTCTCTCCAGCGTGACAGCGCCCGGACGCTTCATCAGCTGATCGGCAAGGCGAAGGGCCGGCCGCGCCTCTTCAAGCCGGAGGTCATCGTCTCTGTGCCATCGGCCGTGACCTCGACCCAGCGACGCGCCCTTACCGAGGCTGCGATATCGGCCGGCGCGCGGCAGGTGTGGCTGATCGACGAGCCGCTTGCGGCGGCAATGGGCGCAGGGCTGCCTATCGGCGAGGTTCGCGCCTGCGGGATATGTGAGATCGGTGCCGGGACGACCGAGGTGGCAGTGATCTCGCTATCGGGAATTGTGGTTGCGAATTCGATCCCGGTCGGTGGCCATAGCCTCGACGAGGCGATCGTGGCGTATCTGAAACGCCGCCACGGCATAGCCATCACGGAGCACACAGCCGAGGCGATCAAGGTCGCGGTCGGATCCGCGCTTCCGATGGAAGAACCCCTGCTCCACGTCATCGAGGGCGTTCAGATCTCATCGAATGACATCGCCGAGGCGGTCCAGGAGCCTTTGCGCCACATCGTCGACGCGATTCGCGCGGTGCTCGCCGAGGCACCCGCCAAGCTGGTTGTCGACATCCGCGAGCGAGGGCTGGTCCTCTCGGGCGGTGCTGCCCAGTTGCGAGGGCTCGCCGGGTTCATCACATCGCACACCGGAATTGTTTCCGCCGTCGCCGACGACCCGCAGACCTCGGTCGTGCGCGGAACAGGGCTCGCGCTGGACAACTTCGAAGTCCTCCGGCGCAACCAGAGTTACTTGAGGTAGATGCCGGCTCGGGCCCCTCGACATGTATGAGCGCTCTGCGCGCCCGGCGCTGACGATCCCCCCTCCCAGGTGAGGGGAAACACCGGTCTCCAGGTCGTGGTTGATGGGTCAGGTCTCGAGCGACCCTGGGCCGGTGTGGGCGTCTACACCACGGAGATCCTGCACTCGATGTCGGTCGATCGCCCTGACTGCCGGCTCGTCGTGTTTGGCCCGCGCCGTGCATCGATGCACGTGCCGAATGCCACGTATCGGCTGATGCCTCGGACGCGATTCATCGGGCGCCACCTGCAGTGGCCGGCCGAGATCCGGGCGCTCAAACCCGATGCGTACTTCGGACCGGCGGGCGCGCTTCCGCTAAGCAAGGTCGGCTGCCCGTCGGTCATCACGATTCACGATCTGGCGATCTACCGCAACGCGCGCTGGTTCCCCGCGCGCCAGCCGCTCAGCACGCGCGTGGTCGTGCCGCGCTCGGTCCTGCGGGCCGATGTTGTCATCGCCGTTTCCGAGAACACCGCGGCCGACATCGTCGACATCTTTGGCATCGATCGCAGCCGGATCGCGGTGGTGCCCCACGGGGTCGCCAAGAAATTCCGGCCCATGAGCGCCGAGGAACGAGCGGAGGCGCGGGCCCGGCTGCAGCTTCCCGAGCGTTTCATCCTGTTCGTCGGCACCGTCGAGCCCCGCAAGAACCTCGACACGCTTCTCGACGCCTGGGTGTTGATGCGCGACCGCCCGGACCTCGTCGTCGTCGGATCGTGGGGTTGGCTCTACGAACAGATACGGGAGAAGATGTCGCGCCTCGGCCCGCGCCTGCATCACCTCGATTCGGTCGAGCCTGACCAGCTGCCCGCCATCTACAACCTGGCCCGTGTTGTCGCGCATCCTGCTTGGTATGAGGGCTTCGGTCTGCCGCCTCTCGAGGCGATGGCGTGTGGGACTCCGGTCGTCGTGTCCGATCGGTCGAGCCTGCCCGAGGTGGTCGCCGATGCGGGTATGACGGTGCCGCCGGATGATCCCGAGGCATGGCGCAAGGCCCTCGAGCGGGTGATCGAGGACACGGATTTCGCCGCCGGGATGCGCCACCGGGGCATCCTGCGGGCGGCTCAGTTCAGCTGGGACAGGGCGGCGCGTCTGACCTGGCGGGCGATCGACGAGGCGATCACCTAGGGGGTGCGGCGGGCCTGGCTTGGCCAGGACCGCTGCGAGGGGGCATGCTCCCCCTTGGGCCGACCAACTCCTTGATGACCGCGGCGATGTCGCGGGCGGTCCGGTCCCAGGTGAATTTCGCCGCGCGAGCCTGGGCGGCCTTGGCCAGCCTCGTCCGCAGGGCCCGGTCGTCGATCGCTGTCTCGAGCACCTGTGCGACATGCGCCGGGTCGGCCGCGGGGTGGTAGTAGAGGACGGCCTCGCCGCCAACCTCGGGTAGTGACGACGCCATCGCGGCGACCACCACCTTGCCCCTTGCCATCGCCTCCAGGACCGGCAGCCCGAAGCCTTCATAGAGGCTCGGCACGATCACGGCGGCCGCCTCGTTGTAGAGCAGCTCCAGCGTTGATTGATCGACCATGCCGAGCACACGGGCGTGGGCAGAGCCTCGGAGCTGTGCCGACAGCTCGGGGTCGCGTTCGGGGCCCGCGACGACGAGCTTGACGCCGTCGAGCCGCTCGACCGCCGCGACGGCCGCGAGCTGGTTCTTGCGCTTTTCGATCCGGCCCACCTGCAGCAGAAACTTTCCGTCGATGCCGAGCTCGGCAAGCCGCGACGCCGCGGCTGGGGTGACGCTCGGCGGGTCCATGCCAAGCGGAACGACTCGCACGCGGTCCTCCGGCACCCCATACAGATCGATCAGGTCGCGCTTGGTCGTTTCGGAGACCGCGACGAGTAACTTGCAGCGCATCACCGCCCAACGGGTGCTGAGACGGAGGTAGGAGCGCTCCGCGAATGCGTAGGCGTCAGGGAACTTCTCGAACGCCAGGTCATGCACCACCGTCAGCACCTTGCCCGGCCAGGCGTAGGGGATCACATGCGCCGGTACGAACAGCAGGTCGGGTCGTTCGGGGAGGAGGGCGAGGGGAAGACGGACCTGCGACCAGAGCCGCCGCTGCGGAATGACCAGCTCGTCCACTCCCAGGCCGGCCTTCGGGCGCGACGCCAGGAAGCGCCACCGCAGATCAGGAGCCGCGGCCGGGAGCCGCCTGCACACCTCGCGTGTGAACTTCTCGGTGCCGGTCACGACCGCGCGCGTGGCCGGGTTGATGTCCACGGCGACCGTCGCCATCAGAGTGTCGCGACCCCGAGGGTCCGGGCGTCTACGCGTCCTGGACGGCCGGGCGCCGGACCACCCCACGAAATCTGGTGATTTCGCGGGGACCCCGGTGCGGGCGCTGAAGCCGGCGTCAAGGGGCCCGGCGCTTCCTCCTCACGCATCGACGATGCGCTCGTCGTCGCACCACCCTTTCCTTGGCTCCGGCCGCCCATGCCGCGAATCCGCTCCGGAGCTCGAGGTCGTGACACTCTGAGTGACCTTAAGGTATCGGTCGTGCCGGCCAGCGTTCGGGTCCTTGGGGTTCGGGTGGACTGCGTCGACATGGCGTCGGCGATCACGCAGATCGAAGGGCTCGTCGAAGGGGGCGGATGGCACCTGGTCGCCACGGTCAACCCGGAATTCGTGATGCAGGCGCGGAGGGACCATGCCTTCGCCGCGGTGCTGGAGAAGGCGGACCTCTGCTTGCCGGATGGCGTCGGCGTCGTGTGGGCGGCGCGTCGCCAGGGCTGCGAGCTGCGGGAGCCCGTCGCGGGCGTCGACCTCGTCCGGCCGCTGGCCGCGATGTGCGCCCGCCGGGGTTTCCGGCTGTTTCTCCTCGGCGCCGCGCCGGGTGTCGCCGCCGAGCTCGCGGCGACTCTTCGCGACGAGAACAAGGGGCTCGAGGTCTCGGCGCACGGGGGTTCACCCGATCCTTCCGACGACGTCGAGACGGTGCATCGGATCCACGACCACCGCGCGCAAGTCCTTCTCGTTGCCTACGGAGCTCCCTCTCAGGAGCTCTGGTTTGACCGGCTCAAGGAGCGTCTTGGCGTCTCGGTCGCGGTCGGCGTCGGCGGGTCTTTCGACTACCTGACCGGCCGCGTGCCGCGGGCGCCGGAATGGATGCGCAGGGCCGGCCTGGAGTGGCTCGGAAGGCTCGCCCGACAGCCGTGGCGCATCCGCCGCATGGCGGTGTTGCCGGGGTACGCGATCAAGGTTCTGCGGTCCGGCAAGTAACATCGCCCCGGTGCTGAGCATCGTCGTGCCTTGCTACAACGAGGAGCAGCGGCTGCCGCGCACCATCGAGCAGATCGAGCGTTACCTCGACGGCAACGATGTGCCGTACGAGCTGATCCTGGTCGACGACGGCAGCGCCGACGGTACCCGGTTGATCATGGACGCCGCGGCGGAGCGCCGCGCCTCCGTCCGCATCGAGGCGCTTCCTCACAATCGCGGCAAGGGCAGGGCGCTCGCAGTCGGAGTCGAGGCCGCAAAGGGAGACGAGATACTGCTCACGGACGCCGACCTGTCGACCCCGATCGAGGAGCTCGGAAAGCTGCAGGCCGCGCTGAAGAACGGCGCGGGCGTCGCGATCGGCTCGCGCGCTCTGAGAGCTTCGAAGGTCGAGGTCTCGCAACCTCTCTACCGGGTGTTGATGGGGAAGGCGTTCAACCTGATCGTCCAGGCGGTGCTGTTGCCCGGGATCTGGGACACGCAGTGCGGATTCAAGCTCTTCCGCGCCGACGTTGCGCATCGGGTGTTCGCCGGCCTGGTCACCGACGGCTTCGGTTACGACCCCGAAGTGCTGTATCGGGCCCGCAAGCAGGGGGTGAAGATCGCCGAGGTCCCCGTCGTCTGGCGCAACTCCGCCGAGACCAAGGTCAGCCCTGTCAGCAGCTCAATCGACATGCTGAAGCACGTGATTCGGATTCGGTTCCGGCCATGACGGATCGGGGCAAGCTCACCGAACGCCGCGCCGCTCCGACCGAGGTCCTCGTGGTGCTGCCGACGTTCAACGAGAAGGAGAACGTCGAGCGCGTCGTCGCCGGGGTACGTCACCTCGGCCACGACATCCTGATCGTCGACGACGGATCCCCCGACGGAACGGGGGAGATCGCAGACCGTCTTGCAGCCTCCGACAGCGGTGTCAGGGTGCTGCACAGGGAGCGCAAGCTCGGGATCGGAAGCGCGTATGAAGATGCATTTCGGATCGGGCTGGCTGAAGGCTCTGGGCTGTTCGTCGAGATGGACGCCGACGGTTCGCATCGTGCGCGGGACCTGGACGCCATCGTCGACGCAGCGCGCGGATGTGGCGGTCTGGCGATTGGATCGCGGTACATCCGCGGCGGCCACATCGTGGGCTGGCCGGCGCACCGGCTGCTGCTCTCGTCGGGCGCCAACGTGTACTGCCGGACGCTCCTCGGGCTGCGCGTCCGGGACTGCACGTCCGGATTTCGCTGTTACACACGCGCGCTCCTGGAGGCGATCAGGCTCGACGAGGTCGTATCCCAGGGCTACTCCTTCCAGATCGAGATGGTCCATCGCACGGTCCGCCTCGGCTACCCGGTGGTCGAGGTGCCCATCCAGTTCGAAGATCGCGTCGCAGGAGCGTCGAAGGTTTCCCAAGGAGAGATCAGCCGCGCTCTGTGGACCGTTCTCCGCCTGAGGATGTCGAGGTGAAAGTGTTGGAAAGAAACTCCTCCCCACAAAGTGGGGAGGTGACGGCGGAGCCGCCGGAGGGGCAGTTCGCCAGGCCTTCCGTGGCTCGAGAGTGGCGCCTTCCCCTGCTCATGGGCCTTGCCCTCGCGATCGTGACCGCCATCCCGTACGTCTACGCCTACGCCGTCCAGTCGCCCGGCCACGTCTTCCTTGGTTTCTTCTACCTCGGCGACGACGCCAACACGTACCTGGCCAAGATGCGCCAGGGGTGGGAGGGGGGCTGGGCGTGGCAGAACCGCTACACGACCGAGTCGAGCCCGACCGCGTATCTCTTCATGTTCTGGATCTTGCTGGGCCACATCGCAGCCGTGACCAACCTTCCACTGATCGTCACCTTCCACCTCGCGCGCATCGCCGCGGCCTTCGCGCTGATGGCGGCGGCGTGGCTGTTCATAGGCCTGTTCATCCAGGACCGCGCGGCGCGCCGCTTCGCGTTCTTCTTCTGCGCGATCGGCCTAGGCATGGGTTACGTGATCCAGGCCCTGGGGCAGCCTGTGATCTTCGGCAACCAGACCGACACGCTCGACTGGCGGATGCCCGAGCTCAGCGCTTTCTATTCCGTGCTCGCCCTGCCTCACTTCGCCTGGTCGGGCGTGTTCGCCGCCCTGGGGGTCGTCCTGACGCTGAAGGCGATCGAACGGGGCAATCTCCCCCTCGGCGTGATCGCGGGCCTGGCCTGGCTTGGTCAGGCCTCCATCCACCCCCAGATGCCCATCCTGATGGGCGGCGCCACCGCGCTTGCGCTGCTCCTGCGCCCGGCGCGTCCGCGGGGCTGGATCGCCGGCGCGATAGCGTTCACCATCCCGGCCCCCTACATCCTTTATTCATACCTCGCGTTCATCGGCAATCCCGAGGTGCAGCGATGGACGTTCCACTCCAAAAACGCGCTGCCTCCGGAGTCGATCAGCCTCTTCTTCGCGATCGCGCCGCAGCTCCTCCTCGCGCTTACGGGCCTGCCAGGGGCGTTGCGCCGCAGGTCGCGCGAGGACCTCTTTCTCGTCGCGTGGCTGGTCCTCCTCGCCGTGATCCTCTACCTACCCAATCCCGCGGGCGACCTGCGGCGCCGTTTCCTGGACGGCGTGTACCTTCCTCTTGTCGTCCTCGGCGCGCGCGGACTGTACGACTCGATCCTGCCGCGGCTGCGCAGCCTGCGGGCCCGCCGCCTCATTCCTTTTTCTTATGTGGCGTTCGCCGCGGTGGGAAGCGCATTCCTCGTCCTGGCACCCCTCGCCGTGGCCGCGTCCCCGCAGTATTCGATGCCGGCGGCCGAATATGACGGTCTCCACTGGCTCGGCCGGGAGCCCGCCGGCCGCGTGCTGGCGATGCCGGGGGTCGGTCTCTACATCCCGGCCTACAGCTCAGACAGTGTGTACGTCGGCCACTACGACGAGACGTTCGACTACGTGAACAAGACGCAAACCGCGCTCAAGGTGCTTACCGGAAAGGAAGACATCGAGCAGTTCATCAGCTCGAACGAGATCCGTTACGTGGTCTGGACCGTCGACCTCCAGACGCCTCCTCCCGCGGTGCTCGGACCTCCTGCGTACGACACCCCGGACTTCAAGATCTGGAAAATGTTCTGACGTAGATCACGGCGACCTTGTCCTCGTAGACGAGCTTCCAGTCAGGCTGGGTCGCCAGCAGGTTCGGCAGAGGGTCGCCTTTGTTCTCCACCACGTAGTCGACGCCGTACTTGTCGAGGACCTGCTTCCAGCTCGCGCGCACGAAGTAGACGTCAGCGTACTCGTTCAGCAGATCATCGCCCATCAGCGCCGCCTCGCCGAAGATGAACACCTTACGGTTCGGCTGCGGATAGAAGCGGTAGGCAAGATACCCTCCGAACCCGTACTGGTTGAACATCCTTGTGCCGACGTCGGGATGCGCGGCCAGCCAGTCCGCGGCGCCGATGGGGTAGTTGGCGGCGTCGACCTGTTGCTGGCGCTCCGGGCTGATCGTGTTCGAGACCCGCAGCGCCGTGACACCGATGATCAGCACCAGCGCGAGCGCCGTGATGGCGGCGAACGCGGGGCGGGGCGGAAGATTGAACTTCCACTTCTGCGCGGCCGTCAGCTCCTTCCACCACTCGCCATACGTGTTGATCAGGATCGGCGTCGCGACCGCGATGAACAGCGCGATGTTGCGAACCGATTGGAGGGCGAGGCCTAGCCCGGCGAGGGCCAGCAGCACGTCGTAGAGCTTGGGCCGCTTCAGCGCGAACCCGATGATGATCAGGAAGATCATCGCCTCGAAGGGGCGCAGCTCGACGTTGTGGAAATTGGGTGAAGCCCATTCCACGATGAGGCTCTGCTGCGCCTGGCTGCCCTGGGTCTGAAACGGATACGGATAGAGGCTGAAGAGATGCGGAGTCGCCACCACCGCGACGGCGGACGCAGCCGCGATGACAGCCAGCCGCCGGGCGTGCATCTTGTGCGCGGGGTTGTCGAGGTTCCAGGCCCAGCTCAACAGCTCTGACGCGATGGCGACCCCGATCCAGACGAACCCGATCACCCAACCGCCGTGCAGGTTGGCCCACACGATCATGACGAGCGGAAAGAAGTTGATCGCAAGGCTGCGGCCGCTCAGGTAGTTCCTCAGCCAGTAAAGCTCGAGACAGGTCAGCGCGAACGTGATCATCTGAGCGCGCGGCCCCCAGATCGGAGATCCGGCGATCGCGGCGATGGTGAGCCCCACGCCCACGAAGACAAACGGCTGTCTGCGGACTTGCAGGAAGAGCAGCCAGAACCCGGCCCAGGTCAACAGCCCGAAGGCAATGCAGAGGGCGGCCAGCCCAATCGTGCTGAAGGTCAGCCACATCAGGATCTCGGTCAGGTACTCGTGGTCGGTCCAGGAGTGCCCCGTCGCCGTGAACGTGAAGATGTCCGTGCTCGCCAGCTGCCCGTGCTGCACCATCCATTGCCCGATCTTCAGGTGCCACCAGAAGTCCGGGTCCTGTTCGACGCCGATGAACAGCGCGAGGATCACGGTCATGACGCCGCCCAGCAGCAGCGTCCGCGCGCTCAGCCGCTCAGCGAGGCGCAGCCGGTCAGCCGCGAGCGAAGGGGTTGGGTAGGTAGCGGGGGACGCTTCTTGCATATTCGGGATACTCGTTCGGGAACGTCAGGGCTAGGATGCGCTCCTCCCACCGGATGCGAAGCAGCTCGCAGACGATGAAATAGACGATCGCGATCGCGCTCAGCCAGCCGGCGGTCGCAAGGTTGACGCCGATCGCCGTGGCGATCTCGCCGAGATAGACAGGGTGCCGGCTAAGCCGGTACGGCCCGCCGGTGACCAGGCGCCGAGCCTCGGGGATGATCGAGAAGGAGCGGCGCAGGTAGGCCAGGCCCCAGACCGAGTAGGCCAGGCCGGCCGTGGCAAGAATGTCGGCCACCAGGACCAGGCCTTCCCGCCTGGTGCCTCCGGGCAGGATGCTCGCGCTGATCGCGGCGAACGTGCCGCTGAAGGCGATGAAGATCACGGTCAGGCGGTGGTCGGTCCCCCGCTGGGGCAGGCGGACCGCGTAAAGGACCACCAGCATCGTGAAGTAGGCGAGGGCGAGCGCTTGCTGCAAGACGAACAGCAGATCGATCGGCCGGTGCACGCCGGGGATGGCGCCCGCCAGGAGGACCAGCTCCCGGGCGAGGAACAGCGCAAAGAAGAGGGAGGGGATGAGGCGGCTGAAAACCAGGTCCCGCCAGTACGCTCCCGAGCGCCGTTGCACATGCTCTGCGACGCCGGTGGCCGCCATTCCCGGCGAAAGGTTAGCGACCCGCGCAGGGGGCATGCTCGTTTTGGCTAATGAATTGACCTGCCCGGGACCGCTGAGTACCATCCTCGTCCGCGACACGTCCCGGAAGCTCGCAAGAAACACATCCGGGTGGCGTCAAGCAGGTACAGAAGCCTGTAGTTCAGGAAAAAGGAGGTGAAATCGCAGAAATGTTGAACCTTTACTGGAAGCTCCGCAGCTTGACGACTCGTCAGGAAGGCCAGGGCATGGTTGAGTACGCTCTGATCCTCGTGCTGGTCTCAATCGTGGTCATCGTGATCCTTCTTACGATGGGCAACCAGATCAAGAACGTGTTCTCCAACGTCGTAGCCGCTCTGGGAGCGTAAGCACACGTAATCGCACCTTCAAAGAGAGCCCCGCGAGGGGCTCTCTCTTCTTTACAGCGAATTGGGGTAAAGATCGCGGTCACCATGCTTACAATGTCGCCACTTTCGCGGATCCAGTTCTCAGGAATCAATCGGAGGTGAGTTAGTCTTGGCCGTCGCACCTGCTGCTGCAAGGCCCCGTCCCGGCGGGGGTCGACTCTTCATCATCGTCGGCTTGCTACTCGCGGTTCTCGCGTTTGGCTCTGTGTTCCTGCTCGGCAACATCGGGGGAGGCGGCGGGCTCGGAGGCCCGACCACATCGGTCGTGATCGCCAAGCAGTCGATTTCTCTCCGACACCAGATCACGCTCGCCGACCTGGAGGTCGCGAAGGCCTCGGTAAACGGGAACGGCAGCCTGGCCAACGTCTACACGAACCCGACTGATGTCGTGAACAAGATCGCGGAGATCAACATCACCAAGGGCGCTCTCATCAGCTCGGACATGCTGGCCGTCGACCTCAACGTGGTGCCGACTGGCGCCTCACCCGCGTACCTTCCGCTGGCCAGCGGCTATGTCGCCATCACGGTGCCGACCGGTGAGCAGCAGGGCGTTGCAGGCCACATCAGCCTAGGCGACTACATGACGGTCATCGCGTCGTCGGCCATCCAGATCTTCGTCACCGCGGGCGGAGGCCCGACCCTGTCAGGCACGGTGAGCAAGACCGTCTTCACCAACGTCCGCGTGATCGGGCTCGGTCCCGCGTCTACAGGCGTGACCTCTGCATCTGGCACCAGCTCCGGGGCCACCAGCCAGAACGGCGCAGCCACGACGGGCGTGACCTCGAGCCTGACCCTCATGCTGACGCAATGCGACGCCGAGTACATGACCTGGTTCCTGAACAACATGACGGTGCGCTATACGCTCGAGTCTTATAAGGACTACCTGGCTGCACCGCCAAGCCAGCCCGATTCCAGCTGCCCGACGGTGCTGTCAGCCGGCGGAGTCAGCGGAAAGCAGGTCGACGCCAGGTACCACTTCACAACCCTCGTCACCGGTAAGTAACCTCCGTTGGGCCTTCTCGACAGGGTCAAGCAGAACCAGACGGTTCCGCCGGGCAGCGCGGGCAACGGGCCCGCCACCGCG
>DASPYE010000249.1:0-10429 GCA_035636935.1 Candidatus Dormiibacterota bacterium | reverse complement strand
GCCCGACGACGCGGCCGATCTGCTCGGTGAGCTGGACCAGGAGCGGCGAATGCCGGTCTTTCAGATGATGTCCACCAGCCAGCAGCACAAGCTGCGCAAGCTGCTCCAGTACCACCCGACCACGGCGGGCGGAATGATGAGCCCCGACTACATATGGGTCGTCCGCGGCTCAACCGTCGACATGTCAATCGAGGCAGTGCGGACTGACGATAAGTCGCCGCACCAGCTGCTCACGACGGTCTTTGTCACGGAGCAGGACGGCACATATATAGGTAGTGTCGGCGTCGTCGAGCTGCTCCGCTCCGATCGCGCGCGCAGTGTCGAGGACCTCGAGCTGAGCAAGGTCTACGTCCAAGGCAACGCGGACTTCTCGGACGTCTCCCTGACCATGGCCGACTACAACCTGACGGCGTTGGCCGTGGTCGATGCGGCGGGCAACCTCATCGGAGCGATCTCGTTTGACGACGTCATCGCAGAGCTCATCCCGGAGGACTGGCGCAACCGCGTCGAAGCCTCCACCGGCGTATAGACCGAAATGTCTGAGCGCGAGTCAAACCGAAAGGACTCGCGCTTGAAGCCAACGTCCGCCGTGCTCGACGATTTGAACCAGGGCGACATTCACGGCGCGTTCGGCACGATCCGAGTGAGCGATGTCACGCCGCGGCGCACGTGGCGCCGTCGCATCCTTACGTTGCTCGCGATCGTCGGGCCGGGTCTGATCGTCATGGTCGGCGACAACGACGCAGGTGGCGTTTCCACATACGCGCAGGCCGGGCAGGACTTCGGCTACTCGCTCCTGTGGACGCTGCTCCTGTTGATCCCGGTCCTGATCGTCAACCAGGAGATGGTGGTGCGGCTCGGGGCGGTCACGGGCGTCGGCTACGCCAGGCTCATCAGCGAGCGGTTCGGCCGCAGCTGGGGATGGTTTTCCGCCGGTGGGATCTTCTTGCTGAACTTCCTCACCATCAGCACGGAGTTCATGGGCGTCAGTCTGGCCGGCGAGTATTTCGGGCTCAACCCGGTGATCGTGGTGCCGATCGCGGCCGCGGTCCTGGTCCTGATCACGGTGAGCGGCAACTTCCGGCGCTGGGAGCGGGCGATGTTCGTGTTCCTGTTCGCCAGCCTCCTGGTGCTGCCGCTGCTCGTGCTGAGCCACCCGAGCGCGGACGGAGTCCTCAAGGGCTTTGTGATGCCCGGCGTCGAGGGTGGGCTCACCTCCAACTCGGCGCTGCTGATCGTCGCCATCGTCGGTACGACCGTCGCGCCGTGGCAGATGTTCTTTCAGCAGTCCAACGTCATCGACAAGCGGATCACGCCGCGCTGGCTCGATTACGAGAAGGCGGACACCGTGCTCGGCGCATTCGTCGTGGTGATCGGTGCGGCCGCGATCATGATGGCGACCGCGTCGGCGTTTTCCGGGACTCGTGATTTCGGCCATTATCAGGATGCGCTCCACATCGCCCAGGGCCTGCACGGGAATGTCTCACCGGCGGCAGGCGCCATATTCGCGTTGCTTCTCTTCGATGCCTCCATCGTGGGCGCGTCGGCCGTCACCCTCGCCACGTCGTATGCGTTCGGCGACATTTTCGGCCTTCGTCACTCGCTGCATCGGGGGGTGCGCGACGCGAAGCTCTTCTACGCCTCGTACACGGGGATGGTGGCGGTTGCAGCCGCAATCGTCCTCATCCCATACGCCCCACTCGGCCTGATCACAACCGCGGTCCAGGCGATGGCCGGCGTGATGCTGCCGAGCACCACCGTGTTCGCGGTGTTGCTCTGCAACGACCGCGCTGTCCTCGGTCCCTGGGTCAACCGGCCGTGGCTGAACGCGGTCGCGGGCATGATCGTCGGTGCCATGCTCGTCCTGTCGGCGATCCTCGTCATCTCGACCGCGATCCCGTCGGTCGACGTCCCGACGCTGCTCGCCGTTCTCGGCTCGGTGGCCGCTGCGGCTCTGCTGGCAGGCATGGTCTGGAGCTGGTTCACGTCCCGCGGCGCGCCGCCTCCGCCTCGCGTTTCGCGCGAGGAGCGTGCCAACTGGCGGATGCCCGCTCTCGCCTTGCTCGAACGTCCCGCCTGGTCGACGGGCCGCCGCATCGCAATCGGCGCGCTGGCGGGTTACCTGGTGCTTTCGATCGTGATGCTGGCCGTGAAGGCGGTTCAGCTCGGGATGCGATAGGCGGTCCTTCAGGACCGTTAACAGCTCGCTTACAAAGCAATACCGCCCCAGGGTCTAGAATGCTCCCCCGTGCCTCTCGGCCTGAGACCGGGGCACCGCATAAGAGCTTCACGCCGGCGGCTTAGCCCACTACGCACAAGCTTCCTTGTCTTGCTTGCCATCACTCTTTCGTCGGTGGCGGGTGGGCTTGCGTATTTCCTGCCGGCTGCGCAGTTCGCGATCGAGTCCGCAGGCCAGGTCATCACCGTACCCACGCCTTCTCCGACGGACATCTTGCTGTCGCCGTCGCCGCAGAAGCCTTCATCGAGCCCGGTGACCGGCGCGTTCACAATCCTCCTGCTCGGCTCCGACGACGACTCGAAGTTCAATGCCGACCACATCCTGACGCAGTCGATGATCCTCGTCCGGGTGGTGCCTTCGACCAAGCAGGTGACGATGCTGTCGATCCCCCGCGACCTCTATGTGCATCTCTCGACCGGCGGTTTCGGCAAGATCGACGGTGCGTACTCGTATGGCGGTCCAGGAGCGGCGATGGCGACCGTATCCCAGGATTTCGGAGTCCAGGTAAACGACTACATCTGGGTCGGTCTGCTGGGTCTCATCAAGCTGATCGACGCCGTCGGTGGCGTCGACGTGGTCACGAGTCATCCCGTTTTGGACGACTACTACCCCTCCGACATCGCAAGCCATTCTCCTTACGACTATCAACGCGTCGCGATCTTGGGCGGGCCTCAGCATCTCGACGGGATTCATGCCATGCAGTACGTGCGCTCCCGGCACGGCGACCTGCAGAGCGACTTCGGGCGATCGCAACGCCAGCAGCAAGTGCTGCTCGCGATCCGTCAGAAGGCCAAACTGCTGTCGCCCGAGGATCTCCCCGCGCTGTCAGCGGCGCTGGGTGGTGAGCTGAAAACAAGCATCGGCCTTTCCAAGGTCGCTGCACTTTTGCCTCTGGCGGCGAGCTTTGACAATCCAGACGCGATCCGCCAGATCGTCCTGCTCCCGCCCTACACGCACGGAGGCGGCCCCGGCGGCAGCGTCACAGCCAATTGGAGCTTGATCTTGCCCCTGGTGCATCAATACTTTCCATGATCAGTCGTGGGCTGCTCGGAATCGTTCTCGTGGTCGTGATGCTGGCTGCCGGTCCTACGACGTATCTGGTTCTGGCATCGAAGACCTCCAAGGTCGCCGCTCCGCCGCAGAAGCCCACCGCATCCACTCCGCGGCCTCAGGCATACACGCTGCCAGGAACGATCTACATCGCTCAGGAAGGCGCTCTGTACAGCCTCGGCGCCGGGCGCTTTCACCAGCTGACACCCGAAGCTGGTTGGACCATGCCGGCGTTGGTTCCCGACGGCACCCACCTCCTCGCCGTCAAGACGAACGGCAGGTATTCAGACGTATTCGTGCTGAACCGATTCGGGTCGGTGACGAAGCGCGTGACCAACAACGCCGCTCCTGCGCGTAACCGAGACACGGGCGCCAACCATTGGGCCTTCTACCCACGCCTGAGCCCAGATGGCAAAACCTTGTGGTTTGCCTACGACCAGCCGAAGTACGGCTATGACGTGGTCATGTCGGTCTGGGCCATGCCGCTCAACGGGACGATCAAACAAGGCAAGCTCTGGACCAGCGCCAACGATTACTCAGGCGGCGATGTCCAGCCGATCCCCGTCAAGACCGGAATGATCTACACGAAATACGGCTACGGGCCCGACACCAAGTTGGTCGCACAGCTCTGGTTTACCAGTCGCGCTCGTGCCGCAGGAAAGCCATTGACGAGTGCCGGCGAGGACTGCCGCAGCCCCGCGGTGTCGCCGAGCGGCACCCAGATCGCCATGATCTGCACCTACCAGAAGCAGGTTTCGTACCTGGTCATCGCGTCGTGGAACGGCAGCACCTTGGGGGCACGTAAGGCGATCATCAACAACCAGGTGGTCGCCCAGCCGATCTGGGCGCCGGACGGGTCGGGCATCGCGTACCTCGCGCCAGGCGTTCCGGCGGGGCCGTTCCAGCTGTGGTTTCTGCCCAAGGCCGCTTACGCGCCCGTGCCGACGCCTTCGCCGAGCGCCGGCGCATCGCCCGCCGAGTCGCCGAGCCCGGTCGTGCCCGTCAAGCCGATCCAGGTGACGACGAACAACGGCTTCGACGCGACGTCACCTCTGGCCTGGGGCTAACACCCAGGTCCTCGCCCCACCACCGGCTCGGCGTTCGCCTTCTCCGCCACCGGGGCGGTGATGTAGTGCTCGGCGACCATCTGGGCAAGGACCTGTGAGCGCCGCTGGCGGGCGGCATCGGGATTGACCGTGGGGTCGTAGATCGAGGGCGCTTGCGTCACCCCCGCCAGGAGTGCGTACTGGCCGAGGGTCAGGCTCCCCAGCGGCGCGTGGAAGTACACGCACGCGGCTTCGGTCACGCCGTAGTGGCCGTACCCCGTCGTGATCTCGCTCAGGTAGTCGGCGAGGATCTGACGCTTGGTCAGCACGCGTTCGATCTTGAGGGCCAGCGCCATGTCCTTCACCTTGTTGTACCCACGGTCCGATCCGCCAAGGTAGACGTCCTTCGCGAGCTGCGCGGTGATCGTGGACCCGCCCTGGCATAGGCAGAGGTTGGTCAGGTCATAGAGGAGCGCGCGGCTGAGCCCGATCGAGTCGATCCCGTGGTGCGAGTAAAAGCGCTCATCCTCGGTGGCCACGACGGCGTCCGCCAGCAGCGGGGGCACGTCGTTTTCGCCCAGCAGCGGGATGCCGCGCGCCTCGGTCAGCGCCTTGACCCGCGCCTGGATACCACTCGGGTCGGGTGAGGAGACCCACACCACGGTTCCTCCTGCGAGCACGATCGCAGCCAGCACGGCGATGGCGAGCGCGAGCCTGCGCAGGGGAGAGCGGCGGCCCACGCTGGCTACGAACGCCTCGCCGGCGGCGGCGGTTACGCGCGATCGGGCCGAGATCGCGCAAGTTCCGTGGGACAATCTCGTCGCGATGACCATCAAGTGGAAAGTCGCCCTTGTGGAGGACGACCGCCGCCTCGCGCGGGCGGTCGCCGCAGGGCTGGGTGAAGAGGGCTACACGGTGCGGGCCGTCGACTCGGCCGGGCGCGGCCTGGACCTCGTCCGGCAGTGGAATCCGGACGTCGTCCTTCTCGACCTGATGCTGCCCGACAACGAGGGACCGGAGCTGTTCGAGGCGTTTCGAGCCGAGACCGACGCCGCGCTTGTCGGCATCAGTGCCCGCTCCTCTGTCAGCGATCGGATCGCCGGCCTGAAGCTCGGCGCGGACGACTACGTGACCAAGCCCTTCGCCCTCGAAGAGCTGATGGCGCGCGTCGAAGCGGTCATCCGCCGTCACCGCGGCAAGGGCGGCGCTCGCCTGTCCGCCGCCGACGTAATGGTCGATCTGAGCGAGGGCATCGCCACACGAGCAGGCCGTCGGCTGTCGCTGACCGGGATCGAGTTCCGAATCCTGACCGCCCTGATGCGCAACAGCGGCCAGCTCGTCACCTACGCGCAGCTGGCGGAAGCTGTGTGGGCAGTGACGACCGGACCCGAATCTAACTCACTCGAGGTGCACATCTCCCGGATCCGGCAGAAGCTCGAGCAAGATGGGCGTTCCAGGCTGATTCAAACCGTACGCGGCCTGGGCTACAGGTTCGGTACCGAATAGGGAGCGTGGCGAGATGAGAGCGCGAAGCGTGGTAACCGGCTCGGTGGCGGCGATGGCGATGGTGATCGGAGGGGCGGGTAGTGCTTCGGCGAACATCGCGTGGTGCTCGGCGGATCCGCCTGCCAGAACGGTAACCGGCGACGGCGCGAACCTGACGGTGAACACCTACGTCACGGTCCTCAAGCCAGAGGTGCACTACTTGAACGACTTCCAGAGCGAAGCGTCGAGCGCTCCCGACGGCAGAGGTGGCACGCTGATCACGGTTCGCGTTTACGTGCCGGCCGGCCTCAGAAGCGCCCGCGTCACAAGCAGCGTGAACCGCTACCAGGTCTCGGCGTCCGCGGTAAGCACCGGCGGCTCCGTCGTGACTCTCTTGCTGGACGTGCCCAAGAGCTGAGGATCATGGCCCCGGCCTTCACGACCTTCCCAAGGCCGCTGAAGGCATCGATCGTCGGAGTTCCGGCGGTTGGTGTCGTGCTCGCAGCGGTCGTTGCGGCCACCTCCGGCACCGCATTCGAGGCCGCCCAGCCCTGGCGCTGGTTGCTGGTCCCGGGATGCTTTCTCTCGATCGCCCTCGCAGAGAGATTCCCGGTCAAGATCGGTCTCCAGCAGAAGATCAGCCTCGGCGCTCTTCCCTGCATCGTGGCCGCATTGATGCTGCCGCACGGGATCGGACCAGTGACGGCGGCTGCCGGGGTGCTTGCCGGCAATGTCCTCGTTCGCCGGACCTGGCCGGAGAGCGCGTTCAATGCCGGCAACACTCTGGCCGCGGCGGCGCTGGCGGCAGGCATCGGGGTGATTGGTCGTGACGGCGACGCCCTGCAGGACTTTCGCGCCGCTGTGGCGGGGCTCGTCTACCTGGTGGTGAACCTCGGCCTCGCGGTGCTTCCGGCTGCGCTGCACAGCGGGCGCCCCTACCTGACCTTGGTTGGCCAAGCCCTCTCAGCTACGTGGCCTGCGTCGCTCACCCTTGGCGCGTGCGCCGTGACGATCTCGGTGCTCGCGGTCGAAGCGCCCGTCGCTGCGCCGTTGCCCTTGATCGTGCTGCCGATGATCTACCGAATGAATCGCGCGATCGAGGCGCAGGCGCGGGCTAACGACCAGCTGGCGGGTGTCCTGGCCGCACAGCGGCGATTCCTGACCGATGTGTCGCATCAGGTGGCGACGCCACTCGCCACGATCATGACGAACCTGTCGATCCTGAGACGCGCGAATCGCGGCAAGCCGGCCGAGGATGCCGTGGACGACAGCGTCGCCGAGGCCGAGCGGATGAAGCGGATGCTGGCCCGCCTGCGCTCGCTCGCGCACGCGGACGAGGATGTGCCGTTGCGTCGAGAGCTGGTCGACCTTGCTGAGTTGACGGCTGATGTCGTTCGCGCGTACACGGCCCAGGCCGCGACTTCCGGCGTCGAGCTCGTCACCGACGTCACCGACCACACGCGGATCAACGCCGACAAGGACCTGCTCCGCGAGGCAGTCGCCAACCTGGTCGACAACGCGCTGCGTGTGAGCCCGCCTGGAGCGAAGGTGACGCTGCGGGTCGATCGGGGCTCGATCGGACCGATGATCGCGGTCGCTGACAGAGGGCCTGGGATCGAAGCAGAGCGCCTGCCCCGATTGTTCGAGCGCTTTCAGCGCAGCGACTCGGGCAGCGGCTTGGGACTCGCGATCGCGCGGCGTGTCGTCGAGCGGCACGGAGGGACGATCCGCGTGAAAACCGCGCCCGGCGCCGGCAGCACGTTCACGATCGAGCTGCCCGCCTAAAACCTCTCCCCATCGGGGGAGAGGATTCGGAACAGGGGGCGGGAAGCCGGCACTTTCCCGCGCGGAGGGCTAGGGAGAGGGGCGGAGGTTTGGACTAACTTACGTCCGTGGCCATCATCGTCTGCCCGCAGCCCCAGGCGGCGGAGATCGGCCTCGAGGTGATGCGGCGCGGTGGCAACGCCGTTGATGCGGCCGTCACGTGCGCCTTCGTGCAGGGTGTCATCGATCCGCAGATGTGCAGCATCGGCGGCTGCGGCGCGATGCTCGTCCACAACGCGCAGGGCGGCGATGCGCTGCTCGAGTTCTACGGCACCGCGGGCTCCCGGACGCGCGAGGACCAGTGGGAGTCGATCTTCATCCGCGAGGCAGCCGACCGCTACGGGTACGTGCTCGAGGGCTGGGTCAACGACGTCGGCTATCAATCCGTCGCCGTTCCTGGCACCGTGGCCGGCTTGCATGACGCGCTGGCCAGGTTCGGCACGATCTCATGGGAGGAGGCGATCGAGCCAGCCATCCCCCTCGCCCGTGACGGATTCCCTGTCCCCGGCTTCGTCCACGGCTACTGGACGATGGATTACGGCCCGGACGTTGTGCCGAACGCCCAGCGGATCCAGGTCACGCCGGCGGCGAAGGCGATCTACACGCACGACGGCGCGCTGTACGCGATCGGCGAGCTGTTGGTCCAGGCCGACCTGGCGCGCACGTTGGAGCGGCTGGCCAGCGAAGGCCCCGATCTGTTTTACAAGGGCGATATCGCAGATGCGATCGCCGCCGATTTTGAAGCCAACGGCGGGTTCATCACCAAAGAAGACCTGGAGGGCTACACCGTCAACGTCACGGAGCCCATCCGAGGCACCTACCGGGGTCTGCAGGTGGTGGCGGCGGGGCCGCCCGCGGGTGGTTTGACCCTCTTGCAGATGCTCAACTTTCTCGAGGGTTACGACCTGGGCACCCACGGGTGGCCGAGCACGGAAGCCGCGCGCTTACTCATCGAAGCGATGGCCTGGGCGGTCGCCGACCGCGAGCTGCACATCGCCGACCCCCGCTTTGTCGACATCCCCACCGGCGCGCTCGCCGACAAGCATTACGCGGCGAAAGCACGCGAGGTGATCGCGGACCGCGCCGATACGACGCACGTCTGCGTGGTTGATGACGCGGGCAACGCCGTCTCGCTTTCCCACACGCTGGGCTCGTCGAGCGGCGTGGTCACCCCCGGCCTCGGCTTTTCCTACAACGACTACATGAACTGCTTCGACCCGCGTCCCGGGCGGCCCAACTCGGTGCGGCCGGGCAAGACGAGGGTGACGATGATGACACCGACCATGGTGTTCGACAAAAACAGGCTGCGCGTGTGCGTGGGGGCGCCTGGCGGGACGAAGATCGTGACCTCGATCCTCCAGATCCTGGTCAACGTGCTCGACCACGATATGTCACCGGTCGAGGCGGTGAGCGCGCCGCGCATCGATTTCCAGGGTGAGATCGTGCAGGCCGAGCATCGGGTTCCGCGCGTGGTCTGCGAGGGACTCGAGCGGCTCGGCTACCGGGTGAATCGCCGCACGCTGAACTACGACACGTACTTCGCGCGGCCGCAGCTCATCGTCGGCGAGCAGGATGGATACCTGTCGGGCGCGTCGGACCCTCGCAAGGATGGCGGCGCGGCGTTCGACACGGAGACCAAATGAGGTTCAAGGACCGTGTTGCGTTGGTCACCGGCGGGGGTCGTGGGATTGGCGCCGCGACCGCAGAGCTTTTCGCACACGAGGGCGCGCGTGTGGTCGTGTCTGATATGGACATCGCGCCGGCGGAGGAGGTCGCCAAGCCGATCGGCGGTCTCGCCATCGCGTGCGACGTCACGAGTCGGGAGCAGGTCGACGATATGGTGGGGAGAGCCGTGCGCGAGCTCGGCCGGCTCGATGTGCTCGTGTGCTGCGCCGGCATCACGCGCGACAACCTTCTCTTCAAGATGAGCGACGACGATTGGGATTCCGTCATCGACACGCACCTCAAAGGCACCTTTCTGTGCGCGCGGGCGGCCCAGAAGCCGATGGTCGATCAGAAACACGGCAAGATGGTCTTTCTCTCCTCGACGTCGGCTCTCGGTAACCGTGGGCAGACCAACTACTCCACGGCCAAGGCGGGACTGCAGGGCATGGCGCGGACCCTGGCCATCGAACTGGGGCCGTTCAACATCAACGTCAACGCCGTCGCGCCGGGATTTGTGGAGACGCGCATGACGCGCGCAACCGCGGAGCGGATGGGCATCGACTTCGAGGCCTTCAAGGTGGGCGCCGCGTCACAGATTCCGCTCGGCAGGATCGGCCAGCCAGAGGACATCGCGAGCGTGATCGCGTTTCTCTGCAGCGGCGAGTCGAGCTTCGTCTCGGGGCAGACGATTTACGTCCGGGGAGGCCCCTAGCAAGTTTCAACTCCCGCCTGCCCGGGAGGTCGGCGCGCGGTGCGCGCCGGGTGGGGAGAACTGGTTGGCAAGGTCCGATTCGAACGGACGTTGAGCGTCCTTGTGAGCCGGCTACGACTCCAAGTCAGGCGGCGGGGCAGCAGGCGAACTGTTGTTCGGCGCAGGGCGTTCTGGCGTCCAAGCCCTCAAATTCGAATTGAATTCGGACGCGAAGGCCAAACTCTTCTCGCCAACCTACCGGTTGTAGCTCCTGTAGGGTTGACTGCCTCGCTGACCGTCTGTTACGGTGGCTCGGTCTTCTGGGGATCCTCCCGCCGCCAGGGCGGATTCACCAAATCCTAGGGGTAGGCATTGCGAATTAATCGTTACCTGACCCATGCCGTCGTGCTCGGAATAGCGGTGGCTATG
>DASPYE010000248.1:0-5806 GCA_035636935.1 Candidatus Dormiibacterota bacterium | reverse complement strand
AGCGTTTGGGCGGCGTCCTTGTAAGAAAAGCCTTCAACGTCGACCAGCAGCACGACTTCGCGGTGCAGGGGGGGCAGCTGGTCTACCGCGGACACCACCTCGGAAGCTGCGATCTTGTCGAGCACGTCCGCCTCCGGCCGGGCGCCCTCGTCGCGCAGCTTCTCGTAGAGCACGAACTCGCCGACATCGTCCAGGCTGACGTCGTCCTTCCGCGACCCCTTGAAGCGGTCCCAGAAAAGGTTGCGCATGATCGCGAACAGCCAGGCCTTCATGTTCGTGCCGGCCTGGTAGCTGTGCTGGTAACGCAGCGCACGTAGATACGCCTCCTGAACCAGGTCCTGAGCCGCGTCCGGGTCATGGGTGAGCCGGAGCGCGCCCCTGTACAAGGTGTCGAGATGTGTCAATGCCTCTTCCGCGAAGGCAGTTTGTGCGGCGGGTTCCGCCATCAGTAATGCCAGTGTAGGATCACCTGCCTTGCGATCATTTGAAGTGGCGTGGGGCCGTCCGTATTCCCGATGACGCGCCGCATTCGGATCCTTCACGTGGGCCTGGGCGACTGGGGTCGGGACTGGGCATGGCGCGTCAATCCCACGGTCGACGAGGCCGAGGTTGTCGGTTACGTCGATTCCGACCCGTCCGCGTTCGCCTTGCTGGCGAAACGACTGCCCGTGTCGCGCGAACGTTGCTTTGGATCCCTGGCTGACGGGATCCAGTCGACGCAGCCCGACGCCCTCCTCGTCACGACCACCCTTGCCGCCCACTCACCGCTCGTGCGCGCGGGACTAGAGGCGGGGTTGCACGTGCTCGTGGAAAAGCCCTTCACCGACACGCTCGAGACCGCGGCCGCGCTGGTGTCGCTCGCCGCCGCCAAAGGTCTGGTCCTCATGGTGAGTCAGAACTACAGATTCTTTCCGGCGGCAAGGACCGCCGCGACGCTGGTGCGCGAGCGCGACCTCGGCGACCTGCACGGAATCGGGATCGACTTCCGCCGCGACTACTCGTCTCCGCCGAAACCGCGCTTTCGGCTGCATGCAGATCCCCAGCCGCTGCTGGTCGATATGTCGATCCACCACTTCGACTTGCTGCGCCTCGTGTTGGGCCGCGAGCCGGATCGCCTCCTTTGCGCCGCCGCGAACGCCGGGGTCGGCGGTTTCGACGGCCCGCCTACCGCTGCCACCTCGATCTTCTTCGGCGACGTCCTCGTGAGCTATCGCGCAAGCTGGATCAGCGCCGGGGCGAAGACGCCCTGGGCCGGCGAGTGGAACATGGAGTTCGAGAACGGGCACGCGTACTGGACCAGCCGCGGCGACAACGGCGTCCTCCATGACAAGGTGGTGGTCACGCCAAGGCGCGGCAGGCGGAGAATCTTTGAGCTGCCCGCGATGTCGCGGATCGACCGAGCCGGCACGCTGGGCGAGTTCGTGGCTGCGTTGCTCGAGGGCCGTGAGCCGGAGACATCGGGCCGCGACAACCTTGCCACGCTCGCGTTCACGCTGGCGGCGGTCGAATCGTCCGCACGGGCTAAGTGGATCGAGCTGAAACCGGCCGGTGCCAGGCTGGCGGCGGAAATTCGTTAGTCTGTTCGAGCCCAACTGGGGCAACACGAGGAGGCTACGAATGCTCTTGATTCGCAAGTTCGTCGGTTGTATCAAGGTCGCGGCAGCGGTTTCCGGCGTGCTGGTGCTGGGACTGTCGACTCAATCCGCATCGGCCGGATCCGTCTCGCTCGATTACGCAGGTGGGTCGCCCGTCACAAACCTCTCCAACATCAACCTGCCGGCTCCGAGCGCGGCATGCGTCGCCTCGTTACAGGCCATCAAGACGGCCTTCGCCAACGACCGCTCCGAAGACGCTGCCGAGCGTGTCCAGGCTTCACTCGAACCGGATTCGGCGGCCGACCAGACTGAGGACGCCACCGAGCTCGCCAACTTCAAGGCTTTGTTCAGCGCCGCCCGCACCGCTTGCGCGGCAAGCATCGCGGCGGTTGTCCAGGCTCACAAGGCCACAGGCAGTGTCAGCAGTCAGTGCACCGCCGCGGTCCAGGCGTGGAAGGCCGCGGTCAAATCACTGTGGGCGTCGCACACGCGGCCGACCTCAACGGAGGTGGCCCAGTTGCGGACACTCGGCGCGAACGCTCGCGCAGCGTGCGGTTGGACCTGGAATCGCCGCTAGGTCAGCTCTCCGAATGGCGGCGGCCGACGCGGGTGCCGATTGAAGTCAAAACCTCGTAGCTGATCGTCGCCGACCACTCGGCCGCCTCTTCGGCGGTGATCACCTGGTCGCCGTCGCGGCCGATGAGCGTCGCGTGGTCGCCCACCAAGACGCCGGGGATGTCGGTCACATCGAGCGTGATCGCATCCATGCTCACCATGCCGATCAACGGCGCCGGCCGGCCGCGCACGAGGACGTAACCTCGATTGGCGCGCGCGCGGTGGACGCCATCGGCGTAACCGATCGCGACCGTCGCGACGCGCGTTGGACCAGACGCCGTCCAAAGCGAGCCGTAACCGATCGTGGCGCCCTTCTCCACCGTTTTCAGGTGCGTGACGGTGGCGCGGAGCGCGAGGGCCGGCCTCATGCCCGGCCACTCACATCCGTAGATCGCGATGCCACACCTCACCGCATCCAGCGCAAAATCCGGATGGTTCAGCGCGCCGGCCGAGTTGCATGCGTGGCGCATCCCGGGACTCACCTCAAATCGCGAGACCGTGTCCAGGAAGAGCCCGAACTGGCGGCGAGTCATGGCGGCGTCGGATTCTGATTTCGCGAAGTGGGTCCATGTCCCCGCCAGGCGCGTGCCGCGCGACTCGTCGATGAGCCGGGCGAGGGCCGGCGCATCCTCGGGCGCGCAACCGAAACGCCCCATGCCGGTGTCGATCTTGAGGTGCACCGGCACCTGGCCAACCGACTGACCCAGCGCCTCCGCCAGCTCGCGGCTCGAGACCGCGATGCTGCAGCCGGTTTCGGCGGCGGCCCTTGCCTGCCCAGGCAGCAGCCCGCCCATGACCAGGATCTGCTCCGAGTCGACCAGGCCGCGCAGCTGGATCGCCTCTTCGAGCGTCGCCACCGCAAGGCCGCCCGCACCTCCCTCCAGTGCGGCGTGCGCGACCGGCACTGCGCTATGGCCGTAGCCAAAGGCCTTCACCACGGCGAAGAGCCGCGTCCCCTTCGGCAGGTGGCCAAGGATGCGGGCACAGTTGGCGCTGATCGCGCCCAGGTCGATATCCGCCCAACGAAGCGAGCTCGTCAGAGGCCGCCCTGGCGCAGCACGTTCATGACGAGCGGGATCTCGGGCAGCAGGTCACCGGCCAGCAGCCCGGAGTCGCCCAGGCGCTGGGCGATGCGAGCACCCGCCGCGGCGTGCACGTAGACGCCGGTCACCGCGGCCGAGAACGGATCAGACCCCTGCGCGATCAGGCCGCCGATGATGCCCGACAGCACGTCGCCTGTGCCGCCGCTGGCAAGCGCGGGCACCTCGTGCGGGTCCTCGCTCACGCGCCCGTCCGGATGCGCGACCACCGTGCGCGCCCCCTTCAGGACGACGATGGCCCCCCACTCTTTGGCTGCCTTGCGGGCGGCGCCGGCGCGGTCGGCGTTGATTGCCTCCGCGGTCTTGCCTGTCAGCCGGGAGAGCTCGCCTGGATGGGGTGTCAGAACGCGGTTCTTGCCGAGCTTGCCCTTGGAACGCGGGGAATCGGCGAGCGCGTTGAGACCGTCGGCGTCGATGACGAGGGGACACTTCGCGTGCAGCGCGAGGTCGACCACCAGTCGCCACGTCGAGCTGTCCCGACCAAGCCCGGGACCGACGATGCCGACCTCGGTGGTCGCGAGCTGCCGCAGGATCGAGTCGTACGCGGCGTGCCCGACCGCGCCCGGCGCGACCTCCGGCACCGGCGTGGCCATCACCTCCGTGCACTTGGCGGCGAGGATCGGGTAGATGCTGTCGGCAACCAGAAGCCGGACCAGGCCGGCCCCGGTCCGAGCGGCGGCCGTCGATGACAGGTAGGCCGCACCCGTCAGGCCGAGGCTTCCCGCCAGGACGACCGCGGTGCCGAAGGTGCCCTTGTGGGCGTCCTTCGGCCGCTCCGGGATCATGACCGCGTCCGGAGCGGGAAGCATGGCCGCCACGTCGGAGATCTCGAGATGCGCCGTGGCCACTGCAAGGCGGCTGTGATGCGTGATGCTCACCTCGACCTGGGCGCCGCGGCCATCGCCGAGCAACCGCACCCGAGGCGCGCCTTTCGGGCCGGGCAGAACCTCAATCCGGCGCCGCGGGAAACAGATGCCGGTGCCGTCGAAGCACTTGATCACGGATTCTTTGGCCGCCCACCGGCCCGCCAGGCGCTCGTCGTTGCCCGCGCAGTAGGCCTGCTCCGCCGGTGTGTAGACCTTGTCGAGGAAGCCGCGGCCCGAGCGCTTTACGGCAAGCGCGATTCGATCAACCGAGACCGCGTCGACGCCGATGCGCTGCACGGATTCATTGTGGGGTTATCGGCTGATCGGGAACCCCCACCCGGGCCGCTTCGCGGCCCGACCTCCGACAAAGGGGGGAGACCCCCCTTTTTTCGCCGAGCCTGGCCAAGCCAGCTCTCGGCGGACCCCCCGGGCAAGCGGGGAGGTGAAGCAACCCCCGGGCATGCCGGGAGGTGAAACGTTGCCTACTCGACTGTGACGCTTTTGGCTAGGTTTCTTGGTTGGTCCACGTCCTGGCCCAGCTTGGTGGCCACGTGGTACGCGAACAGCTGCAGCATCACCGTGTTGAGGATGGCGGAGGACGCCTCCTCCACGGCCGGCATCTCGAAGATGTCGGTGGCGACGCCGTTCAGCGAGCGGTCGCCTTGCGAGACCAACGCGAGCACAGGTGCCTGACGCGCCACGATCTCGTGCACGTTGCTGACCATCTTGTCCTTGGTAGAGCTGGCCGTGCATATCGCCACGACCGGGAACTGTTCGTCGAGCAGAGCGATCGGACCATGCTTCAGCTCGCCGCCGGACGTGCCCTCGGCATGGACGTATGAGATCTCCTTCAGCTTGAGCGCTCCCTCCAGCGCGACGGGATAGCCGAGGCCGCGACCCGCGTACATGAAGTTGCGGTACTGGCTGTACTTGTGGGCCAGCTTCACGATCTCCTTGTCGCGGCCCAGGAGTGTGCGCACCTGGTCCGGCAGCGCTCGCAAGGCCTCCACGACCTCGCCCCGCCGCTCGGGCGAGATCCGGCCGTTCGCATGCGCCAGCCGCATCGCGAGCAGGTAAAGGCTGATGAGGTGCGAGTTGAACGTCTTTGTCGACGCAACGCCGATCTCCGGCCCCGCGTGGAGGTAGATCGCACCGTCCGAGTCACGCGCGGCGGAGCTGGCGATCACATTGGTGACCGCAACCGTCAACGCTCCCCGTGCCCGAGCCTGATGCAGCGCCACGAGCGTGTCGGCGGTCTCGCCCGACTGCGTGATCACCACGCTCAGCGCGTGCTCGCCAAACGTCGGCCTCCGGTAGCGGAACTCGGAAGCGTCCATCGCGCGAGCTGGGATGCCGACCCAATCCTCGAGCACGTACTCGCCGATCATCGCCGCGTGCAAGGAGGTGCCCATGCCGAGCAGGACGACCTCCTGCAGCTTTTTCAGCTCCTCGTCGGAAGCCTCGAACTCGCGGAAGGAAACCAGCCCGTCGTCGGTCAGCCGGCCGCGCATCGCGTTCGCGATCGCTTCGTCGGTCTCGTGGATCTCCTTGAGCATGAAATGCGCGAAGCCGCCCTTCTGCGCCTGGGTGACGTCCCAGTCGACGTGGACGATCTTCGGCTCGACCGTGA
>DASPYE010000247.1:0-2166 GCA_035636935.1 Candidatus Dormiibacterota bacterium | reverse complement strand
GGCGTCGGGCAGCAGGTGGTCACTGGAGAAGGCCGCCCGCAAGGCGGGGGCCAAGCTCCAGGTCGCGATGGAGCTCGGATCCAACGGCGCGATCAAGCACGCCGTGGAATCGGGACTCGGCCTGGCCGTCATCTCTCGCTATGCGTGCGCGCTGGAGGTTGCGAGCGGGCGCCTGGTCGAGCTCGATGTGCGCGGTTTCCCGATCCGCCGCGACTGGCACATCGTCTACCTGCGCAAGCGCAAGCTGCCTGCGTCGGTGCACGCCTTCATCGAGTTTCTGAAAGGCACGAGCTGGTTGTCGCGCAACGGCTCGCGCGGCGTGCGCCCGCCGACCGACTAGATGGCCGATTGATCGGACGCCTGCGGCTCGCCGCGGCCCATGTCCTGTCGCGACCGGTCCTGTACTGGTTGATCGCGGCGGTGTTCGGGCTGCGCCTCCTTGTCTTCACCGTCATCGCTCCTCGCCGCTTCGACGCCGAAGGCATGTGGGAGGGCGCGCACGCGTACCTGACCAATCCCTCTCACATGTACGACCAGGCGGCCGATTACCTGACTCGGCTGCACATCATCGCGCCGCCTGGTGGACTAGACGCCTTCGTGAGCCCACCCCCGGTCGCGGTGCTCGCCATCCCGGTCGCCTGGCTGCCGCGAGGCATCGGGGCGCAGGTGTGGACTGCGATCGATGCCGCCGCGCTGATTCTTGCCCTCGGTTTGCTCTATCGGCTGCTCGCGAGCCGCGACCGCGTCGCACGTCCGATCTTCTGGGTTGTGGCTGCCTACTTCCCACCGCTGTTCGCGGACGTGAGCGCAGGCCAGCGAGGCGGCATCCTTCTCGCGCTGGCGATGGCGTCGGTCTGGTTCGAGCGCACCCGTCCCTCGCTGGCCGGTGTCTTCGGTGGACTCGCCGCGGCGATCAAGTACTACCCGGCGGCGATGATCATCGGACCGCGGCCGGCCCATCGTGTCCTTTACGCGGTCGTCCTCGCGGCCGTGGTCGTCGCCGTGACCGCGGCGACGTTCATCCCCCTCGGCTGGACCGGGACGCTCTTCTACTACCAGCACGTCCTCCTGCCGTCCCTGGGGTCGCACAACCCGGATTGCGCGTATGACTCGGTACGCACGCTTTTTGCGCGCACGATCGGCGGCGAACCCTTCGCGATGCCGTCCAGCACGGGATACGAGATCGTCAGCTCGCCGCTGCATTTCTCGGGCCTGGCGCTTGTCCTTTCTTATGTCAGCGCCCTGGCGTTTGCCGCCGGCGCAGCGTGGGCTGCCTGGCGCAGCGGGTGGAACCCCGCGTACGGCATGTCGATGGGATTTGCGCTCGGCGCTCTCATCCCGAACGAGGTCTGGCCGTACCAGTGGTTGCCGCTGCTTCCGGTCACTCTCCTCGTGCTGGTGAGGGCGGTCGAGCGCCGACGCTGGATGACGCTGGGTCTGCTGTCTGTCTGCTTGCTCGGCTTCTTGCGCCAGCCATGCGAGCTCTTCTTTCCCAATCTGTGGACTGTCGCCGGCATCGGGATCTTCGTTTTGGCCATGTGGGAAAATCGGCTTTTCCGGTCGGAATCAAAGGGGGGAACCGATGGCGCTGAACGCTGACGTCAGCTTCACCTGGGTCGGCCATGGGACCTGGAAGGCACGGAGCGCCAAGGGCAAGGAGATCCTCATCGACCCGTGGGTCATGAACAACCCTGTCGCGCCCGAGCAGCTCAAGAACGTGGACAAGTGCGACTTGATGCTCATCACACACGGCCACTTCGACCACATCCATGACGCCCTGGAGATCGCGAGGCGCACCAAGCCGACGATCGTGACGAACCACGAGATCAGTGCGTGGCTGGGCTCCAAGGGACTGGACGCCGACAAGATCATCGGAGGCAACCAGGGCGGCACCATCGAGGCAGAGGGCATCTCCATCACGCTCGTGCATGCGGAGCACTCGTGCGGGATCACCGACAACGGCGGCATCGTCTATGGCGGGCAGGCATGTGGTCTCGTGATCGAGTTCGAGAATGGATTCAGCGTTTACTTCGCCGGCGACACCGACGTCTTTGGCGACATGGGCATCATCGCCGAGCTGGGCAAGTTCGAGGTCGCGTTTCTGCCGATCGGTGGCTTCTACACGATGGGTCCCGAGCGTGCGGCAAAGGCGGTGTCGCTGCTGGG
>DASPYE010000246.1:0-5845 GCA_035636935.1 Candidatus Dormiibacterota bacterium | reverse complement strand
TGCGTCGACGGCGGACTGCTGGTCGCGCCGGTCGACGTAGCCGCGGCCGGAGTCGATCGCCAGCCCCAGCATGCCGAACAGGACGAGGATGAGCAGGGCGATCAGGACGATCGCCTGGCCTTCTTGCAAGCTGCGCTTGCGGGGCTTAGTTGGAGTACTCGGCACGGTAGACCGCATATGCAGTGATGACGACGTTGTTGCCAACTGCTTGCTGTATCAGTGGAGTGATCGGCTGGAACGTGTACCAGAGCGTCACTTTGATCGGCTCGTTGCCGGTCGCGGGAGTGACGTTGTTGCATCCAGCGCCCATGTTCGGTGGCGGGTAGGAACCCAGGCCGCCGCGCGGCCCGTTCGGCGTGCCGTTCCCGGCGGTGGTCGGGTCCGTGATGAAGATCCAGCCGGTGTTTGCGGCCGGCTTCGACGGGGATCCCTGCGGGATTCCACCGTTGGGCAACGGGCCGTTCGGACAGGCGGGGTTGTTGGCAAGGTTCATGATCACGGCATGGCCGGCGATGGCGTTCGCGACATCGGTGTCGGTCGGCCAGGTGTGTGAGCCGCCGTTCGGGTCGATGAAGTAAGAGGCTCGCACCGCGACGCGGGCGCCCTCGTTCGCGGCTTGCTGGAGCGTGATGTACAGGTACAGGCCGCGGCCGAAGTCGATGATGCCGAACGTCAGCAGCAGGATGACCGGTGCGATGATCGCAAACTCGGTCAGGCCCTGGGACCGCTCGCTTCGGAAGTATGCCTTCAGCCGTTCGAGCCGTTCTTTCATGGCTTGCCCTGGATCGTGAAATGCTCGTTGTAGGCGAGGTTCAGGCCGGAGCCGAAAAGTCCCTGGATGAAAGGTGTGATGAGCTGGAATCGCATCAACAGCGCGACGTTGATGTCACCCAACCAGTAAGAGTTGTCAGTGGGGTGGGCGGGCATCGTGCCGGAGGCACTCCCGCTGGGGGCCGTATAGCAGATATAGACGTTCACGTTCTGCAAGGCGGCTGGAAAAGCCGCCGCGGGGTAGGGCTTGTTGTTGACGCCGTTGCCGTCCGTGGGGGCCAGGCACCCGCCGGCGTTCATCAGGTGGATCTGGCTGTCCTGGAAACCGGCGCCGTAGAGCCCCTGCTTGACTGCAGTCATCACGTCGGCGTCGTCCAGGAAGTTGTTTTCGCGCGCGGCGGTGTTGAACCAGGCCCCATGGCGAGCGCCTTCGCGGGCGGCGCCCTGCAGAGACACGGAGAAGTAGAAAGCGCGGGATAGGTCGAGCAGCCCCATCATCAGCAGCAGCAGGACCGTCGAGGAGATGGCGAATTCCACCAGCGACTGACCGCGCTGCCGAGGGCGGTGAACGGTCGTTCGACCTCCAGTCGGCATCGTCAGGCGACATTTAAGCAATCGGGAATGCATTCTGTTCGCGCTAACGTGGAAAAAGCCCATTTCGCGCGCCAAAAGCGCAAGGAATCTGTAAGCGCAGCCCTCGAGGTCTAGCCAGGTGGGTCCAGCATGGGAGCCTCGAGCTGGTGGGGCCTGACCGCCTTCCTGGGCCGTACGCTCCGAAACTGGACCTTGCGCAGCAAACGGGCGCGGCGGCCGTCGAGGTCGTTCGCTTCCTCGGGCATTCGCCGGCGTGCGTCCTCGACGACCGACAGCGCCCGTAGTGGATCGCGCCGCCGCCATTCGAGTAAGCGCGCCCGGGCGACGGAAACGCGGATATCGTCGGTGACGCTCGACTCGAGCCAGCCCAGGAGCTGGTCGGCCGCGGCGATCGAACCTCGCCGCACGAGGCGGCGCGTGAGCAGCAACCCCGCTGTCGCCGCGGCCTCACCTTTCGCAAACGCCGTCGCGTTGCGCAGCGCTCGCCATCCGTCGGCGCGGGCACCGCGCCGCCAGCGGTGGCGTCCGAGGGCGAGCCAATCCTCGGCGTTCATGTCCACGTCTCCACCGCGCAAGCGGCGGAGCAATCGCGAATGCAGATGCACGAGGCTGATCACGTCGAGACGGTTGTGCTCGAGCGCGGCCTCCAGAAAATCGAGAGAGCCGGCCCGCAAGAAGTCGAAGTAAGCATCCGGCACCAGCGCACTCGGTAGTGGATCGTCGCGCTCGTAACCGAGGACCCGCTGCTCCACGAATCGCAGCATGCAGCTCTCAAGTCGATGCCTGTACAGGGCTCGCACCAGCGTCAGCAGGTCGACGTGGGTGGCATGTATGAGCTCGCCTGGCATTCGTGCCATGACCCATCGTGTGCGCAGGACGGGGAGATCGAACGACCCGCCGTTGAACGTGGCGAGCCCATCGGCGGGTTGGAGCTCCTCCTGCAGCGCATGCAGGAAGGCGGCCTCCATCCCAGGTTCGGGCAGGAAGAGCTGCGCGACGCGAAGCCCGCAGTCGATGGGCCTTGCCACGGCCGCCGCGAAAACGTAGGTGCCGGCCCCGCCTGCCAACCCAGTCGTCTCGGTGTCGACGTAAGCGACGTTTCCCGGGTGTGGGTCGAGCGCAGGAAGGGCGAGCACCTCCTGGCGCATTGCCGCGACGCCGAACGGTGTGCTCAGCTCTTCGAAGCCGCGCGGCAGCTGATGGCTTCGCGCCGGCCGAGGTCGCGGTGGCGCGCCTAGACGGGTAAGGCGCTCGCGGAGAGAAGCCGCAGGCATGCCTCTTTCGCTCCTTCCACGAGGTGTAGAGGACCGACGCACGACGGGCAGCCGGCCGCGCACGGGCAGTCCCGGACCAGCTCCGCAGCGTCGTCGACCAGCTCGCGATGCAGCTCGTACATCCGCGACGCGAAACCGACGCCACCCGGGTAGACCTCGTAGACGGTGACGGTCGGCAGCCGGGTCGTGACGGAGCGAACCTCGGCCACGGAGCCGAGGTCACGCGGATCGCACATAAGTCGCAGGCTCGCGACGTGGCGCAGTGAGTGCGCCATGCCTTGCAATCCCGCTTCCAGTGTTTCGGCCCCGAGCGAGCGCCACAGATCTACGTCGACGGTGATCCAGTAACCGGTCGTGTGGAGTGTCTGCTCCGGCAGATGGATGGGGCCGGCGCCGATGTTCTCGTGCGTGTGAAACCGGATTTTCTTGAACATGCTCGCGATCGATGTGATCTTCACTTCGCCGTGCGCGCGGCTCAGCGCCTCGCCATCGGGTCCGGCGAAAGTTTCGAGGACCTGGACGGTGACGGACGCCAACGCATCCGTGTAGTAGTCGACCTGGACCGGCCGGACGTAGGCCTTCTTCTCGTCCCAGTCGAGGCGGTCGACGTGGTACTGCGCGCCCTCGTGCAGGTAGACAGCTTCTTCGTGCAGAAGCACCGGCGCGGTGAACTGATCCATCTCGCCGATCACCTGCGGGCGCGCTTGCGACGTGTCGATGATCACGACGTTGTCGGCGAGGATGCGGCGGAGGTGTACCTCTTCGGCGGGAAACGCCTGCCGGCTCCAGAACCAACGGCCCGCCGACCGCGTCGCAGAACCGTCTTCCTCGAAAAGCTTCAGCAGGTCCTGGACGTCAGCCGAGCCCAGTCGCTCATCGTCCATGAACGGAAGCTCGAACAGGCCCGCCTGCAGATGCGCGGCGAGCAAGAGCAGGTTATCGGGATCGATGAGGCCTTCCTCGGGATCGGTGCCGAGGAAATATTCGGGATGGCGGACGATGAACTGGTCGAGAGGCGAGCTCGACGCGACAAACACGCCCACCGATCCAGACCGTCTTCCGGCGCGGCCCAGCTGCTGCCAGGTCGACGCTATGGTCCCCGGGTAGCCGACCAACACAGCGCACTGGAGGCTCCCGATGTCGATGCCGAGCTCGAGCGCGTTGGTACTGACGACCGCGGTGATATCGCCGTTGCGCAAACCCGCCTCGATCTCTCGGCGGTGCAGCGGCAGGTATCCGGCGCGATAGCCTCGCACTCGCTTCGAGGCGTCGAGCCGCGGCGCGAGATCTTCTCGCAGGTAGCTCAGCATCACCTCGACCTGCAGCCGGCTGCGACAGAAGACGATGGTCTGCACACCGGCGCGGATCCAGGGCGCCGCGATCCGGCGCGCTTCGAGCAGCGAGCTGCGCCTGATGCCGAGGTCCCTGCTGACGAGCGGCGGGTTGTAGAAGACGAGCCGGCGTTCGCCCCGCGGCGCGCCGCTGCGGTCGACGAGCGCGATGTCGTCCTCCTCGAGCAATCGCTTCGCGAGCTCGAGCGGGTTGCGGATGGTCGCTGATGCGCAGATGAATTTCGGATTGGATCCGTAGAAGGCGCAGATCCGCTTCAGCCGGCGGATGACGTTGGCGACCTGGCTGCCAAACAGGCCGCGATACGTGTGCAGCTCATCTATGACCACGAACTCGAGACTCGAGAACAGTCGCCGCCATCGCGTGTGATGTGGAAGCAAGCCGGTGTGCAACATGTCTGGGTTTGTCATCACCACGTGGCCGCCTTCGCGGATCGCGGTCCTGCGGCCTGGAGGCGTATCGCCGTCGTACGTGTCGACGCGGACTTCGATCGGGAGACCCGACTTGAGCGCCCCAAGCTCGGCCAGCTGGTCCTGTGCCAGCGCCTTCGTCGGATATAGGTAGAGGGCGCGTTTCTCAGGGTGCTCGAGAAGTAGCTGCAGCACCGGGAGGTTGTAACAAAGCGTTTTCCCGCTGGCGGTGGGGGTGACGACCACCAGGTTCCGGCCGCGACGGACGGCTTCGTAAGCCTCGGCCTGGTGCGAGTACAGTCGGTCGACTCCGCGCCGGGCCAGAGCCACGACCAACTCGGGATTCAGGTCGCCCGGGAGTGGCGCGAAGGTTGCCTCTGATGCCGGAACTACGTGATCCAACGTTATGTCCCCTGGGAAGTTGGCCGGGTCGAACCGGGGTCCAGCGGACATATGTTCGGGGAGGTTAGACGAACATTCGTTTGCAGTCAATAGGCGAGCAGCCGGCCAAAACTCAGTCCGAGCCATACGAGCCGGGCTCGGAGGCGGATTTCGAACGCCTCTATCGCGACACATACCGGCGGATCCTCGGCACCCTGATCACCCTGGTGCGAGATCGCGCCACCGCCGAGGACTGCACCCAGGAGACCTTTGAGCGCGCCTATCGCAGCTGGGCCTCCTGGAGACCAAACGCACCTGTCGAGGCCTGGCTGCACCGGATTGCGATCAACGTGGCGATCTCGAACGGCCGCCGCGAGCGGTTGCGTCAGGCCGGGGAGCTGATCCGGCGGCTAGGCCGGCCCGATCCTGGCCCGGACCCAGCCGCGGTCGCGGAGCGGTCCAACCTGGTCATAGCGATCCAGAAGCTGCCGACCAGGCAGGCTGCCGCCCTTGTGCTGCGGCATTTCCACGGCTACAGCAACCGCGAGATCGCGGCGGCGCTCGGGATTCCCGAACAGACGGTCGCTTCCAGGCTGTCGGCGGCGCGCAAGCACCTCCAGGCGGTTTTGGGCCGCTAGGCAAAAATGGTTGATCGCGGCTTGGGCGGCGTTATGGCTTGCTACAGATGAGTGATCTCGAGCGGGAGCTGGAACAGGAGTTGCACCGGGTGCTGGATCCGATCGCCGGCCTGCCGATTCCACCCCGCCGCATGATCCGGAACCGCCGCGTCACGCGAGCGCTTCTCGGGGGTGCGGGAGCCGCACTTTCGTTCAAGTTGCTGACAGGCGTCGCGGTGGCCGCGGCCGCTGTCACTGTCGCCGGAGCAGCGACCACCGGCAGCCTGGACCCGAACGTATGGGGCCAGCAGGTGAAAACCCGCGTGGCGGAATGCAAGGACAAGCTCGCTGACGGACAGCACGGCATCGGCGACTGCGTCAGCTCCTTCGCGAGCCAGCATGGGTCTTCGGTTGCAAGTGCCGCCCGTCAGCACGGCAGCGGCAATCA
>DASPYE010000245.1:0-10587 GCA_035636935.1 Candidatus Dormiibacterota bacterium | reverse complement strand
CTCGCGCGGCCCGTGCACCCCGATCGTCAGCGACTGCTCGATGTCCGCCGAACGCGACGGGCCCGTGATCCAGTTCACGTAGCTGCTGATCAGCTGGCCGGTGGCGCTTCGGGGCAGCATCCGCAGGACAGCCACCGCGTCGTCGAGCGTGGCAACAAGCTTGTCGATGCCGAACAGCGCGATGTGCACCGGTGGCAGAGTGGTGGTCAGGTCGGCATTGCCTTCGTTGGTGACGAGCACGATCGTGCCCGTCTCGGCGATTGCCATGTTCGCGCCGGAGATCCCGACCGTCGCCTCGATGAACTTTTCGCGCAGCGATTCGCGCGCGTGACGCTGGATGGCCTCGACGGTAGGCTCGGTTCCGAAGACCGCCGCCGCGTCCTCCTTGGTGAGGTGGATCGCCGGCGCGATCAGGTGCGACGGATGGGTGTGCGTCAGCTGGACCATGCGCTCGCCCAGATCGGTCTCGACGACCTCGATGCCGAGGTTCTCCAGGTAGTGGTTGAGCCCGATCTCTTCCGTGGCCATCGACTTGCTCTTGGTCACGACCATTCGCTTGCCGGCCGGCAGACCGCTGCCCGCGTTCCAGCAGAGCTGGCCGATGATCTCTCGCGCCTCGTTGGCGTCGTGCGCAAAATGCACGGCACCGCCGACCGCGCCGAGCCTTTCGGCGAACTGCTCCAAGAGCTCGGGCAGGCGCTCGAGGTTCGCCTGGCGGCGCCGCTTGAGCTCCTCACGACCTTTCGCGAAGTCGAAAGTCTCGAACGCGACGTTGCGGCGGCCGCGCAACCCCGTCATGGCGTGGATCAACGCCTTTTGCAGCTTGGGGTCGTCCAACGCGCGGTTTACGCGATGAGAAAAATGTCGCCGCGTCTCTGTCAAAGTGGGCGCGCTAGGCGCGCCCTGGGGCACGCATTGGAGAGGCTTCTTTGATTGCGTCCTTCAGGGCGTCAGGTGTCGACACCGGCGCCAAGCATATGGTCCCGGCGCAGACAACGGCACGTTCGTCGCCCGCCGGATCGATCGCCGCGTACGGATGAGCGGCCCGCGCCGCATGTGCCAGCTCGGCATTCTTGGTGGTGACCTTGATCGCGTGGCCCATCCGATCGAACGCGCGGGCGAACACCGCCGCCATCAAGCCGTACTGGCGCGGCAGCGCCGCGACGGACTCGAGCCCGCGCCGGGCACGCTCGCGATAGGGAGACGCCGGATCACCTGACAGGATGTCGAGCTCGATCAATGCCATCGCGGCGACCGCGTTTTCGGTCAGCGGCTTGATGCGCTCGCCGAGGCGACCCAGCTCGTCGCCTCCTTCGTGGTCGAGGTAACCACCGAGCTCCGGATCGCCGTAGCGCTCCTCGATGTGCGTGGCCAGGTCGAGCGCGACTTCCATCCACTTCTCCCCCAGCCCGTGCTGATACGCTCGAAGAGCGGCCCACAGCGACCAGACCTGGTCCGCGAGCTGGCCGCCGACGCCCTCGGCATGGGTCATGCCCTCGCCCTTCCTGTAGGCGCGCTTGAACAGCGAGTCGAGCAACTTGTCCGCGGGCAGGCCGGCGTGGAGGTAGGCGATGGCGAGGGCTGAATTCCACGCCGTGTAGACGCGCCGATCGACGTATGGAGCCGGAGTGTTGGCGCGTTCGTCCGCGTCCATCGAGTAGAAATGCTCGTCGGCATCCTGGCTGCCGGCGTACAGGCCGCTCTTCGGATCGCGCAGCACTCGGTCGAGGTATCCCACGGTCTTTTCGAGCGCTTCGGTCATGCCGGCCACCGAGAGCGCGAGCACCAGACCGGCGTGGTCTTCGAGCATCTTCTCGTAGTGGGGGACGCTCCAGTCCTGGGTCGTCGAGTAGCGGAAGAAACCGCCCTCGACGTGGTCGTAGGTACCACCTCCGGTCATCTTCTCGAGCGTGTGCACCGCCCGCTGCCGCAGGCTGTCGTCAGAGCGCAACACGGCCTGCTCGAGCAAGAGAAGAATCGCGTCGGTCTGCGGAAACTTCGGCGCGTTGCCGAAGCCACCGTATTCGGGATCGTAGGCCGACGTGACGGATTCGAGTATCTCGTCGACCAGGCGGCCCTCGAGCTCGCCGGCGCTGCGCGCCACGCCTGCGGCCGCGCGCTTGCGGGCGTCGAGGACGCGGCTCGCGATCTCGGCCTGGTTGGCGCGGTAGTAGTCGGCGATGCGCATCAGCGCATTGGCCATCTGATCGGGGGGCATGTACGTCCCGCCGGTGAGAATGTCGCCCGACGCCGTGAGAAACGCAGTCGTGGGCCAACCGCCCATGTTGTAGCGCTGGTTGATGTCCGGCCGCACGTCGTTGTCGACGCGGATGGGCACGTAGTCGCGGTTGATGAGCTCGATCACGCTCGGATGTGAGTAGGTCGTCTCGTCCATAACGTGGCACCAGTGGCACCACACTGCGGAGATCGAAAGAAGGATCGGCCGGCGGGTCTGCCTGGCCGCGTCGAAAGCCTCCTGCGACCACGCGTGCCACGTGATCTCCGAGGCACGATTGGGCCGGGGCGAAAAGTGAAACTCCTGCGCGGACTCGCTCATCGGGACAAGGTTACGATTTGACGGTGATCTCAACGAGCGCCGTAGACGCGTACGTCGAGAAGAACGCCCGCCGCTTCATCGATGACCTGAAGGAGCTCTGCTCCTTTCCGAGCGTCTCGAACCACGGTCGTGACGCAGTCCAGCCGGCGCGCGACTGGATCGCTGATCACCTCTCCCGTTTCACCGATCGGGTGGAGACGCTGGAGGCCGGGGGGATGCCCGCCTTATACGCCGAGGTGAGGGGCGCCGGCCGCCGCAAGCTGCTGCTGTACGAGCACTACGACGTCCAGCCCGTGGATCCGCTCGACCTGTGGCAGACGCCGCCCTTTGAGCCGGCCGAGCGCGATGGGCGGATCTTCGCGCGCGGCGTCGCGGACGATAAGGCCGATGTGATGGCGCGCATCCACGCCGTGGAGACGCTGAAAGCGCTGGGCGAGGTGCCGGTCACGCTGCGGTTCCTTATCGAGGGCGAGGAGGAGATCGGCTCCAAGTCGTTCGAGAAGATCGCGCACGACCACGCGGACAAATTGCGCGCCGACGGCTGTCTGTGGGAGTCGGGCACGTCCTTCGACGACGGGAGCCGGCCGACGCTGCAGTTCGGCTGTCGCGGTCTCCTGTACGTCAACCTACGCGTCAAGATGCTGGACTTCGACCAGCACTCGGGTTTCGCGTCGGTCTACCCGTCCGCCGCCATGTACCTGGTCGGCGCGCTGGCGAGCCTGCGCGACCAGGACATGAACATCAAGATCGAAGGGTTTTACGACAAGGTGGTCAAACCCACGGATGGCGACCGCCGCATGATGGCGACCATCGACCCAGAGGTCGAGAAGCGGCGCAAGCTCGTCGGTTTCGACAAGCTGGTGCGCGACCCTAAGCCCGAGCAGGTTATCGAGCAGATGCTGTTCCTGCCGACGTGCAACATCGCGGGTGTCACGACCGGTTACCAGGGCCCCGGTTCGAAGACCGTGCTGCCGGCCGAAGCGACGGCGAAGCTGGACTTCCGGCTGATCCCGAACCAGGACCCCGACGACGTGCTCGACCAGCTACGCAAGCACCTCGACCGCCACGGTTTCGGGCGGGTCGAGATCCTGGCCGGCGAGGGCGAAAAGCCGGCGCGCTCGGATCCCTCCTCGGCCGTTGCCCGAACGGTGATCGACTGCGTGCGCGAGATGTATGGCGAGCCGGTGCTGTGGCCGTTCATGCCGGCGACGGGGCCGATGCATCCGGTAGTTGCCGACCTCGGCGTGCCGACCGTCCTGCCGGTCGGAGTCGGCCGTCCGGACAACCGGATCCACGCGCCCAACGAAAACATCCGCACCGAGGACTACGTCAACACCGTGCGGCTCATGTGCCGCGTCTGGGAGAGGTTCGGAGCCGCCTGATGGAAAAGCTGACCGACAAGCTCTTCACGGTCAAGTACAACGAGGACACCGGCAAGCCGCATATCGAGATCGTCGACCAGAACGTCTGTCTCAAGAAGTGCACCGGCAAGTACTGCAACCACTTCTGCCCGGCGGGGGTCTACGAGTGGAGCGAGGAGCAGCAGAAGAACCTGGTCAGCTTCGGCAACTGCATCGAGTGCGGCGCCTGCTCCATCGGATGCCCCTTCGACAACATCTCCTGCCACGCCCCGCGGGGTGGCTACGGCGTCCGCTTCCAGCACGGCTGAGGTGCCGCCGGGCGGCACCGTTAGGAATACACCTCCGTTCGGGAACAATTCCTATTAGCGCAGTGAGCGAATACGACGTGATCATCGTGGGCGGCGGGCCGGCCGGTCTGGCGGCCGCCCTGTACACCGCCCGCATGGACCTGAAGACGGCGGTGCTCGACCGCGGCCCGCTCGGAGGACAGCTCCTGAACACCGAGCTGGTCGAGGACTACCCCGGCTTTGAGTCGATCCTGGGCTCTGACCTGGCCATGAAGATGGGCGAGCATGCCCGCAAGTTCGGCGTCGACATCCGGGACTTCGAGCCTGTCAAGGAGATCGACGTCGAGGCCGACACGCATTACAAGGTGGTCCGGCTCGAGTCGGGCGAGGAGGTGCGGGCCCCGGCCCTGATCATGGCCGCGGGCGGCCTGCCGCGCTACCTCGAGGTGCCTGGCGAGAAGGAGTTCTGGGGCCGTGGCGTCAGCTACTGCGCCGTGTGCGACGGGGCTTTTTTCAAGGGCCAGGAGCTCGCTGTCATCGGAGGTGGAGACGCGGCGGTCGAGGAAGGCGACTTTCTGACCCGCTACGCCTCAAAGGTCTACATCATCCACAGACGCCGAGAGCTGCGGGCGCAGCCGATCCTCGTCGACCGGGCGCAGGCGAACTCGAAGATCGAGTTCATCCTCGACGCCCACGTGAAGGAGATCGTCGGCGGCGACAAGGTCCAGACGGTCAGCTATGAACAGCACGGGGCGACGAAGCAGCTGGAGGTCGGCGGGGTTTTCATCTTCATCGGATTCGTGCCGAACTCCCAGCTGTTCAAGGTCCACGTCGACCACGACGAGGGTGGCTACATTGTCACCGACCGCAACATGCAGACCTCGATCGAAGGCATCTGGGCCGTCGGCGACGTGCGCGCGCAGCTGACCAAGCAGATCGCGACCGCGGTCGGCGACGGGACGACGGCCGCGGTCGCCGCCTCGTTGTACATCACCGCCTTGAAGGACGGCGCCCGGGCTTAACGGCGCAGCTGTCCTGAGTCCTTCCGCGTTGCTCGCGATATGGCTGTTGATCGCGGCGCGCGGTCCGGCGGCTGCCGGCGCACGAGGAAGGCCGCCGCCTAACCTTTCTATCTGAGATGCGGGCGGAGTTTGCCGCGGGGGCGCGGAATGCTGTACGGGCCTGCCTCAACGTCGGACCCCAGGATCGCGTCTGCATCATTCGCGACCGCCCGCGGACCGAGATCGCCGATGCCATCGCCGAAGAGGCGCGTGCAACGGGAGCAGCCGTGCAGGTGTGGACGATGGAGGATCACCTGCAGCGCCCCGCGACTTCGTTTCCAGCCGGGCTCGCCGATGAGATAGCCCGCTTCCATCCGACGGCAAGCTTTTTCATCGGCGTCGGCCTGAAGGGGGAGCTTGCTTTCCGCCAGCCGATGCTTCATCTGCTGGCCGATGAGCTGAGCTGCCGGCACGGGCACATGATCGGCATCAACGACCGGGTCATGACCGACGGCATGGCGGCCGACTACGACGAGATTTACAAGGTCACCCGCAAGGTCTTCGAGATCGCCCGGCAGGCTCAGCGCATCTCGGTGACCACGGCTCTCGGGACCGATTTGGTGGCCACCTTCGCCCCCTCGTTGAGGTGGGTATCGAGCGACGGCCGCTACTGGGAGCAGGGTCGCTGGGGCAATCTCCCGGAAGGCGAGACGTTCACCTGCCCGGCCTCGGTCGATGGTGTGATCGCGGCCGAGGAGATGGGCGACTGGTTCACGGAAAAATACGGGATGCTCTCCCCGGCGGTCCGATTCGTGATGCAAGGCGGCCGCATCGTCTCCATTGAGACCCCAGACATGCAGCTGGCGGCCGACATTCGCGACTACGTGGCGCAGGATCCGAACTCGAGCCGCGTGGGTGAGTTTGCCATCGGCACGAACGTGGGGATTTCCGAGATCATTGGCAACTTCTTGCAGGATGAGAAGTTTCCTGGCGTCCATATCGCGTTCGGCGATCCTTATGGCTTCGAGACCGGAGCCGACTGGGAGTGCCCCTCGCATGTCGACGTGCTGGCGTCGCACGCGACGATCTCGGTGGACGGACGGAACATCATGGAGAACGGACGCTTCCTCATCTGAGCTCGATAATTCGTCGATGCCTGAGTCGACCACCGACACCAACCGCGCGTTGTGGCGCTTGATGACGGCATTCCGGCAATCTCGAAGTCTGGGGCCGCGGTCGAGCTCGGGATCACCGAGCGGTTGGTCGAGCGCGGACGGCGCGCGACCTGGCTACCGAGTGCCGGGTCCACGAGCGATCGCTTCTCCGTGTGTTGCGTGGAAGGGAGGTCGATCTAGCCACTCCGCGGCTTAAGCTTTCCGGCCTGGAAGCGCGCGTATCCCATGGGTGGAGGATGAGCCAGGTGGCCCACCGAACGATCATGCTGGTCGCGATCCTTGCGACGGCGTGCAACAGCACCTCGAGCGCGAACCCGTCGGCGACGCCTGTTGCCAACTCGAGTCCGTCAGGCGTCGCCTGGAATGCGTGCGGCTCGGGCCTGGAGTGCGGCACCGTGGCCGTGCCGCTGGACTACGCACATCCCACCCAAGCGTCGATTGCCATCGCGCTCATCCGCAAGCCGGCGACTTCTGCGTCGCGCCGGATCGGGTCCTTGCTGCTGAACCCGGGCGGGCCGGGCGTGTCAGGAATCGACTTGGTCCGCCGGGACGGCGGCTACTTTGCCGACCTCAACACCCGGTTCGATCTGGTCGGCTTCGACCCTCGCGGTGTGGGGCAGAGCTCGCCCGTGCATTGCTACAGCCGGCGGACGCTGGACCTTCTGATGGCGACCACGCCACATCCAGGGCGGACTCCAAGAGAGGAGCTGATCAACGCGGAGAAATCGCTCGCGCTCGGGTGTCAGCGGAACAGCGGCAAGGTCTTCGGCTTCGCGGACACGGTGAGTGCAGCCCGGGACATGGACATGATCCGCATCGCGCTCGGCGACGATCGGCTGACCTATTTCGGCTTCTCGTACGGGACGTTCCTCGGCGAGACCTATGCCCATCTTTTTCCCACCCACGTTCGCGCCCTCGCCCTCGACGCAGTGATGGATCCGGCCGTAAACGCGACTGACCAGCTGCTCGATCAGGTCGCCGGATTCGAAACCAACCTGCAGGGATTTTTCGCGCATTGCCGCACCAATGCCGGGTGCGCCTACGGCGCGTCGGGGGACCCGGCAGCCAAGCTCTCGGCGTTCCTCGAGCGGCTCGAGCGGGATCCGATCCCGGTGGGCAACGGAACCCTGACGAGATCGCTGGCGACGACCGCGGTGATGTGGGGGCTGTACACCCCTCGGTACTGGGACAGGCTCGCCGCCGCGCTCAATGGCGCCGAGGTCGACGACGGCGGTGCGCTGCTCGCGATCGCGGAAGAATTCTATGGCCGTCGGCCTGATGGCTCCTACACGAACGAGTGGGAAGCCAATCTCGCCATCAATTGCCTCGACCGCCCTGTGCCCTCGGACATCGGCGCGTACGACCGACTAGGACCGGCTTTGGCGAAGGCCTCGCCTCTGTTCGGGCCACAGCTCCAATACAGCTACCTCACCTGTGCTTACTGGCCAGTCAAGCCAACCGGAGCGGTCGGCCCGCTAACAGCCGATGGCGCCCCTCCCATCCTTCTCGTTGGAGGTACGAAAGATCCGGCCACGCCATACCGGGACGCTCAAGCGGTGAACAAAGAGCTCGCCGGATCAGTGTTGCTGACGCGCAAGGGATACGGGCACGTCTCATTTCTGCTGAGCGATTGCGCGCGCATGGCGGAGGAGGCGTACCTCATCGATCTGACGGTGCCCGCGCCAGGAACCGTCTGCGGGTCCGACTACCCCTAAAGCCGCGCGTCCGGGTCGGTCGGTTCGAGGCCCGCGAGCAGCTTCCTCAAAAGGGCGACCAGGCCAAGCCGGTCTTTCCTGGTCAGTCCCGCCAGCAACTGACGCTCGACGGTAGCGTCCGCCGAGACCGCTTGATTGAGAACCTTGCGACCCGCATCGGTCAGTGAAACCAACACTCCGCGCCTGTCGGTCGGGTGTCGGCTTCGCTTGACATAACCCCTTCGCTCCAGGCGATCCAGGCGGCTGGTGATTCCGGCGGACGACAACATGAGGCCCTTGAACAGCTGGGTCGGCGACAGCTTTCGATCCGAGCCTGCAAGGAGAAGAGCGGCGAGGACGCCGACCTCTCCCCGGTTGAGCTCGAATCGCCCAAATGCTTCCTCCTGGCTGCGGGCAAGGTGCTGAGCGATGCGCGACAGGCGAGCCGTCACCTGATACGCCTCGATCTCTTCCCGGGAGTGACTGCCGGCCAGGCTGTCGAGGAGGGAATCGGTCCAATCCTTTTGCGCCATTGCAGCAAGTATATGAAATAACTCTCTCGCGAGCGAGATTCTTTAGCAAATGTATCTCGTTAGCAAGTAGGTTTCAAGGAGGCAACAACCATGCGCTCGAAAATCGTTCTCATTGGGGGCCTAGCTGCCGCGGCGCTGCTGGCCACGGCCTGCGGAGCAGGCACTCCGTACGCATCCGTGCCCAGCCCGTCACCCAGCACTTCGCCGAGTGCGGCGCCGGTCGCAGCGTCGCCCACGGCGAGCCCAAGCGCCCAGCCGACCGGGACTACCCTCGCCGTCGCGACCACGCGACTCGGCCGCGTCCTCGTCGACTCGAACGGCAGGACGGTGTACCTCTTCCTGGCGGATTCCGGTTCCACCTCGAATTGCAACAGCGCTGGTTGCGTCCAGGCTTGGCCGCCGGTTCTCACCAAGGGCTCCCCTCAAGCAGGGTCAGGCGTGAATGCTGCGCTGCTCGGTACGACAACGCGCAGGGACGGCAAGACCGAGGTCACATACGCGGGTCACCCGCTCTACTACTTCATCTCGGATAAGAAGGCCGGGGACGTCACCGGCCAGGGCATCAACGCCTTCGGCGGGCCCTGGTACGTCGTCTCCGCGTCTGGCACGAAGATCGTTTAGAACCTGGCCTCTACGTAGGTCGCCCTTCTGGGCGGGCAGGCGCTGCTCGCCCTGAAGACGTTTCCCGTTTGTCACTGGCGTCGCTCTGCGACCACAACAATGAACGTGCCAGTAGCCCTGAGTGCGAGCATCGCCGAGCCCTCTGTAACGTATCGATCAACAGGTCATGAAGCTCTACGACGAACTGGCCGAATGGTGGCCGATCATGGCGGATCCGGCCGAGTATCGAGAAGAAGCGTTGTTCTTTGATCGCCTGTTGAGCGAGTCATCCAATCCTCCGCCGCGCACCGTGCTCGACCTTGGGTCTGGCAGCGGAATCAACGCCTTCCATCTCAAAGCTCACTTCGCGATGACTCTCGTGGACATGTCCCCTCAGATGTTGGCGGTCAATCGAGGGGTGAATCCAGAGTGCGAGCACCTTCTAGGCGACATACGAACCCTACGGTTGGGCAGGACCTTTGATGCGGTCTTTGTTCACGATGCGGTCTGCCATATGACCACCGAATCGGATTTGCGGGCGGTCATGGAGACGGCATTTGTTCACTGCCGGCCTGGAGGCATTGCTCTGTTCGTACCAGATGAGCTGCGCGAAACCTTTGTTCCAAGTACGGACCACGGCGGCAACGACAGAGAAGACCGCAGCTTGCGTTACGTGCAGTGGACCACAGACCCAGACCCGCGCGACACGGCGATCCTGGTTGACTTCGGAATACTGCTTCGGGACGAACAAGGGGTCGTGCGGGTCGTGCACGAACGCCAAACCCATGGCCTTTTCGCGCGTGCGGTCTGGCTGCGGCTGCTGCGGAAGGCAGGGTTCACAGCGTCGGTGGTGAGCGACGAGAGCATCAGAGACCTGTTCCTATGTCGGCGCCGAGGGTAGGTACGAGTATTCGCCACAAAGACGTGGGTTTGAGCTCATACAGTGTTCGGCGGTCGCGTGTCCATGGCCGAGGACTGTTCGCGCGAACGCCGTACGTGCGGGGAGATCTGGTCGGTGAATATCGAGGCCGCGTGATTGACGTGGCGTTAGAGGGCGAAACGTCAAGCGCCTGGAATTCTGATCCCGCCTACACGCTACTTTTCGCCCTCGATGATGGCCTCACGATTGATGCTGGAGTCAAGGGAAACAGCATCCGGTTCATGAACCACTCCTGCGACCCCAACTGCGAGACATCTGTTGAGGGGGACAGGGTATTCGTGCATGCGCTGCGAAACATTCGGCCTGGTGAAGAATTGACCTACGACTACAATCTGCAGCCGGGCGACCCCGCCGACAGCCCCGACGCGTACGCATGCAAATGTGGATCGAAGGCGTGTCGCGGAACAATGATCGACGGTGAGCTGCTCCGGTCGAAAAG
>DASPYE010000244.1:0-2608 GCA_035636935.1 Candidatus Dormiibacterota bacterium | reverse complement strand
CGCGGGAGGCCGACACCGTCGGGGGTGCCGGTGGCGATCACGTCGCCCGGCTCGAGCGTGAGGATCGCGCTGGCCGCGGCGATGAGCGCGGCGACCTCGTCGATCATGTCCGAGGTGTTGGCCTGCTGCTTGAGGTTTCCGTTTACCCACAGGCGCAGGTCCAGCCGCTGCGGGTCGGCGACCTGAAACGCCGGCCGGATGCCGGGGCCGAGCGGAGTTGAGCGGTCGGCGCCTTTCGAAGCCAGCCAGTCCCACTGAAAAGGCTCGCCGATCGGGTGCTGGACACGATGCGGGCCTCGCAGCGAGACGTCGTTGATGGCCGAGTAGCCCGCCACGTACTCGAGGGCGTCCGCCTCGCTGACATGGCGCGCCCGGCGGCCGATGACGACAGCGAGCTCGGCCTCCCAGTCGACCTTCGCGGCTGGATCGGCGGGCACGACGATGGGCTCACCTGGGCCGATCAGCGATGTGGTCGGCGGCTTCAGGAAGAAGTAGGGACGGGCGGCGTCGGGGCGGCTCACCTTCATCTCGAGCATGTGGGCGTAATAGTTGGTCCCCGAGCACAGAACCTTCCGCGGGTAGCGAAGAGGCAGCTGGAGCTCGGCGCCCTGGACGCGCCTCGCGGAGTCAGGATCGAACTTTTGGAGCTCCGGCTCGACCGCCGCCCAGCGCTCGATGAGCTCCATCAGTCCGCACGCGGCCACGGGCAGCTCAACCACGCGGTCACCGGCGAGCGCCCCTACGCGCTCCTCACCGGACTTCGTGCGGTAGCTCACGAGGCTCCAAGGGCTCACTTCTTCGCGGCGACCCTCGTGGCCGGCAGCTTGGCGCCGGCGTCAAAGAACTCGTGGCCAGGAATGCCCGGACCCCACAGGTTTGCGAAGCGGTAGTCGGACATCTCCCACTTCCCCGGCCGGTAGTTGGCCTCGTCGTAGATCTTGATGAGGTCCGCGTAGTACTCGACCACGCAGCCCGCGGGGTCCAGGTGGTAGGTGAACAGGTTGCCGCCGGCGCCGTGGCGCCCCGGCCCCCAGAGGAACCTGCCGTTGTTCTTCTCCAGCACGTCGCCGAGCAGACCCAGCTGGCCGATGTTCTCGACCTCCCAGGCGTAGTGGTGCAGGCCCTCGCCACCCTTGGTGATGCCGATGCCGTGATGGTCGGCGTTGCAGCGCAGGAACAGAAGCGTGCCGTCGCCGACGTCGTCGGAGAGCCGGAAGTCGAGCACCTGCTCGATGAACTGCTGCGTCTCGCGCGGCCGCTCGGACTTGAGCATGGGGTGGCCGAACTTCTTCGGCTGCACGCCGCGGCCGGTGTGGGGCGGCTGGTCGTGGGCGAGGCCCGCGCACACCTCGAACACGTGGCCGTCGGGGCCCTCGAAGCGAATCGACTGCCTGACCGCCGGCTCGCGCTGGTGGTCGATGGTCTTCACCCCATGCTTGGCAAGGCGATCGGCGAGCTCACTCAGGGCGTCTTCATCGCGCGCCTGCAGCGAGATGTGGTCGAGCGCGCCCTCGCCGGCCTCGATGTAGATCAGCGAGTGATGCGCGCCGCCATGGGTCAAGTAAGAGGTTTTGCCCTCGCGGGCCACCTCGCGCAGCCCCATGACCGTGGTCGCCCAGGCGACCGAAGCGTCGAGGTTCGGGACCTGCAGCGCAACGTGCCCGATCGAACTGATCATCACGCCCTCCTTGCGAGCTCGAGACTCAGGATTCGCTCCGCGTTGGAGTGAAACACGTTCTCCATCACCTCGTCGGCGTATCCGAGCTTCGACCATCCTTCGAAAAGCCGCTTGTGCGTGAGGCTCGGATAGTCACTGCCGAACATGATCCTGTCCTTGAGCCGGCGCGGGATGTCGCGCTTCAGCGACTCAGGAAAGTACTCGGGGCCCCAGCCTGACGTCTCCCAGAACACATTGCCTTTGTGGAGGCAGATCATCAGTACCTCATCGGTCCATGGCCAGCCGGGGTGCGCGGCGATGATCTTGAGCTCAGGAAAGTCTGCGGCCAGATCGTCGAGGGCCGGCATCGGCCGCGACATCTTCAGGCGCCGCCCCAACCCGCCGGGCGAACCCGCGCCCATGCCGGTGGTGCCGACGTCGATGAGCACCGGCACACCGAGCTCGTTGATCTTCTCGAACAGCGGCCGCAGCCGCGGATCGTCGATGGAGAAATTCCCGCAGACGGGATGGAAGTGAAAGCCGATGAGGCCCAGATCCTTGATGGCGTGCTCCGCCTCATTGATCGCCGCCTCGCCCTTCCATGGATCCACCGACGCCCACGCGTTGAGCACGACGTCGGGATGGCGGTCGCGCAGACCCGCGACGTAGTCGTTGCTGCACGGCGGGCAGCCGGTGACGGTCTCGGTGTCGAAGGCGACCATCAGGACCTGGACGTCAGCCGCGCGCAGCTCGTCGATGACCTGCTGCTCGCTCAGCGGGGCCCACGGCCGGTGCCAGTAAGCGCGCAGGGCCTCGACGTATGGATTGATCGCGTTGAACCACTCCACCGTGTTCGGATGGCAGTGGACGTCGATGCGGCGCATGGTTGTTAACTGCATACACTGTCCCGAATGCCCACGCCGCGTCGCCGCCGCTCCAGCGTCTCTCTCG
>DASPYE010000243.1:0-8544 GCA_035636935.1 Candidatus Dormiibacterota bacterium | reverse complement strand
CGAGCTGCGCGCGCGCTCGATCAGCCACGCTGATCACCTCGCCACCCGGACCGGCGCGGCGGTTCGCGTCGGCGTCATGCACGGCGCGAGCGTCGTCGTCGTCCATCACGTGTTCCGCCCGGATGCGGCGTTCGGCGTGCTCGAGGTCGGCCTGCAGCTTCCGCTTCACGCCAGCGCGCTTGGCAAGGCGGTACTCGCATTCTCCCCGGGCCAGGTCCTCGACGACCTTCTCTCCGAGCCCCTACCGCGCCTCACCAAGCAGACGCTGAGCGAATCCACCCTCCGGCAGGAGCTCAAGGTCATTCGCGACTCCGGAATCGCGACGGAACGCGATGAGGCGGTGCTCGGTGAGTCCAGCGCGGCGGCGCCGATCTTCGATCACGGCGGCCAGGCCGTGGGTGCGATCGGGGTCGTCGACTCGACGGACCGCATCTTTACGCGCGGGCTTGTGCGGGGACTTGCGGCCTCGGTCGGCGAAGCCGCGCGCGGAGTCTCCCGCGAGCTCGGCGCCCCGCGCTGGCCGCACGCCGCGGAAGCCTAGCGTCCGGTTATCTTCTCGGCCATGGCCGACCCCAGCGTTATCGCTTTGCTCGTGGAGTGCCGCGACGAGCCCGGCGTCCTGCACCGGATCACCGAGGTCATCCTCCGCCACGGGGCCAACATCAGCTACGTCGCGGGCGGCGCGCGCGGAGGGCCCGTCGCCGAGATCCAGCTCGAAGTATCCGGAGCGGTCGATCAAAACCAGCTGACCGCGGACGCCGAAGCGGTGCCGGGCGTGACGCGGGTGACAGCGGTGCCGACGTTCCAGGCGATCTACGGCAAGCGCGTGATCGTGATTGGCGGCGGCGCCCAGGTTGGCATGGTCGCGCAGGGCGCGATCTCCGAAGCCGACCGCCACAACATACGCGGCGAGCGGATCTCCGTCGACACGATCCCGCTGGTCGGCGAGGAGCAGCTGGCCGACGCCGTGCGCGCGGTCGCCCGCCTGCACCGGGCTCGTGCGCTCGTGCTGGCGGGCGCATTGATGGGCGGCGACATCTCCAACGCCGTCCGCGAGATCCGCGAGGCGGGAATCATCGTGCTGTGCACGAGCATGGCCGGCTCCGTGCCGGATGCGGCTGACCTGGTGGTCAGCGACCCGCTCGAGGCCGGCGTGATGGCGGTGATGCTGATCGCGGACACCGCGAAGTTCTCGATCGAGCATGTGCGCGGCCGCCGTTTTTAGGCGGCGGCCGCACAGGGCCTATGCCGGGTCGCGCGGCGAGAACGGATCGCTCGAAAACTGACAAACCGGGTCGCGCGGCGAGTACGGGTCGCAGCTCTGGGGACTGACCCTCGTGACGTTGGGTCGGTCGTTACCGATGCTGCGGGTTGGAACGCTGACGCTGAACACATACCAGCTGGTAAGGGCCAGGGCCAGCACCGCGAGCAGCGCCAGGACCACTGCGATCGGACGAGACGGAACGGTTCGAAAACCTTCGCGAATCTCTAGCTGCAACTGCGTTTGCCCTCCTATCAGGCCGATGTCCGGCCGAGGGGCCGGGCGATGTCCTGAGGCTATGGAGGCATGACCCTGGCCAACAGCGGGCAAAGGACCTGTTCAGGTACCCGTGCGGGTACCCGTTTTTAGGAGTTCAATACCCCGTGCAGCCGATGCCCCCGGGACCCACACAGGAAATCGCCGTTCGGCTCAGCCCTCGCGAGCTCGAGGTGGCGACCATGGTCGCGGAAGGCCTCACCAACCGCGACATCGCCGCCAAGCTCTTCATCTCCGAACGAACCGCCGACGGCCATCTCGAGCACATCAGAGAGAAGCTCGGGGTGAACACGCGTGCCCAGGTGACAGCTTGGGTGGTGCGCCACGAGTCGGCTCCGCTCGTGGTTCCGGCCCCTTCGCCCAGGGTCGTGGTCGTCCCGCCGGGATGGGCGCTCGCCCACCCGCGTGCGTGGCTGGCCGCGGCGCTGGTGCTGGCCCTCCTCACCGCCGGAGTGGGAGTGCTGCGGCTGACTGCGCCGGCCCTACCGATCATCCGGACGATCGCCGGCTCCCAATGCGCCAAGCAGGTTTACCCCGGCGGATGCTATGGCGGCGATAACCAGAGAGCCGCGGGCGCTCAGCTGGCACGCCCGACCTCGGTCGCCGTCGACAGCAGAGGTGTCATGTACATCGCGGACTACGGCAACCATCGGATACGCAAGGTAGTGGACGGTGTCATCACGACCATCGCCGGTGGTGGCAGCGGAAACCTTGTCGACGGTGCCCTGGGAATCTCGGTTTCGACGCGCTCCCTTGGCTACGCGAGCGCGGTCGCGGTCGACAGCCACGATCGGCTATACCTGCTCACCAGCCGCACTGGTGTCCTCGAGGTCTGGACGATTGACACCAACGGCTTCATGCATTCGGTCGTCGCAGTCGGGAGCTCAAACATCACCATCTCTCAGAACGCGCCCAACCTGCCGGTAGGAGGGCTCGCCATCACCAAAGAGGGCGTGCTGTTCATCGCCGACAGGGTCGGCGACCGCGTCATGAGATTCGACGGCGAGACGTCGACCTACGCCGGGACCGGTGACAGACAGGGGGACGGAGGTGCGGCAACGAGTGCCCAGCTCAGCTGGCCGATCGGTCTTGCGCTGGACAAGCAAGAGAACCTCTACATCGCCGACACGGGGGACAACCGGATTCGCCGGGTGGACCACGCGAAGGGGACCATCACAACAGTGGCCGGTGGAGCCGGCGAGTTTGAGGGCAACAGCGGTGACGATGGCCCTGCCCGAAACGCCCTCCTCAGCTTTCCGTTCGACGTTGCGGTGGCGCCCGACGGCACCATCGTCTTCACCGACACCGGAAATCACCGGATCCGATCGATAACGCCTGACGGAAAGATCTACGCAGTGGCCGGCACGAGTCGCTGGGGCTTTGCCGGTGACGGATTGCCGGCCTCCGAGGCGGAGTTCGACGGACCAGAGGGCCTAACCCTCGATTCGAAGGGGAATCTCTTCATTGCCGACACGGAGAACCAGCGTGTGCGCGAGATTCCCCACCTGTTCGGTGCGCCGTGATGAGAGCATTTGCTGCTGTTCTGCTGTTGGGGCTGACCGCAGTCGCGTGTCAGGGCGCGGAGACCACCAGCTCGCGCCCCGACATCATCATCGCCAGCGACTTGCCCACGTCGGCGTTCGCGCCGGACGACATAGTCGCGCTCGAGCAAGCGATCGGCTTGGCCATCAGCCAGCACAGCGCCGTCGAAGGTTACAAGCTCGCGTACTGGTCACTTGACAACGCGCTTGGCGCGCAACACAGCCAGCTGCGAGGCCGTGCAAACGTCAGACGCATGATCGCGAACCCGAGCGTCTTAGGCATGGTCGGCCCACATTCCTCGTTCATCGCTGCAGTCGAAATGCCCGAGGCCAACTTGGCTCACCTGGCAATGGTCAGCCCCACAACCACCGGTTCCTGCCTCACCGTGGCCGAGCGGCCCTGCAGCCCGACTGCCGCATCCCTCCGCCCGAGCGGCTCGAACAATTATTTCCGGATCACTCCTCGTGACCCTTTGCAGGGTAGGGCGATGGCGAACTACGCGGCCACGAAACTCGGGCTCCGACGGGTGGCGGCGTTCAATGAGATTGGCCCTGAGGGAAGCCTCTACGTCGATGAGTTTGCCAAGGAATTCGCCCTCCATGGCGGCACGCTTGTCTACCAACAGTCTTATGACGACACGCCGGACAACTTCTCAGCCTTTCTGATGCAGGCCAGGGCCCTTGGTGCGGATGCGATATACGGCGTGGCCGGTGTGGACCAAAACGCGTGCAAAGCCGCAGCTCAGATGAACGGACTCATGCCAGGAGCGGTTTTTCTCGCCACGGATAGCATCACTTTGAATGACGACTGCATGGCCGACCTCGGCTCCAGCCCTCCGGAGGTCTGGGCAACCTATGGTTACGTCGATCCAAGGACAAGCACCGAACCTCGGATCAAGAAGCAAGTCGACGACTACCGCAAGGTGTATTCGAAGCCGTTGGACACCGGGCCCTACGTCTTCGCCGCATACGACAGCACACGAATCCTGATCGACGCGATCGGCCGCGCCATCAAAGCCAACGACGGTAAGCTTCCGAGCCGGGCACAGGTGGTGGCCGCAGTGGCCCAAACCAAAGACTTCGTGGGCGTCACGGGCACGTATTCATTTGATAAGAATGGCGACGCGCTGTCGCCGATGATGACAATCTATCGTGTCAATCAGGGACGCTGGGAATTCGTCCAGGTCAGCAGGTTGGGCGCCTCTTAGCCGACCGCGCGCGTCTTGACGTTGATCGTCATCGTGCTGTTGGCCGAACCGACGTAGATGCCCCGCGTCGGCGCTGCGTCCGTGTAGTCCCGGCCCACCGCGAGCCGGACGTGATGCGGTGTCGTGCGCACCGGATGCGTGGCGTCGAACCCGATCCAGCCGCGCCCGGCGACCCACGCCTCGGCCCACGCGTGTGACGCGTTGAACGCGGTCTTGTCGCCTCGCAGGTGGATGTAGCCGCTCACGTAGCGAGCCGGGACCCCCATCGCCCGCGCCACCGCGATGAACAGGTGCGCGAAGTCCTGGCAGACTCCGGCGCGCAGCGCCAGCACGTCGTCGACCGCGCTGTACACGTTGGTCACAGTCTGGTCGTATGTGAACTCTCGGCTGATCGCTGTCGTCAGCTCGTCCAGCGCCTGCTCCACCGCGGCGGGCGAGGAATGGTCGGCAATCGCGTGCCGGCGTGCCAGCTCGTGCACCCCATCGCCCTCCTTCACAGGCGAGCGAAAGCGCAGAAAGTCCTGCACCAGCTGCTCACCAGCGTCTTCTTCCGGGCCCAGCCCGGTCTCGACCGTGGAGCGGCTGATCACGCTCAGGCCGGAGTGTGGGCGGACCAGGTTGAAGTAGTGCACGTGGTTGCCGTAACCGTCCACGTACGCGTGCGGCTTGACGCCGTGGCTCAGCTCGAGGTGGAAGTCGACGCATCGCTGGCCGTTGCCGTCCATCGGCCGCAGCCGAACCTCCATCACCGTCTCGGCGATGGGGGCCGAGTACCGGTAGCGCGTGGTGTGTACGATCTCGAGCTTCACGCGCCCCTCCCGATGCATGGGTAGGGCAGATGCCGACGCCTGGGACTGGCCTGCTGCTGTTGCTGTTGCGGCATGCCGTGGCCTTCCTCTCCGGCGACGCTGGCGGGCACCTTGCTCGGATGGAAGTATGTCTCGCGCAGCGCGATCTCCAGCAGGCGGAGGATGGCGCGGCACGCCTGATCGAACTCGAGGGGCCGCTCGGCGATCGACTGGGTGTTGCCCTGCTGGTATAGGCCGTTGAGCTTGATGAGCAATCGCAGCGGCTTCGAGCGGCGCGCGTTGCCGTCGATGCGTGCGACCGCTTCGAGCGCTGTGTTCGTCGAGAAACGAGCCGACCGCGGCAGGGAGCGGTCGAGTAGAAGGCACTCGATCACCCGGTCCGCGGTTACCCCGCCCGGATAGCGCGCCTGGTACGACTCGAACGCGAAGCACGATTTGAGCACCGCGGTCCACTCCAGGGCGTCTTCGGGTGTGTCCGCGAGCTCTGCGGATTTGCGCGTCACGGTGTTGGTCACATTGGACGCGCGCTCGACGAACTTCCCCAGGCGCACGAAATCGCGCGCCTCGTCGTGGAACATCGTGTCCTCGAGCAACCCGTCGACCAGGCGGATGCTCATCTGCACGTCCATCAAGAACGGGTACAGGTCGGGCTGCCACACCGCTTTCTGCACGCGCCAGTGGAGCGCGTTGACCTGCTCGTAGAGCTCCGTCGGCAGCGAGGGGCGGACGGCCTGCGCGGCAAGCCTCGCCGCCGCAATGCTTGCGCGCACCGACGGCCCCAGCGTCCCGGCGACGACCATGTCGATCACCTCATCGCGCCGACCGGTGTCGCTTCGCCGCCACCCGGCAAGCTCCATGAAGCGCACCCAGAACTCGGGCCCCGGCTCGTCCGTGCGGTCGAGCGAGAGCGAGACGTGCACGCCGAGGATGCGCGCCAGGTGGTCTGCGCGCTCGAGGTGTCGCCCCAGCAGCGTCAACGAGGTGGCCGCGCTACTCAGCATCGCCTTCGTAACCGTCCTCCGCCATGACCCACGTGTCGCGGCTCCCACCGCCCTGCGAGCTGTTCACCACGAGCGAGCCTGGCTTCAGCGCCACTCGGGTCAACCCGCCCGGCGTGACGTAGACGTCGGGACCGGTCAGGACGAACGGGCGCAGGTCCTGGTGGCCAGGTCGGAATCCACCACCGTCGAAGATCGGCTGCACGGAGAGGGCGACCACCGGCTGGGCGACGAACGCCCGTGGCGCGGCCTCGATCCGGCGCCGGAACTCGTCCCGCTCCACCTGGGTCGAGACGGGACCGATGAGCATCCCGTAGCCGCCCGAGGCATCGACGGTTTTGACGACCAGGTCGTCGAGATGTTCGACGACGTAGCGCCGGTCGGACTCGACCGCACAGATGTAGGTCTCGACGTTGGGCAGGATGGGATCCTCGTCGAGGTAGTAGCGGATGATCGCGGGCACCAGGGCGTAGATCGCCTTGTCATCGGCGACGCCGTTGCCGAGCGCATTGGCGATCGCGACGTTGCCGACACGGTACGCGTTGACCAGGCCGGCGACGCCGACCAGCGATTCCTGGCGGCCGAAGATCGGGTCGAGCCATTCGTCGTCAATGCGCCGATAGATGACGTCGACCTGGCGCAGGCCGCGGGTTGTACGCATGAACACGTGGTCTTCATCGACCACAAGGTCACTGCCCTCGACCAGCTCTACGCCCATCTGCTTGGCCAGGTAGAGGTGCTCGTAGTAGGCGGAGTTGTTGATGCCCGGCGTCAGAAGCACCACCGTGGGGTCGTCGACTTCGTGCGGCGCAAGCCACCGAAGGTGACGCAGGAGCTCGTGAACATAGCCTTCGACGGGCCTTACCGGGTAGCCGGCGAAGAGGTCCGGCAGGATGCGCTTCATGACATAGCGGTTGGCCTGTACGTAGGAGGCCCCTGAAGGCGTCCGCAGGTTGTCCTCGAGGACGAAGAAGTCGCCCTTCTCGTTCCTCACCAGGTCGATGCCGGCGATGTGGCAGTGGATGCCATGGGGCACCGGCAGGCCCTCGATCTCGCGCAGGTACAGCGAGCTGCTGAGCACGATCTCGGGTGGGATGGCCCGCTGCTTCAAGATCAGCTTGCGTCCGTAAATATCCTCGAGAAAGAGGTTGAGGGCCCTGAGCCTTTGCTTAAGCCCCTCCTCCAGGCGCTGCCACGTCCGCGCCTCGACGACCCGCGGGATCACGTCGAATGGGAAAACCTTCTCGGTGCCCTGGGCGTCGGGGTAGACGGCGAACGTGATGCCGTGGTTCCGGAACATCTCCATTGCCAGGGCATGCCGGCGCTCGAGCTCATCCCTGCCGAGCCGGTTCAGCTGCTCGTAAAGTCGACGGTAGGCGGGTCTCGGCCTCCCTTCGGCCGCAAGCATCTCGTCGTAGAAACCGTTGCTCTGGTAGTTGAGATCCAGATTCACGAAACCCACCGCTATAGTGTCTGCGCCATCCCGCAACCTGAGAAGACGATCACTCTACGGGTCGGCTGCGAGTTCAAGTACGACGTGAGCGCTCCGACGGTCGCGACGGTTCAGGTCCGCCCGCGGTCAGATGCCCGCCACCAGCTCGTGACCGAGACGTGGTCCACGCAGCCTGCGGTGCCCATCGACGAGTACGCCGACTACTACGGCAACCCGGTCAAGCGGTTGGTGATGCCACCCGGAGAGCTGACGCTCCGGTATGACGCGGTGGTCGTGGCGCCCGATCAGCCTGACCTCGACGGCAGCACAGCTCCCCAGCTTCCAGTCGACGAAATCCCGGGCGAGCTGCTCCATTACACGCTGCCGAGCCGGTACTGCCTGTCCGATCAGCTGATGGGGATGGCGTGGGAGCTCTTCGGCCAGACCGAGCCCACCGGGGCGCGCGTCCAGGCTGTGTGCGATTGGGTCCACGACAACATCAAGTTCCAGTACGGCACGAGCAACCCGCTCACGACCGCCATCGACGTCCTCGAGCAGCGCAAGGGCGTCTGCCGCGATCTCGCGCACCTGGCGATCACCTTTTGCCGCGCCCTGAACATCCCGACGCGGTACGTCTTCGGCTACCTGCCTGACATATACGTGCCGCCACCCGACTCGCCGATGGACTTCGCGGCGTGGATGGAGGTCTACCTGGGCGATCGATGGTGGACGTTTGACCCCCGGAACAACATGCGGCGGGTCGGCCGGGTGCTGATCGGGCGCGGCCGCGACGCCCTCGACGTGGCGATGCTGACCACCTTCGGCGCGGCACAATTCCGCTCCATGGTCGTGTGGGCGGACCAGCAGTCCTGATGGCAATCGAACCCGCGTCTGTCGACTGGGCGAGCGCGAGGCGCGCCTCGTACCTGGTGCGCCAGACGTTCCGCTACGAATACCCCGAGCCGATCCGCGACCTCAGCCACCGGCTGATCGTGATCCCGCCCGAGCGATTCGGCGAT
>DASPYE010000242.1:0-2311 GCA_035636935.1 Candidatus Dormiibacterota bacterium | reverse complement strand
TGGCGAGGTCGCTTGTGAGCCAGGTCAGCTCGGCCCCGCAAATCGCGCAGCCTGCGACCGGACCGTTGAAGTGGGCCTGCCGGTCGCCCAGGTAAGCACCCGTCGAATCGCCCCAAGCTCCGTCGAGAATGTAGAACCGGGTGCCACCCCAGTCGAACGCGTACCAGCTGCTCGGGTAAGTCTTGGTCGTCGTACCCAGGGTCCCGGTGCAGCAGTAAGTGTCGCGCTGATAACGGCAGCCGCTCTGGGCGCAGGCTGCGATGGTCGCGTCTTCAGGCCAGTTCTGGAAGTACGGCACGCTGCCGCTGAAGCCGTGATTTCCCGTGGCCGGGAACGCGGGGATGGTCCGTCCGACCTGCGGCCAGTATTGCGGACCAAACGCGTTGCCTCCTCGCAGGTCGCCATACTCCGTTTGCGTGCCCGAGTTGTAGACGTTGTCCCCCACCGTGACGATGAAAGCGGGCTTGGCCGCCGCTATCTGGGACAGGACGTTGGCCTCGTGGGTGGTTCCCGCGCCCCAGTCACCGATCACTGCAAAGCTGAAAGGGTCGCTGGCGCCCGAGGCTAGCGCGCTGGTGAAAACCGGTGCCGCTCCGAGCATGTCGACGCCCGCTTGCGTGACCCGATAGCAGTAGTTGGTGTTCGGCTGGAGCGTGGTCAACTGCGCTTTGAACAGCTTGTCGTTGGTTCCGAACGAAGTCACGTAGGTTGCGGTGACCGAGCTCGCCGGGGCTGCGCAATCGCCCGCGGCCGGACCCCACAAGATGATCGGCGCAGGGGAGGAGGTATCGGTCGCGAGGTTGACCATCGCCGACGACCCCGTGGCGTCGGTCAGGTAGGGATCACGGAGCAGGATCGGGGCAGCGGCGGCGACGTTCATGGGTGTCCCCAGCGAGGACACCGACCTGCCTGCGAGTTGGTCGTTATGGAGCGGCGGTGCCAGGGCCCATGCAACGACGGCGATCAGGGAAACAGCCGCTCGGCTGGGCCGCCTCAAAACTTCCGGCTCCTCTCTCCAGGGACCACGTCACAAACAGGTGGGAACCCGCTGCCGGAAACGGGCCGACCGTGGCCACCGGGCTTGACAAGTCCTGGGCCGCGGGACTATTTCACCACGTCCCAGGCCATTTAGCGAGCGCTTTCTAGGAGGGAAAGCAGGGAACGCGGCGCGGGCTACGACCGAGGCGAGATACCTGGCCACGGGGCGCAGCCGCCACCGACCAAGCGTCAGTTGGGCAGAGCCGGCGCACCGCACTTGACGCGAACGGAGAACAGGGTCACAGTGGTTACAAGGGGGACCCACAACGCAGAACGAGAGGTCGACCGCAAGGCGGTCCGGGAGTGACCGGCGCGGCATTGAGCGCCGAGCCGAGGTTCACAGCGGCCCCCGAATCGTGGCGCGTGACAACGAGCCCCTCGCCAGCGAGCACCGGGGAGTACTCCGGCGTATCGAATTTCGTCGAGGCCCGCTGGATCGTCGTGCGCCGTACTCGCGCGATCTGGACGACTCGCGCCAGGAGCGACTGGTCCGTGATCGTCGTGGCCCACGGTCAGCCGCGCCACCCGCTTCTGCATAGGACGCCGTCAGTTGGCGGCCCCTGAAGAAACGATCGTCATCCTCGGTTCGCGAATATCGGGAGGGCCCGGCTAGGGATTCGTCGACACGACCCACCCGGCGATCTGGGCCCGGGAGTTGAACCCCAGCTTGTTCAGGATGCTGCGCACGTGGCTGTCGACGGTGCGCTCCGAGATGAAAAGGCGCGCTCCAATCTGCTTGTTGCTCAGGCCGTCGGCGACGAGGCGCGCGACGTCGAACTCTCGCTTCGCGAGCACTCCCGGTCTTGCACCCTCTCGAGTCGCGGCGGTCGCCTGGTCTGCTTCGCCGAGGGCCATGGCGACGGCGGTGTCGCGGGTCAGGTGCTTGCCTGCGGTCAACTCCACTTCAAACTTCGCTTTGCCGAGCGCCGCGATCGCCGATTCCTCCGCCTGGATGATGACCGGATTCATCACCGGCATGACGATGGCGCCGGCGCCGATCCGAATCGTCTCCGAGGCGCCGAGGAGCTGTGCCGCTGTCTTCGCTCGGCCTTCCACCGTGGCGTGGAAAGCCAGCGCCGCGAGCAGGTAGAACTGTCCGATCCGGTCGTCGATCTGGTACGCGATGCGCAGTGCCTCGGAGTACCGCGCCTTTGACTCCTCGTTGTCACCCGCGAACAGCGCGGCGCTGCCGAGGTTGAGATTCATCATGTGCAGCGCGTAGAGGTCGCCCACCTGCCGGCTCAGGCGAGCGCCTTCGGTGGCGACCAGCTTG
>DASPYE010000241.1:0-9527 GCA_035636935.1 Candidatus Dormiibacterota bacterium | reverse complement strand
CTTGCCTTGAAGGGAGTGTTCCTCGAGGGCCTGGAAGTCGTTTTCATCGTGATCGCCGTCGGCGGGCCGGGCCACGCCTGGACCGCGGCCATCGCCGGCGGGTTGGTGGCTGCTGTCGTGGTTGCCGCGGCGGGGTTGGCCGTGCGCCAACCGCTGGCTCGAGTCCCGGAGAACACGTTGAAGTTCGCGGTCGGCATCCTGCTCACCAGCCTCGGCACGTTCTGGGCCGCCGAGGGCATGGGCGCGTCGTGGCCCGGGGACTTCCTTTCCATCTTCGCCCTCGCGGGCATCTTCCTGGTCGCCTCCCGGCTTGCGGTGACGCTCATCAGGCGGCCGGCGCTCGCGTGAGGTTCCTCAGGGCCGCCGGTCGAGAGCTGCTCGGCCTGTTCGTCAGCGACTGGGTGCAAAGCGGCGTGGTCATTGTCATCCTCGCCGCCGCCTGGTTTGCCGTGGCCAGGTTCGGGGCGCCCGCCCTCGTGCTCCTCGTGCTTCTCCTTGCCACCCAGCTCGTATGGTTCGCCCGCGCCGAGGCTACGCGGTCGCGGCGGCAATCTCCGAGTTGAACGTTTCGATCATCGGCTTGAAGAACGCGGCGATCTCGGCCCCGATCTTGTCGACGTCGTACTTGCCGAGGCTCGCCACGTCCGCCGAGACCATCGCGCGTTGTACCGCCGCCGCGGCGTCGTCACCGGCGACGTCGGCGTCGAGCTGCCGGCCGTAGTCCGCCACGAACTTCGTGAGCACCGTGGTCATATCGTGTAGGTCAGCTGGCAATCCGGGCGAGGTCGAAAGCCCGTCCGCCGTATCGATGTCCGTCTTCATCTGGCCCAGCGTGGAGCGCGCGCTGGTCACGTCACCCGCCAACGCCTGGGCGTTGAGGTCACGGAGGTCGGCAAGACCGGCGTAAAGGGCGCGCCAGAACCGGCCGTGCAGGAGTTGGTCCGCGGCCACGATCCTGGCGACCGCGAGCGCGCGCCGCGCATGCGCCACGCGTGTTGATTCACGGTCCAGGCCACTGCCGCCCACCAGCATCAACCAACGTTGGTCCCTGAGGCGTCGCTCATGGGCGCCGAGAGAGGCGTCGTCGGCGTTGATGGTCTGCATGGCCAGCTGCGAGTTGGCGACCGATCTGTCGACCAATACGAGCGCCTGCTTCGCATCGAAGGACCCACTGCCGTTGAGGGTTGTTAACTGGATGTTGATGTCGGTGAACGTGGAGTTCAAAGTGTTCTGATGTGAAACCACCGTGTTAAGCGTTCGCTCCGCGCCCGTGATGCGATCACCCGCAAGGGCAAATCCAAGCGCGCCATACCCGATGATTCCGAGAGTCAGGATGGCGGTGGCCGCGATCTCGATCCGTTTCCGCAGCACGAGTGTCGTAAACCGGAAAATACGATAGATGGCGCTGCTGGTTCTACCGCGCGCGCTTGACGCGTCGGTCGAACAGCTTCCGGACGTCGGACCGCTCAACGCCAAGCGACTCGCCAAGCTCGGGATCAAAACGGTCCGCGACCTCTTGCTCACGCTGCCGTTCGGGTTCGAGACCTACGGCGGACCGACCGAGATCTCGACGCTCGAGCCAGGGACCCAGGCGACCGTTGTCGGAATCGTCACCTCGGTCACGGCCAAGATCACCCGCAACCGGCGGATGAAGCTCACCGAGGCTGTGCTGGGCGACGGCAGCGGTGGAAAGTTGCGCATCGCCTGGTTCAACCAGATGTACCTGGCCAAGCAGCTGCACAGGGGCGACCGCATCGCGGTGGCCGGCACGGTCAAGCGCGGCTACGCGGGATTGCTCGAGATGCAGAACCCGCATCACGAAAAGCTTGCGGCAGACGAAGAGGTGCAGCCGTCGCGGGTGGGCGGCCTGATGCCCAAGTACCACCTTGTCGACGGCCTGACGAGTCGCCGCATCGCAAGGTGGGTCGCCTCGGCTCTTCCCCTCGCCGACCACATCGAAGACCTGCTCCCTGAGGAGGTCCGCGCTCCGCACCACCTGCTGGGCGTCGTCGAGGCGGTGCAGCGAGGCCACCGGCCGGAGACCGATGACGAGTTCCGCGAGGCAAGGCGCCGCATGGCCTTTGCCGAGCTGTTCGAGCTCCAGGCGGCATTCGCGACGATGCGCGCCAACCTCGCGGTGGAGCCCGCGACGAGCATCCCGTACCGGCAGGAGGTCATCGACACCTTCAAGACCGGTCTCGGATTCGATCTCACGACGGCGCAGAGAAAAGCCACGTGGGATGCATTCAAGGACATGGACCGAGCGGTGCCGATGAACCGTCTGCTCGACGGAGACGTCGGGTCGGGGAAGACCGCGGTCGCCGCTGCATGCGCCGCGATGGTGCACGCCGCGGGGATGCAGTCGGTGGTGATGGCTCCGACCGAGATCCTCGCCAGACAGCATCTGCACCGGTTCCGTGCCTACCTGGAGGCCAGCTTTCCGGACCTTCGCGTGGAGTTGCTCGTCAGCGGTCTGAGCGCAGCCGAGCGTCGGCGCGTACGAACAGCTGCGGCTTCGGGGCACTGCGCACTTGTCGTCGGTACCCATGCGTTGATCGAGGACGATGTCAAGTTCGCCAACCTCGGTCTTGCCGTGGTCGACGAGCAGCATCGCTTTGGCACACGCCAGCGTGAGCTCTTGCGGGCCAAGGGCCAGGGCCGGCCGCATTTCCTGGCTATGACCGCAACCCCGATACCGCGGACGCTGGCGCTGGCGTCATACGGCGAGATGACGCTGTCGGTCATCGACGAGATGCCACCGGGACGGAGGCCGGTGGCGACCGAGGTTATCGAGCCCGGCGAGCGCGACCAGGCTTACGACCTTGTGCGTGCAGAGATCCGGGCCGGGCATCAGGCCTTTGTGATCTGCCCTCTGATCGAAGAATCAGAGGTCCTTGCCGCGAAGTCGGCGACGGCAGAGTACGACCGACTGAAGAAGGAAGTGTTCACAGACCTGGAACTTGGGCTGATCCATGGTCGCCTCAAGGAAAAAGACGGCGTGATGCAGCGCTTCGTGGCGGGTGAGATCCAGGTGTTGGTGGCTACCGCCGTGGTCGAGGTCGGAGTCGACGTGCCCAACGCCACGGTGATGATGATCGAGGGAGCCGAACGATTCGGGCTGGCGCAGCTGCACCAGTTTCGAGGGCGCGTCGGGCGAGGCTCGGCGGCCAGCCGGTGCCTTCTCCTGTCCTCCGATGCGACGGAGTCGAGCCTCGAGCGCCTGACGCTACTGACAAGGATCGCGGACGGCTTCACGCTCGCCGAAGAAGACATGCGCATCCGCGGCATGGGCGAGTTGATGGGTGCGCGTCAGCACGGCATGTCGGACGCGGCGATGGAGTCGCTGCGCACGCCTGAGCTGTTGAGCGAGGTCCGCCAGGAGGCGGAGCGGGTCCTGGCATCAGACCCTGGGTTCGAGCATCATCCGTTGCTCAAGGCGGCCGTCGCACGTCGCCTGGAGCTGACATCCATCAGCTAGGTCGATACTAACCAGGTGACCGAACAGCTCTCAGCGATGCGCTTGACCGAGTACAGCCATGGCGCCGGTTGCGCTTGCAAGCTCAGCCCGGTCGAGCTTGGTCAGATTCTCGGCGCGCTACCGCCCGTCATCGACCCCAACGTCCTCCACGCCTCTGCGTCTCGAGATGACGCGGCCGTGTACAGAATCGCGCCCGACCGCGCTCTCGTCGCCACGGTCGATTTCTTCACGCCCATCGTCGACGACCCGTTTGAGTTTGGAGCGATCTCAGCGGCCAACGCGCTGAGCGACGTCTACGTGGTCGGGGCGCAGCCGCTGTTCGCGCTCGGGATCACGGCGTTCCCGCGCGACAAGCTGGGCACCGGCCTGCTGGATCGGATAGTGCAGGGCGGCGCGAGCAAGCTTGGAGAGGCCGGCGTCACGATCGTCGGCGGACACTCGGTGGACGACCCCGAGCCGAAGTTCGGTTACGCGGTCATCGGCGAGGTACACCCCGACCGCGTGATCGGTCACGAAGGCGCCAGCGCGGGCGATGTCCTCTACCTGACCAAGCCGCTGTGCTCCGGTCTCGTCACGACCGCGGTCAAGCGCGGATTGTGTCCACCCGCCCTGGAGCGCCAGGCCGTCGACGTGATGATGACCCTGAACCGTGAGGCGGCGAGGGCCATGCTCGACGCCGGAGCGACCGCAGCCACCGACGTGACTGGCTTCGGCCTGATCGGACACATGGTCAACCTGGCGGGCGGCGCGGACATCGACTTTTCAGCGGTGCCGTTCCTGGACGGCGTCCGCGGGCTCGCGGACCTGGACATATTTCCGTCGGGCAGCCGTCGCAACCACGGCGCGTACCGAGACGCCATCGAGTGGAACGGGTTGCCGGAGGTCGAGCAGCTGATGCTGTGCGACGCGCAGACCAGCGGCGGGCTGCTCGTCGCGATTCCGCCTCGTCGCGCTGAGACCTTCGCGCGCGAGCTGCCATCGGCCCGGAGGATCGGGGTAATGCGAGGCGACGGCAAGATCCGCGTCAGGGTTTAGATGTCCAAGCTGCGTGTGGCGGGGGGAGAGGCCCGCGGCCGCAGGCTCAAGGTGCCCAAAAACATCCGGCCGACACAGGGGATGGTCAAGCAGGCGATCTTCAACATGGTCGGGGCGAGGATCGAAGCCGCCGCCGTGCTGGACCTGTTTGCGGGATCCGGCGCTCTTGGCATCGAGGCTTTGTCACGTGGCGCAGCGCGGGTCACCTTCGTGGACCAGCAGCCCCGCGGTCTTGCTATCCTGCGCCAGAACTTGGACGCGCTCGGCTTCAGGGAACGCGCGCATCTTGTCCGGGCTGACGTCGTGCGCTGGCTCGAAGCCTCCCCCGACGCCATCAGATCCTCCGACTTCGTTTTCCTTGACCCGCCCTACGACGATGTCATCCTCGACCGGGCGCTGGAAGTCCTGGATCGCGAGGTGGCCGGCGCGACAGTCCTCGCCGAGCACTCGCGGCGCCGGCCGCTGCCGGACCTGGCCCGGTTGCGTGTCGACAGGCAGCGCCGTTACGGCGACACCCTCGTCACTGTCCTTCATATCTAAATGGCGCGCAATCCCAATCAACCGCCGAACTCCAAGATCGCGGTCTACCCCGGAAGCTTTGATCCGTTCACCAACGGCCACCTGGACGTGGTCGATCGCGCGCTTGCGATCTTTGACACGGTCATCGTCGCGGTGGCGGGGAATCCCGAAAAACGGCAACCGCTTTTCACTGTCGAGGAACGCCTTGACCTGATCCGCGCGTCGGTCGCCGGCCGCGATCGCGTCGAGGTCGCGAGCTACACGGGGCTGACGGTTGAATACGCTCGCTCTCGTGGTGCGAGGACGCTGGTCAAGGGGTTGCGCGCTTACTCGGACTTCGACGCTGAGCTGCAGCAGGCGCTCATGAACCGCAAGCTGGCGCCTGACGTCCACACCGTCTTCTTGATGTCCAGCTTCGCGCACATCTTCGTCTCGTCAAGTATCTTGAAGGACATCGCAAGCTACGGCGGCAAGGTCTCGGACCTGGTGCCGCCGCCAGTCGCGAGGGCGTTGAAGGAGAAGTTCAGATAAAGGTCGACGAGCTGCTGGACCGTATCGAGTACCTGATCCAGAACGCGCGCCATGTCCCGCTCTCGACTCAGGTCATGGTCAACGAGGACGAGATGATGGAGCTGATCGACCAGATCCGATTCAATCTCCCCGACGAGATCAAGCAGGCGAACTGGACCGTCTCCGAGCAGCAGCGGATCATGACCGAGGCCCACGCTGAAGCTGCGCGCACGATGTCGCGGGCCAACGAGAGGGCGGAGGAGACGGCGTCCGAGCACGAGATACTGCGCCGCGCCGAACGACACTCGGCGCAGGTCGTCAAGGATGCGCAGGCGAAGGCGGACCAGATCGTCCGCGACGCCGAGGGCTACGCGCTGGAGCAGCTGAAGCAGCTCGAAGCGCACCTCGGCCGCACGCTGCAGACCGTGAGGCGCGGAGTCGAGGCGCTGCAGGCCAATCAGCCTGCCAACGGGGAGACCGCGGACCAGGCGGCCGAGCGCTAAGAGCCGAAGTGGAGATTTAGGCCGGATTTACTCCGGCCGTCACCTGGCGTCGAACACCAGACGCCTCCAGTCGCTGCTACCAATGGAGGGGGTTCCGCGGGGGAGGCCTGCCTCACCCGCGCTTCAGACAGCGGACCAGGCGGCTGAGCGCTAGGATCTCGTAAGCTTCCCCAGGCCATGGCTCTACCGAAGGTCAAGCTATCCAAATCTAAGAAAGGTCGCCGGCGCTCTCACCTCGCGCTGGCGCTGGTGCAGATCCAGCCCTGCCCGAACTGCAAGCGGCCGAAGCGCCCGCACGCGATCTGCCGCAACTGTGGCTACTACGCCGGTCGCGAAGTAGTCAAAGCCAAGGAATAAGAGAAAGTCTCCTCCCCATTCACGGGGAGGCGGCCCGTAGGTCCGGAGGGGCTCTGACGCATGGCTTCGCATGTCGCGTTTTTGTTTCCCGGCCAGGGCTCGCAGCAGCCAGGCATGGGATCCGAGCTCCTCGAAGATGCGGAGGTCTCGACGCTCTGCGATCGTTGCGCTGTCCAGTCCGGCGTCGACCTCCGCCACCTGCTGACGACTGCCGGCGAGGATGAGCTCCGCCTGACCCAGAACGCTCAACCTGCCCTGTGCTTCATGGGCATCGGGCTCACGCGGTTGCTGCATCGACGCGGCGTCGAATCGGTCGCGGCCGCCGGGCACTCGGTCGGCGAGTACGCCGCCCTTGCCGCGGCTGGCGCGGTCGATGCGGCGGGTGTGATCAAGGCGGTGGTTGAGCGCGGCAACGCCATGGCCGACGCGGTGCCCGCAGGCACCAGCTCGATGGCGGCGGTGCTCGGCCTGGAGGCGGAGAAGATCGAGGCGGCACTCGCGGGCATCGATGGCGCGTGGCCGGCGAACTACAACACGCCAACCCAGACAGTCATCGCGGGCACGACCGACGGCCTCGAGCGGGCGAGCCAGGCATTGCAGGCCGCCGGCGCCAAGCGTGTGATCCCGCTCAACGTCAGCGCCGCGTTTCACACGCCGCTGATGGCGCCGGCTGCCGACCGCCTGCGAGCAGCCCTGGACAGGATCGAGTGGCGGGCGCCAAGCGTTCCAGTGATGGCGAACCTGACCGGGCGTCAGCACCAGGGTGGCGATCGCATCGCGCACGTCATGCAGATGCAGCTCCGCTCCCCGGTGCTCTGGGCAGCGTGCATCGCATCCCTGGTCGAGCTTGGGTGTGATGCCTTCGTCGAGGTCGGACCGAAGCGTGCCCTCACAGGCATGATGCGCGAGCTGGCGCCTGGCAAGGCGGCGCTTGCTGTCGGGACGCCCGCAGCCATCGAGGAGCTGGCTATTCCGGCGTAGGCAACGATGTGTTGCCTGGCAGGGTTCTGCCCCTTGACGCCGGCTTCGAAACGGGGAGCAGAATCGGGTTGTGGCCAGGGGTCCACCGCAGGCCACGCGACGGTCTGACTGCGCAGGTTCCCGGTAGTCACGGAGGTGAGACATGAACGCAGGCGTCGTCAAGTCCAGGTACAAGAAATCAGAGCTGGACAAAGCCATCAAGCAATACCAAGAAACGGCGCTGCCGGCGATCTCGACTCACGAAGGCGCTCGCTCGGCTTTTCTGCTGCTCAATCGCGAGACGGGCGACGCGCTGTCGATCGCGATCTATGAGACGGAAGCGTCGGCAAAGGCGTTTGCTCCCAAGGCCGAGAAGCTGATCGCCTCTTTCGAGCCCTTCGTGGACAGCGGTGTACAGCCGAAGCGGGATCTCTATGAGATAGCCGCGTCGACCCAGAACGAAGCACGGGCGGTCGTCGAGCGGGGCATCAAGGCCTTCAATGCGCACGACATGGAGGCGATCGCGCGTGACGTGGCGCCCGACGCCGAATACTTCGCTCCAGGAGACATGAAGCTCAAAGGCCCGCAGAAGATCAAGGAGTACAACCAGAACTTCGTGACCGCGTTTCCGGACGCCCGGGTGGAAGCGAAGAACACCTTCACGCAAGGCAATCACGTGATCGTCGAAGGGGTGTTCACCGGGACGCACAACGGGACGCTCAAGACGCCGATGGGCGACGTGCCGGCCACCGGCAAGAAGGTAAACGGCGAGTACATCCAGATCTTCGACGTCGATCGAGGGTTGGTGAAGAAGGTGCATATGGTCTATGACCAGGTGCAGCTGATGACGCAGCTCGGCATGGCGCCTGCGCCCCCACAGCAGGCGATGAAGACCGGCCGTTAGCGGAATTTGACGGGGTGGGGCCGGGGTCGCGAGGAGCCCCGGCCCCAGGGTCGGTGGCTCTCCGAGCGAGAAGTCGTGCTCGTGTACAGTAGACCGCGTATGGAAACTCAAAAGCTGAGCTTCGAGGACTTCAAGAACATCATCGTCGAGCGTCTTGGATGCGAGCCCGAGCAGGTGACGATGGACGCGTCGTTCCAGGAGGACCTGAACGCCGACTCCCTCGACCTCGTCGAGCTGATCTACGCGTTCGAAGAGAACACAGGTCTCGAGATCCCGGATGAGGACGCCGAAAAGATCACCACGGTCGGCCAGGCGTGGGAGTACATCCAGGAGAAGGCCGGCTCATAGCACAGGCTTCCGCTGCACCGCTCGCGCTGTCTCTGCAGCTTCTCCAACAAAAGATCGGAATCCACTTTCGCGACCCCGGGCTGCTGCTCGAAGCGGTCACCCACAGCTCGTTCGCCAACGAATCGCCTTCGGTTTCGCCGCGCGACAACGAGCGCCTCGAGTACCTCGGTGACGCCGTCCTGCAGCTGATCACGGCCGAATACCTCTACAAGCATCATCCCGGCGCGACCGAGGGCGAGCTCACGCAAACGCGCTCGGCGATGGTCAACACAAACACCCTCGCCCAGCTCGCGGAGCAGCTCGACCTTGGCAGCTACCTGTACCTCGGGAAGGGCATCGCCAAAGGCGGCGGCCGCAGTCTGAAGTCGCTGCTCGCGAACGCTTTCGAGGCGGTGCTCGGCGCCGTCTTCCTCGACGCGGGATACGACGCCGCCTACCACTACTACCTGGACCGTTATCGAACCCTGCCGTCGCCAGTGCGTGACGAGAACTTCAAGGGCAAGCTCCAGCAGGTCGCTCAGGAACGCTTCGGCGAGACGCCCGTGTACGACAGCGAAGGCGCGCGTGTAGGCAACAAGCGCGAGTACACATCCGTGGTGTTCGCGGGCGCGGAGCCGCTCGGCACGGGCCACGGCGCGACCAAGCAAGAGGCCGAGCAGGACGCGGCGCGCGCGGCGCTCGAGACCCTCGTGGGTTCGGTCGCGGAGACCCCGGCCCCCAAGCAGGCGAAGCCCCGGGGAACCCGCCGGTCCCCTCGCAAGCCGCGAGAGCCTCGACAGGCGCTGCCGGCCGCTGATCAGCAACCCGTGGCCGCCGAGGTCGTCCCCCTGCATCCGGTGGGCGACAACCACGAGCCGCCGGCCTCCGAGCCCCGCAGCCGCCAGTTCGGCGAACCCATCGACTGACAAGAACT
>DASPYE010000240.1:0-25268 GCA_035636935.1 Candidatus Dormiibacterota bacterium | reverse complement strand
GGTTCCGTCAGCGCCGCCCGCGTCGCAGACAGTGTCCAACGTGATGAAGCGCACGGTCCCCATGTCGTGCACGTAGTGCGCGAGTCCATCGTCCACGTTCTCGGCGGTGAAACCGTGCCGGCCGCTGCGTACATGCGCGTCGATGAACTCGCCCCGCGAGATCGGCCTGCGCTCGTGGTCAGGCGGCACCTCGATCGCTTCACCCGTCATGAACTTCTCGGGATGATCGATGAACGCCTCCAGGGCATGCTCGGGATCCAGGCCCTCGGGCGGCCCGACCGGTTTACGCCCGGCCGTCATCGCCGCCTCGAGCCCGCGTGTGACGATGCCGACCCCCTGGCACACCTGCTCGTGGTTGCCGTAGCAGCCCAGCCACGGAACCCCAAGACCCTCCGATGCGAATGGCTGTACCGACTGATCGAGGACACCAGGCCGCCGGGGGAACCCCAGCGCGCTCTGCAACAGGTCGGCGCCGTCCGCTCCGTCCGGCTTCCAGTAAATATCGCCCGGCCAGTCGGGTCTCTGCACCCCGTCGTACCCGGGTGCGCCCGAGTCGGGCCGCACCGTGCCGCCATCGAAAAGGGCGAGGAAGTTCGTCAGCTCGTTGCGCTGAGTGTTGTCGACCGAGTCGCCCGTCATCGCCACGATCTGCGGCGCTTCGCCCGTCAGGGGCGCGGCACCCAGGTTGTTGATCGCGCGCACCATGGCCGCGATCGCATGCGTGTTCAGCATCTCCTGCGGGCGCTGCATCGTGAGCAGCTCACGAAACCGCGGGTCGTCCCAGTACCGGTTGACGAACTCGAAGCGCGCCGGCGACTGCGCGTCGGTGACGTGCAGATCGGTGATGTGCCCCATGCACACGATGGCTGCGCCCCGCAGGGTGACGTCGGCAGGGTGCGACGCGGCGAGCTCGTTGCGGACGACATGGGGCTCGCCGGGGAGCTCAACCACGGCCCGGTACGCGGCTCGCGAACCTGTGCGAATCGCGGGCCCCGCCCCCAGACGCTTTTCAGTCGTGAGAAAGGTGCGCGCCGGCGACCTCACGAAACGGGCGCGGGCTCTTCTCTCTGGATGAGGACCGGATCTGTCCGAAGCGCGAGCTGCACCTTTGTCCCCGCCGTGTGTTGCGAGGCAGCGGACGTCGGAAGCTGCGCCAGCACGGTGATGTCGCCAAGGTCGACCGTGACGCGGCTCACAGCGCCAAGAAACGCGACCGCGATCACGGTCCCGACCAGCGGGCCTTCCTGCAGGTCGCCGTCGCTCACCAGGGTCACCGCCTCGGGCCTGATAAGTGCTGTCGCCGGGCCGTCGGGGACGTCCGGATGGACCAACGGGATGCTCGTCCCGCGGACCTCGACCGCTCCCCGCCGAACGGTGCCCTGCATCCGGTTCGTGAGGCCGACGAAGTCGGCCACGAACGGCGTCGCCGGTCGCGAGTAGACCAGGGTGGGCGGCCCGAGCTGTTCCAGCTTGCCGGCCTGCATCACGCCGACGCGGTCGGCGATCGCGAGCGCCTCCTCCTGGTCGTGGGTGACGAATAGCGTCGTGGTTCCGACCTCCAGCTGTACGCGGCGGATCTCGTCACGCAGCCTCGAGCGAACCTTCGCATCAAGCGCTGAGAGTGGTTCGTCGAGTAGGAGGACCTGAGGTTGGATGGCGAGCGCGCGGGCCAGCGCGACGCGCTGCTGCTGACCGCCGGACATCTGGTTGGCGTAGCGGTTGGCGAAGCGACCGAGACCGACGAGCTCGAGCATGTCGAGGGCACGCTTCTTGCGCTCGGCCACGCCGACGCGGCGCATCTGCAGGCCGAACGCGACGTTCTCCCACGCGACCATGTGGGGGAACAGCGAGTAGGCCTGAAAGACCATTCCGATGTTGCGCCGGTTCGCGGGCAGGCCGGTCACGTCGTTGCCTCCGATCACGACCCGGCCCTCGTCCGCCTCTTCGAGTCCCGCGAGCAAGCGCAACGCCGTGGTCTTGCCACAGCCGGAAGGCCCGAGCAGGGCCACGAGCTCGCCCGGCGCAAGCGTCAGCGACAGGCCGTCGAGCGCGGTGACCGTGCCGTAGCGGCGGACGAGATTCTCGAGCCTGACCTCAACCCCGGAACGTTCGGTCATATGGACGTGATCGTAGGCGACCCGAGGGTCGAGGCCGGGTCGTGGTGCACGCGACGACCTCTGCCGCCGACGAAGGCCAGGACGACGAGCAGCGCGAACGCGAACAACAAGGCGGCCACCGCGACCGCGATCGAGACCCCGGCGTTTTCGCGGGCCAGGTGCACAAGCTCGACCTGCAGGTTGTTGTACAGCAGGTTGTTGGCGATGGTGTACTCGCCGAGCACCAGGGCCACGGCCAGCAGGGTCGCGTTGAGGATCGCGTTCGAGATGTTCGGCACGATGACGCGCCACATCACAGTGAACCAGCTGGCGCCCAGGCTTCGTGCGGCCTCGGTCAGCGTCTTGACGTCGATGGCACCGAGGCCAGCATCGATGGCCCGGTAGCAGTAGGGAAGAACCAGCACGACGTACGCCAGCGAAAGCGTCAGGATCGAGTCGCTGAAGTTGTTGTTCAACCAGATGTACATCGGGAACAAACCGACGACGAGCACGATCGCCGGGATCGTCAGTGGCAGAAGCGACATGAACTCGATGATCCGGGTGAGGCGCGGCAGCTTGAGGCGTACCCAGACCATCGTCGGTACGAGGAGCACGAGCATCACGACCGAGGTGATCACCGCCAGCTGCAGCGAGGCGACGATCGCGCCGGTCAGATCGGGATAAGAAGGTATTGCCTTCCAGTACTCCAAGGTGCGCGAGCCGTCGTTGGCCCTGGTCGAGAACTCGACCATGGCACCGAGCGGGACGAGGAAGAAGATCGCCGCGAGCGCGAAGATGACGTAGCGAAACGCCTGCAGCTTGATCCAGCGGGTCCGCTGGATGCTCCGCGCCGCTACAGCCATCGCGCGGTCCGCCTCTGCAGGAGCGTGTACAGGACCGTCACGAGAGTGACGATGACGATCATCTCGATCGCGATCGCCTTGGCGAAGCCGGGCTCGTAGGCGCCGACCTCGCTGCTGAGCGCGCCCGCGATCTGCTGCGCCAGCACGGGCTGTCCCTGGCCGACAAGGGCGTTGGCCGTCGCGTAGGCGGAGAACGCGTTCGCGAACAGGAGCAGGACCGAGCCAAGGAAAGCCGGAAAGAGGAGAGGGCCGGCGACATGACGCCAGTAGTGCCATGTGTTGCCGCCGAGACTCTCTGCAGCTTCGCGCCACTGCGGCTTGATGCCGTCGAGCGCGGGGAGGAAGACGAGGACCATCAGCGGGATCTGGAAGTAGAGGTACACCAGCTCGATGCCAGGGATCTCGAACAGCCAGAGATCCTGCTTGTAAAAGTCAAAACCGTGGCTCTGGGCGAAGAGGTAGACAAACCCCGCCGGCCCGATGCTGGCGATGAACGCGAACGCCAGCGTCACGCCTCCGAACTGGGCAAGGACGCCCGATGCCGAGACCGTGAGGCGCCGGAGGATGCCGCTCTGGCTTCCCGTGACGATCGCGTACGCCAGGAGGGCTCCGAAGATGGCGCCCAGGAGGGCGGTGATAGCCGAGAGGACGGTGGTGTCGATGCTCGCCTTGATGACGTAGGAGCGCGACAGGTTGCGGAAGTTGTCGAGCGTGAAGACGTTGTTGGCGTCCAGGAAGGCGCCGATCCCGATGATCACCGACGGCAGGACCAGGAAGATACCGACGTACGTGAGATAGGGGACGGCGCCGACCCAGGCGAGAGAGAGCCGTCGGCCGCCCAGAAAAGGGCGGCCGACGTTGGTTGTTACAGCCGGACTTCCGGCGACCGTCAAGCGATCGCGGCGTCCCAGTGCGCAACGACGTAGTTCTTCGCCGCGGTGGACTGGGCGTCGCTCATAAATTGAGGCGTGCCGTTTACAGGAGGCAGCTTGGCCGCCGCCGCCGAGTCGATCTTTCCGGACTTCTGCATCGCCGCCTGGCGAACCGGACGCGCGAGACCCTTCAGCCAGAGATTCTGGCCCTCGTCGGAGTAGAGGTACTCCTCCCACAGCCGCGCGGCGGCCGGGTGAGGGGCGTCTTTGCTTACGGCCTGGGCGTAGTAGCCGCCCAGGATCGCGTTGCTCGGGACGAAGACCTTCCACGTGGGGACGTCCTTGCCGTGCGCGGCGGAGAGGTAGTCCCAGTCAAAGACGACGGGGGTCGTGCCGTTCTTCACGGTCGCGGTCGTCGCCTGTGTCTTGGAGAAGTTGCCGGCCGCCTTCAGGCGCTTGAAGAAGTCGACGCCCTTGCTGACATCGTCCAGGGAGCCGCCCTCCGCGAGGTTGGCCATCATGACGCCGTTCAAGGCTGCATTTGCCTGCTTCGGGTTTCCGTTCAGTGCCACCTTGCCCTTGAACTGGGAACCGAACAGGTCGTCGAAGGCCTTGATCTCGGGGACCTTGCTCGAGTCGTATCCGATCGACATGAATCCGCCGTAGTCCTGGATCCAAAGGCCTGTGGACTCTTTCTGGCTGTCCAGGACGTCAGCCCAGGTGGCGACCTTGTAAGGGGTAAAGAGGTTTGTGTTCGCAAGTGCAACCGCCATGCCGACGTCGACGACATCCGGGCCGCGGCTGGTGCTGCCGAGCTGCTTGATCGCATCCACTTCTTGCTGGCTGCTGCCGTCGGGGTTGTCAGAGGTGATGGCGATGCCGTACTTGGCGTGGAAGCCGTCAAGGATGGCGCCGTAGTTCGCCCAGTCGCGCGGCAGCGCGATCACGTTGAGCTTGCCCTCCGCCTGAGCGGCCTTCACGAGAGCGTCCATGCCACCGCAGTCGGCAGCGGACTTTGCGGTCTTCGCTCCACTGCAGCTGGCGGTGCCGCCGCCACCGCTGCTGCCACACGCCGCGACGACGACCAGTGCCACGACGGCCAGGCCGAGGTGGCGAGTCAAACTACCCAACTTCATCCTTCGATCCCCTCCAAATTCGGCCCGTGCGGGCTGTGCGACCCAGTTGAACAGAGCAATGATGGGTATTCCCTGCCGACGATGCAAGGACACCGTTCGCTCGTGTGGTTGATTTCAGTTAGCCGGCGTTTAAACGCGCCTGGCCACTAGGTTTCAAGGCGCTTGCCCCGGTAGCCGAGGCGGCGGGACAGGTCCGCCGCCCCCTCGCGCGTCAGCCGGTCGAGATCCGGACGATTGCGAAGTCGGTGCGATGGTCCGGAGACGTCCAGCGCCGCGACGACTTCTCCATCCACACCAAAAACCGGGGCGGCTATCGCGTCGAGGCCGACCTCTAGCTCCTCGTGCGTCCGTGCCACCCCTGCGTGCCGAGCGTCCTCGAGCTGTGCCTCGAGCCTCGCGCGGTCAGTGATCGTGTTCGGCGTCACGCGGTCGAGGGGAAGGGTGAGCAATCGCTCGCGGATCGCGTCTTTGCCGAACGCGGCGATCACCTTTCCGCTTGCCGTGCAGTGCACCGGCGTGCGACGGCCGAGCCAGTTCACGCTGACGACCGAGGTCGACGCAGTCGCCTGCTCGACTGGGACGATGACGTCGCCGACCAGCAGGTCGAGCGTGGCGGTTTCTCCCACCGCCGCCGCCAGCCGTTCGCAGACCGGCCGCGCGACAAAGCGGAGGTCGAACTCGCCGGTGACGACGCTGGCAAGCTGGGGCAGGCGCCGCCCAAGGCGGTAGCGCGCCGTGCGCTGGTCGCGCTCGACGAGTGCGTGGCGCTCGAGGGTGCCAAGCAGCCGAAGCGCGGTCGAGCGATGCACGTGCAGCTCGCGAGCGATCTCGGCCCCGGTTCGGGTTCCACCTTGGGCGAGCACGTCCAGGATCGAGATCGCGCGATCGACCGCGCGGACCCCGGTGTCGTTGCCCATAGCGCAACATTATCCGTTGCGCGCAACGTCGTGGGAACGTAGGATGCTCAGCAAGGTGAGCCGCGAAGAGGAGATCCGCGCCGGCCTGTTCGAGCACACGCTCAACGGCCATGCGCCGGAGGTGAAAACCCTGACCGAGGAAGCCCTGGCCCTCGGCATGGACCCGATGGACATCCTGTTCAAGGCCCTGATCCCCTCCTTGGAGGAGGTCGGCCGCCGTTTCGAGAAAGGCGACTTCTTCGTCCCCGAGATGCTCATCGCGGCGCGAGCGATGCAGGGCGCGCTCGTGATCCTCCGCCCACTTATCGCCGAGACCGGTGCGCAGCCGGTCGGGCGCTACGTCATCGGGACCGTCAAGGGCGACATCCACGACATCGGCAAGAACCTGTGCGTGATCATGCTCGAGGGTGCCGGGTTCGAGGTCTTCGACCTGGGCGTGAACACGCCGCCCGAGAAGTTCGTCGCGGCGGTCGAGGAGCACAAGCCCGACGTGGTCGGCTTCTCCGCGTTCCTGACGACTACGATGCCGATGTTCAAGGCCAACATCGAAGCCCTGACGAAGGCCGGCTTGCGCGACAAGGTGCACGTGGCGGTTGGCGGCGCGCCGGTAACCCAGGAGTACGCGAAGCACGTCGGGGCGGACAGCTACGCACCCGACGCGTCGATGGCGACCCGGATGGCCAAGCAGCTCGTCGGCGACCGGAGCGCCAGTTCGCCAGGGGCGCAGGCTCTGGAGCAGGCCGTGATGAAGATCGACGAGACGCTCCGCAAGGGTTAGTTCCTGATGGAAACCCGCGTCTCCTCGCGCGGTCGCGAGGTCGTGATCTCGGGTGATCGTCCTTTCGTCATCATCGGCGAACGGATCAACCCGACCGGACGCAAGGTCCTCGCCGCCGAGATGAAGGAAGGCGTGATGGACCGGGTCCGCGCCGACGCCGAGGCCCAGGACGCGGCGGGCGCCCAGATGCTGGACGTCAACGCGGGAATCCCGGCGATCGACGAGCCGGCGCTCCTGGTCGCCGCGATCCAGGCCGTGATGCAGGTGACGGACGTGCCGATCTGCATCGACTCGTCGATCATCGAGGCGCTGGAGGCAGGCCTTTCGGCTTACCAAGGCAAGGCACTCGTGAACTCCGTCACGGCCGAGGAAGAGCGCATGGAACGCATCCTCCCGCTGGTCAAGAAGCACGGCGCCGCCGTCATCGGCATGGCGAACGACGAGACCGGGATCTCGATGGTCCCGGAGGAGCGCCTTGCGCTCGCCCGCCGCATCGTCCAACGGGCGGCCGACCACGGCATCCCGCAGGAGGACGTGATCATCGACCCGATTGCGATGACGGTTGCCGCCGACCCCACCTGCGGCCTGATCACCCTGCAGACGATGCGATTGATCCGCGACGAGCTCGGCAACAACATGACGTGCGGCGCCTCCAACGTCTCGTTCGGCCTTCCGGATCGCGCGGCGGTGAACGCAGCGTTCCTGCCCCTGGCGATGCACGCCGGCCTCACCTGCGCGATCACCAACCCCCTGGAAGCCCAGGTGCGGCGTGCGATCCTCGCCGGAGACCTGCTGCTGGGCCACGACGAGTACGCGATGCGCTGGATCTCCACCTACCGCGCCGACGTGGCACTCAGAGCGTCGTCGTGATCCAGAGGAAGCTCGAGGTCACATATCTGCCCTTCGACCGCACCACGCGCGTGCCACCCGGCACCACGCTGTTCAGCGCCGCGCACTGGATCGGCCTGCCCATCGACTCCACCTGCGGCGGCCGCGGCACGTGCGGCAAGTGCAAGGTCCGCGTGAGCAAAGGCATTGCCGACGCCGAAACCGCGGATCACCGGCAGCTGCGGCCGCAAGAGATCGCGGATGGGTGGCGGCTTTCGTGCCAGGCGCACATCTACGAAGACATGACGTGCGAGGTGCCGCAGCTGCTACGCGTGCCCAAGGCGGCGACGATGGGGCTCGGCAGGCTCGTCATCCTCGACCCCAACGTTCGCAAGGTCTACTTCGAGCTCCAGGAACCTTCGCTCGAAGACCAGCGGAGCGATCTCGCCCGCCTGAGGGATGCGCTCACCGAGGAAGGCCACGACATGGTCGCCGGCGTTGCGGTGCTTCGCACCTTGCCCCAGGTGTTTCGCGAGGCGAACTTCCGCGTCACAGCGGTCCTCGCGGGCGAGCACCTGGTCGCGGTCGAGGCCGGCGACACCACGGATCAGTGCTACGGGGTCGCGTTCGACGTCGGCACGACAACCCTCGTCGGAACTCTCATGAACCTGCGCACGGGGATGGCGGCATCCGTCACCTCGACGCTCAACGGCCAGGCTCCGTTCGGCGCCGACGTCATCTCGCGGATCAGCCACGGCATGAACGGCCCGGAGGCGATCCACGAGCTGCAGCTCGCGGTCATCTCGACCATGAATTCAGTCCTCGCGGAGCTCTACCGCGACGCCGCGATCTCGCCGATGCAGACATATGAGGCGGTCGTGGTCGGCAACGTAACCATGCTGCACCTCCTCCTGGGTGTCGACCCAAGCCCACTTTCGATGATGCCGTTCACACCGGCATTCATGGAACAGCTGACGGTGGACGCAGGTGAGCTCGGTCTGCACATCCATCCTCACGGCTACGTGCAGACGCTCCCGGCGCTCGGCGCGTACGTCGGCGCCGACATCGTGGCGGGCATTCTCGCGACCGGTGTTCTCCGGGAGGACAAGCTGCGCGTGTTCGTCGACGTCGGCACCAACGGCGAGATCGTCCTGGGCAGCGCCGAGCGCGCGCTGGCCACCGCGGCCCCGGCCGGCCCGGCCTTCGAGGGCAGCCAGATCAAGTGCGGCATGCGCGCGACCGTGGGCGCGATTGAAGGAGTCCAGCTCGGCGAGCGGGTGGAGCTGCAGATCATCGGCGGCGACGTGCCTGCCGAAGGCATCTGCGGTTCAGGCCTCGTCGATGCGGTCGCGCAGCTCCTGCTCGCGGGCCTCATGGATCATTCCGGCCGGCTCAAGCTGCCAGGCGACGTGCCTGACCACCCGCTTGCCGACAGGCTGATCGACATCGACGGGATGCGCGCCTTCTTGCTCGCGGACGGCGTCTTTCTTACGCAGCGCGACATCCGGGAGCTGCAGTTCGCCAAGGGATCGATCGCGACGGGGATCAAGGTGCTGATGGACATCCTCGGCGTCACCGCCGGCGCCCTCGATGAGGTTCTCCTCGGAGGATCTTTCGGCTCTTATCTGAACCCCGAGAGCGCCAAGGTGATCGGGCTCGTGCCTCCGGTCGACGTCGACCGCATCATCGCCGTCGGCAACTCCGCCGGTGAGGGCGCCAAGATCGCGCTTCTGTCGTATCGCGAGCGACAGGTCGCCTTTGAGCTGCCGTCGCGCATCGAATATGTGGAGCTGTCGGGCCGCACGGACTTCAACGATTCGTTCATCTCGGTGCTCGGTTTTCCGCAGCTGGAGACAGTCTCTTGAGCGCCACCGCGCTGGTGATCTGCGGGGCGCTCGGGCGCGAGGTGAAGGACATCGTCGACCGTCGCGGCTGGGACGTGGACGTCTATGGGCTGTCGGCGATGCTGCACCTGTATCCGTCGCGCATCGTCGACGAGCTGCGGGAGAAGCTGCAAAGGTTGCGTCCCGACTACTCCAAGCTCGTCGTCGTCTACGGCGATTGCGGGACGAGGGGCAAGCTCGAGCCTCTGCTCGACGAGCTCGGCGCTGAGCGTGTGCCCGGGCCGCACTGCTATGAGATGTTCGCCGGCGCGCAACCGTTCGAAAAGATCGCGGACGCCAAGCCTGGGACGTTCTTCCTCACCGACTGGCTGGTCCGCAACTTCGACCGCGCCGTGATCAAGGGGCTGGGGCTCGACCGCGACCCAGAATTGAAATCAATGGTGTTCGGCAACTACGAGGCGCTGCTCTACCTGCGCCAGGTCCCCAATCCACGGCTTGCCGACAAGGCTCGAGAAATCGCGGCCTACCTGGACCTGCCCCTGGAGATCAACGATGTGGGATTGGGGGAACTCGAAGATCGGCTTGCCCGTCTCATCAACGCGTAACGCTCTCCTCATCGTGGTCGCGCTCGCCGTCGCGTGCGGAACCTCGGCACCCCCGGGACCTCGCAGCGCCGGATCGCCAAGCCAAGGCGGGCGAGGCGGCCACGACATCGACGGCACGGTTCAAGCAGGTGGCTTCGCGAGGTCGTATGTCCTCCATCTGCCTCCAGAGTCCGCCCGCCTCAAACCCACCCCAATCGTCATCGCGTTTCACGGCTACCCCATGACGGCAAGCCAGATGAGCCGTGTCACGCATCTATCCGCGGTGGCTGACGGCCATGGATTCGCGGTCTTGTTCCCTCAGGGGTATGGGCAGAGTTGGGCCGTGCCAGGCGGCAACACGCCCGCGCAACAAGCCGGAATCGACGACGTCGCCTTCGTCCGCACCCTCCTCGACATCGTTGGGCCTACCTATGGCCTTGATACGTCCAGGGTGGTGGCCACCGGCATCTCCAACGGAGGAATTCTCACCGAGCTCCTCGGATGTTCATTCGCCGACCGGCTGATTGGGATCGTCCCGGTCGCCGGCCTGATGCGACGAAACACGTCGGCGGCCTGCTCGCCCTCAAGACCAATTTCGGTGTTCGGAATACACGGTACAGGTGACCCGATTGCTGACTACCATGGCGTCCCCGGGGCAGACGGGTTTCTTTCTTTCACGGAGACGCTCGCGTTCTGGGCAAGGCTCGATGGATGCTCGAAGACGGCCACGATCGGCAGCCTCGTCGATTCTGCTCACGACAACACGTCGGTGATCACCATGAGCTATTCAGGCTGTCGAACAGGAACCGAAGTCGGCGGCTACGCCGTGAGCGGAGGTGGCCATGCCTGGCCTGGTGGCGAACCGATTGGGAGTGTCGAGGACATGGGTGTCACGAGCCGGCAATTCGACGCCGGAGACGCGATATGGTCGTTTCTTGACCGGCATAGATAGATGGCTAGTTATCAGATCATGTCCTGGAAGCACATCCCCTCCCAGGTGAAGGCATGGGATGGCGACGCGGAGGTCAAGAGAATGCTTCCTGATTACTTCCAGGCCGCCATCGACGCCTACGCGATGAAGGACGGCTCCACAGAGATGGACGCGTACCTCGACGGCTGGAAGTGGGGGCCGGTCCAGGAGCTGGACGGCGCTCCCGCTGCGGTGGTGAAGCAGCTCATCGACGAGCTCACCGCCGCCAACCCGCGGTCGCGACTCCTCAACCCGGAAGAGTCATGAGCGACGACGACATCTTCGAGCGGCTCACGAACAGCCAGCGGCTGATGACAGTGATGCTGCAGGTCTCCGCCGAGGATTCATCCGCGCGGGTCGGCGCGTGGAACCTGCGGGACATCGCGGCGCACCTCGCCGCTACGGAACGCGAGTGCTACGAGCCGAGGATTCGGGCCATAGCTTCAGGCGAGAATCCCAGCTTTGACGTCTACACGAACGACGACACCGACTTCAGCGGGATCCAGCTGGAGAACGCACTCGACGAATGGCGCGCGTCTCGCGAGCGCCTCATCGCTTACGTCAGGACCCTGGACGGCGACCGTCGCGTTCTGACGGGCCGCCACGAGAAGTACGGGGACGTGTCGGTCGATCGCTATCTCGAGATCGCCCTCGAGCACGACCGGAATCATCTACGCGGCCTCGAACGGCTGGCCGGTCAGCGGACGCGCTGACGGCGCGCAGCAGGCGCTGCGCCTCGGCTCTTCGCGGGTCAGCCGCGCCTGGCCCGATGTTGACGTCGACCAGCATGGCCGCGACGTTTACCGCCGCAGCCGCCAGCGTCGCCGCCGCGACCGCGTCCGCGCGCAGGTTTTGGTTGCCGTTGCTTTCGAGGTCGCGCGCAAGCTTGACGACCGCGACGCCGGACCGGGCCATCTCCAGCGGCGTGTCGATGGTCTTGTCGCGGGCGCCAATGGCGTCACGACCCGATCGGGTGGCGTCGAGGAATTCGAGGAATCCGATCGAGTCGAGCTCGATGAGCTCCTCGGCGCGCAGGCGCAAAGCCTCCGCCTTCTCGTGGGCCGAGCGCGCACCGTTCCACTTGTCTGATCGCACCGCAACCTTCTGCAGCAGGGCGGCAGATACCGCAAGCACCGCGGCGGCCGCCGACCCGCTGGCCGGCGCAGGCTCGCCCGACGCGAGCTTGCCCAGCAGATAACCGAGGCGCTCCCGCGCGCGCGACTGGCTATTCGCGAGTCGCGCCTCAGGGCGCGACTCAGGGGGAGTCGCCAAGCTCCCCTTTTCGCCTGGCGACGAATTCCTTCAGGTGCTCGTCGACCGCGGGATCGATGCCGGGGTCCGGGTACTCCGCCAGGAGCTGCTTCCACTTCTCGGAGGCCACCATATCGGCGGTACGCGACCCGAAACGCTGCCAGCGGTCGTAGTTCTCGGTCGACGAGATCCACGGCCGGTAGAAACCCGTCCGATAGTGGCGCATTGTGTGCTCGGCGCCCAGGAAGTGACCGCCCGGGCCAACCTCGCGCAACGCGTCCATCGCAAGACCTTCCTCGTCGACCGGCAGTCCGTGGCCCAGGAACCACTCGAACATCCGAAGCTGCTCGACGTCGATCGCAAACTTTTCGTACGACGCGAGCAGCGCACTCTCCAGCCAACCCGCGGCGTGGAGAACGAAGTTGACGCGGCCGAGGATGGTCGGCCACATGCACATCATCGATTCGTATGCGGCCTGGGCGTCTGGTCCCTTCGACGATGTCATCGCACCGCCGCCGCGGAAGGGCAGGTTGTAATGACGCGCCATCTGGGCGCTCGCAAGGATGCCCATCGCCGACTCCGGCGTGCCGAACGCCGGGCTGCCCGACTGCATATCCGTGTTGGTCAGGAACGATCCGTAGACGCTTGGAGTGCCGGGGCGGATGAGCTGGACCAGCGCGATCCCGGCGAGCGCTTCCGCGGTCTGCTGGGCGATGCTGCCGGCAAGGCCCATCGGCGACATCGCGCCGGCCATCAAGAAAGGCGTCACGATCACCGGCTGCCCTGCGTCTGAGTATTCGAGCAGGGCGCCCAGCATCCGGTCGTCGTAGCGCAGCGGGCTGTTGACGTTGATCAGGCTGATGACCGCGGGGGTCTTCTCGATGCTTTCGCGGCCGCCGAAGAGAATGGATGCCATCTCGATCGTGTCGCGCGCGTTCTCGTCCGAGATCACGCTGCCCATGAACGGTTTGTCGGTCCAGCGGATGTGCGAATAGACCATGTCGAGGTGGCGCGTGCCGAGTGGCAGATCCTCAGGCTCGACCGTCGTGCCGCCAGCACAATGAATCTGCTCCACCGCCTGGGCCATCTTGTCGAAGTTGGTGAAGTCCTCGATGGTGGCGCCTCGCCGGCCGCGCTCCAGGTCCGTGATAAAGGGCGGCCCGTAGACCGGCGCCGTGACTACGTTGTCGCCGCCCAGGACCACGGAGCGCGCCGGGTTGCGCGCCTGCAGGTCGAAAGTCGCGGGTGTCTTGGCGACCTGTTCCAGGACGAAGGCGCGCTCGAAGCGCACGCGATTGTCTTCGACTCGCATCCCCGCCTTGGCGAAGAGGTCCCGCGCCCGCTCGTGCAGGAAGTCGACGCCGATCTCCTCGAGGATCGTCATCGCCTGTTCGTGGATGACGTTGACCTCCTCGCCGGAGAGCTGGTCATACGGCTTGAGCCGGTTCTTCCACATCGCCGTGTAAATGTGGCACGTCCCTCTCCCCTCATGGGGCCGGGCGCGTGCAGGGCGCACTTCCGACGAGAGGACGAAGGGAAAGCCCCTCTCCCACTCGGAGGACAGGGCGAGGGTGAGGGCGTTTACCGGCACTCCGCAGGCACTCCGCGCGCGGTGTGGTAACGTAGGCCCTGCCCGTTGGGGCGCTAGGTCCCGCCTGGGGACCCCACCTAATCTGCCTTGACCCCCATCACACGCCTCACCCGTACCAACCTCTGGCCTCGCCTGGTATGAGCACGCCCATACCCGGCGACGTCCTGCCTCTCTGGAACCCGGATATACCGGGGGAGGAGATCCAGACCGGACGCCTGGGCATCCGCGTCCGTCCCGGCACGCCCGCCGCCGCCAAGGTAACGGCGCTGGAAGCCCACGGAGGCGCGGAGCTGCTGCGCCAGGTGCTCCAGGAGCAGAAGCTCATCGACGGCACCTACAACGTCATCAAGCCGGAAAAGCCGCTCGAATTCATCGGCCAGGTCAGCTCCACCCTGATCACGGGCAAGCTCGGCCGGACGCCGATGGGCCTCGCCCTCGAGATCAGCGACTGGCAGGAGCTAGAGGGCGCGTACGAGATGGAGAAGAACCGGCTGCGGCTCGGCTACCAGGAGCTGCACATCGTCAAGGAGTGGGATGGCGACCTCGAAGGCTTCACGGCCATCGTGCTTCGCGAGCAGGCCAAGGCCCACTCCCTCCTCGACTCGACGATGCGGTTCATCGAGCACCTCCGTGACTACCGCGAGAAGCTCGCCGAGGCGGCCGTACGCCGCTACGAGGCGACCGAACAGTGGATCGAGTGCCCCAAGTGCGAGACCGAGGTTCCGACCTCGAACGGCATCCACTGCCCGAACTGCGGCGAGGACATGCGCGGCGGCGAGTACGTGCGCGCGATCCTTCACCTCGCCGACGACGCCGATGGCCGGATCTACCGGGGCATCGACTCGCTGACCGTACGTTCGGCCGGCTTCCCCGAGTACCGCGGGATGTCGCTGGACCGGATCCAGGGCTCCAACCTTTGGGTCAGCTTCCGCCGCTACGACCCCCTGCCCGACGAAGGCATCGTCTTGCCGACCGCAAGCGTCGAGATGTTCGAAGCCCAGCGTTCGGTCATCCGCCAGCTGCAGATCGGCAGCCCGCGCACCGGCGCCCTGGCCGCGGAGCTGGCTGACCCGGGCTGGCTTGGTACCCCGCCTCAAGTCCCCCTGGACGGCAAGAAGGCCCACCACCTTCCGGATCCCAACACAGAGCAGGCCGAAGCGGTCGCCCGCGTGATGGGCATGCGGCCCGGGCAGCTCTACCTCATCCAGGGCCCTCCAGGCACGGGCAAGACGACCGCCATCGTGGAGTCGATCCGCCGCATCCTCGGCCGCAATCCCAACGCATCGATCCTCATGTCCTCGCACTCCAACGACGCCGTCGACACCGGTCAGGAGCGCCTGCTCGGCTTCTCTCACGTGCGCCAGGCGCGGATCGCGGAACCGGGCAAGGTTCCCCGCCGGCTGCGCCCAACCCTCGTCGAGAGCGATGACCTCGAGCCGTACAACCTGGTCGCCGGCACCTGCAACCGCCTCACGATCGACTCCCGGCTCCGGTTCAAGGTCTTCGACTGGCTCATCCTCGACGAGGCCAACAAGGTGCGAGCCAACGAGGCGCTGGCACTCATGCCCCTGGCCAAGCGCTGGGTCATGATCGGCGACCTCAACCAGCTCCCGCCCGTGATGGAAGAGGCGGCGTCCACGTTCAAGATCTCGCAGCCGCTCGACGAGGTCGTCCGCGACGACAGTTTCTACGGCTGGGTGTGGGACAAGGTGCCGGGAGGGTCCCGAATCATGCTGCCGCGCCAGTACCGGATGCGCGAGCCTATCGGCCGCGTGGTGTCCGACCTCTTCTATGAAGGCAAGCTGATCCACGAGGCGCCGCACCCGCGGATGCCGCTGCCTTGGCCGTTCGATCGCGAGCTGGTCTGGGTCGACACCGGCGCCCAGGACGAGTACCGCGACGCGCAGAGATCCGTCGCCAATGAGTTCGAGGTCGCGCTGTGCAAGGACATCACGTCGATCATCCGGCGGCGCGTGCGCAAGGCCAAGCTCGCCGTGATCGCGATGTACAACTCCCAGGTCAACCGCCTGCAGGGATCGCTGAAAGGCATCGTCCCGCCCGACGACATCGAGTCGGTCGACGCCTTCGAAGGCCGCGAGTCGGACGGCGTGATCCTCTCTCTCGTGCGATCCAACGACCGCGCTGCGATCGGCTTCCTCAACGACCCTAACCGGGTCAACGTCGCGATCTCCCGGGCCAAGAAGCTGCTCGTGATCGTCGGTGACTCCAAAACCGTGATCGGAGGCGCCCCGGAGCTCTTCGGTCCTCTGTTTGAGCACTGCAAGGAGGAAGGCCTGGTCGCAGGAGTCGGCGCCGTGGTCACAGCCTGCCAGCGGGTCGGTATCCGGTCCCAGGTGCAGCGCCTGTCCCGGCCGCACCGCGGCGACCGCCGGGCGCGGAGGCGCCGCCGCGGCCCCCGCGTGCAAGGCGAGGTCGCGGTCAACGGCGACGCAGCGATCTCGGCGAACGGGTCTGAGCCGCTGCCGGTGGAGGCCGAGGCTGCGACCAACGGGGCCGGTGCTTCCGTCCTGGTGTCCCCATCCGGGGCCGGTGCTTCCGTTCTGGAGTCCCCATCCGACCAGGCCGCTTCCGCGGCCGGGTCATCTTTCCCGGCGAGTGACGTTGCTTCGGTTCCGGAGTCCCCATCCGACCGGGCCGCTTCCGCGGCCGGGTCATCTTTTCCGGCGAGTGATGTTGCTTCGGTTCCGGAGTCCCCATCCGACCGGGCCGCTTCCGCGGCCGGGTCACCTTCCCCGGCGAGCGGGGAAGGGAAGCCTGAAACCGACTCGGATTCCTGAACGTACGTTTAAGCTCTTCGCGGCATGAGCGACCAGTGCGTGTTCTGCGCGATCATTCGCGGCCAGTCGCCGGTCAGCTGGACATACCAGGACGACACCGTCGTGGCTTTCATGGACGTCCAGCCCATCACCCACGGCCACATGCTCGTGCTGCCCCGCGAGCACGCGGTGCTGATGACGGACATCAACGAGACGGCCGCGATGCGGACGTTCTGGATCGCCCGCAAGCTTGCCGAGGTCGCCCGCCACGCGCTCGGCGCGAGCGGCGTGAACCTCCTCGTGATGGACGGCGAGGCCGCTTACCAGGACGTCCCCCATTTCCACGTTCACGTCATCCCGCGCTACCCCAAAGATGGGTTCGGGCTCACCTTCCCCCAGGCGTACGAGCACCCGCCCCCGCGCGCCCAGCTCGACGCGGTGGCCGCGACGCTCCGCGCCGCCGGCGCGCCCGCTAAGGCGTGATCGTCACCTTCAGCGAATAGAGGGCGATATACATCGGGCACGCCATGCCTGGTGAGCAGATCGGAGAAGCCGTCGCCGTCACGTCCACCTCACCGACCTTTCTCGCCTGGAAGGCGGCCAGGGTGACTCCTCGTGCGGCCGATGCCGCGGGATCGACGATTGGGGCGAGCGCCGACTCGTCGCTCGAGACCGGGTGCGTCCAGCTGTTCACCCCCGTCGGAGCGTGGAGGACGACCTCCAGCGTCTGACCGGAGCGGATCGTGATCGCGTGGTCGACATCGGTCGCCGTGACGTCAAACCGCTGCCCTGGGCTCGATGGCGACGGAGTCGGGTTCGACCCGGTGCCGATTCCCGTTGCGCCGCAGGCAACGGAAAGTAGCCCGATCGCCGCCACCAGGATGAATTTACGCATCTGAGTAGCCAAACGACGGCGGCGTCGTTGGGTAACTCCGTGACGTTACGATCGCGGCTTCGCGTGCGCAAACCAATGCCCCTCCTTGCCTGCCTCCTGCTGACCGCGTGCAGCAGCAGCGCGGGCGCACCGCCGGCGGGCTCGCCCTCGGCATCGGCAGGCGGAATGAGCCAGGGGTTGATCGCATACGCCGCGGCGGCCGGCATCGGCGTGCTCGACCCAACCAACGGGAAGTCGACGATCGTGGCTCCGCTCCCCGCCGGGGGCGCTTTTCGAGTCGCCGGCCCGGTCTGGGGCCCGGCTCCCGGACTCAACCACCCCGTCCTCTACTTCACGATCCACGACGACCGGCCACCAGAGAGACGGACCACGGCCGGGGTTGTTCCCTATGACTGGCTGTTTCGCGTCGACCCGTTCGCTGGCACCATCGATCCGATCGCCGCTTCGATGGACTCCACGAGCGAAGGCCCGATCGGCCTTGTCGCCAACTCTCACTACCTCGGTCTCAGCGTCGGGTGTTGCACGACTTATGAAGTCGACGCGCTCGACCTGACGAAACCCGCGGGACCGCTGAAGGTGCTGTCGAAGCCGCCGGCGCAAACCGCGTTCTTCACCGAAGGCGCGGCACCGGGAAGCTCCGGGCTGCTGGCTGTGCGCGCGTTCGGGACCGGAGCCTGGTACTGGCTCAACGCCGATGCCGGCGTGGTCAATCCGTTCCCGATCAGGCTCGGGGCAGACGACGGACCAATTGCGTTCAGTCCCGACGGGACAATGGTTGCGGTCGCGAACATCGATCACGGCGCGGTCATCGAGCCGATCAACAGCGAGCTTCCGCTTGGCTCGCCTAGCACGAGCGCCGCAACGGTGGCGACGCCGTCGGTCCGGCCGAGTCCTACCGCCAAGGGCATCAAGCACGTGAACTCCAAGCTCCCGCACCCCGATGGGCTGTCGTGGAGCCCAGACGGCACGCAGCTTGCGGTGGCGGTCAACGGCGAGGTGGAGCTGTACAAGACATCGGCGCCCGACGGCCCTCCCGCGTCGCGCCACCTCGCCGGCGGAACCGTCGTGGGGGTCTCCTGGTCTGGCGCGATCACGGGCTTGACCTTCGAGTCGGTGAAGGCGACCAAAGGCCCGCAGGCGATGGTGGACGCGCTGCTCGCGGCGACCAAGCTACCGGCGAAGGCCGACACGCCTGCGAATCGCCCCCTGACGAAGATCTATCTCTGGCAGTTCGATTCGTCGAAGACCTCACCCCTCGAATCGATCGCCGACGCGCAGCCAGACACGCTGTCGAAGTACCCGCCGATGAATGCCTCGGTGGTGTTTCATCACTGGGCCGCGACCGACACGTGGGCAATGCTCGGAGGCTGCTATCGCTACCGCGTGGTGATCGCCGGGAGCGTGACACCGGCGGCGTTCACCTTTGGCCTCGAAAGCAACACTTTGTGCTCGGCCAAGCCCACGCCCACGCTTTCGCCGAGCCCCAGCCACTCCTAGGATCAGGTCCGTGGGTCTCGATTTTCTGGCTGACCACGCCGGAGCGCTGGCGGACAAGCCGGCCGTCATCTGCGGCGACCGCGTGCTTGACTTCGCAACCCTCAGCAGGCAGGCGAGCCGGGTCGCCAACGCGTTCACCTCACTCGGATGCCGCGAAGGCGACCGTGTCGCGTGGATGTCGTTCAACTCCGTCGAAGGCGCGGAGATCGCCAACGGGCTGCGACGCGCGGGAATGGTCATCGTGCCGGTCAACTACCGGCTGCGCGGCGCGGAGATCGCATACCTGCTCAACGATTCGGGCGCGAGGGTCGCTGCCGCCGGACCCGACCACGTCGAGGTGATGGCCGCCGCGACCGGGGCAGTCAAGCACGAGATGCGCTTCGTCGCCGTAGGTGATCGAGCGCCGCAGGGATGGCTTTCTTATGCGGAGCTGCTTGATTCTGCTGCGGACGAATTCGCTTCAGTGAGCGAGGGCCTTGGCGCGTCGATGATCTATACGTCTGGCACGACAGGCAACCCCAAGGGCGCCTGGAGGCCACATGGCGTGGACATCGCCAACGTGCTGCAGGTCATCGCCACCTTCGAGCTCACGCAGTCGGACGTCCACCTGGTGTGCGGTCCCGGCTACCACAGCGGCGTGGCGTTCTTCTCGGCGCTGCACCAGGTCCTGGGCTCCACCGTGGTCCTGCAGCCGAAGTTCGACGCTGAGGTGGCGCTCGATGAGATCGCACGCCATCGCGTGACGACGACGTTCATGGCGCCGACTCTGTTGCAGCGACTGGTCGACGCTCAGGAAAGGCGACCGCGCGACACATCGTCGTTGCGAGCGGTGATCCTGGGGGCGGCGCCATGTCCGTACGCGTTGAAGGTTCGAGCCGAATCGATTTTGGGCCAGGTGGTGTGGGAGTTCTACGGCGCGACCGAGACCGGCATCAACACCGTGCTGCGGCCGGAAGACCAGCTTCGCAAGCCCGGGTCGTGCGGAACCGCATTGCCCGGCCAGGAGATCCGCCTCGTGCTCGCGGACGGGGCCGAGGCCGGGATTGGGGAGCCGGGCGAGCTCATGGTCCGCAGCACGTGGCTCGCCGAGTATTTCAACCGGCCCGATGCCACCCGCGGCAGCCTGCACGAAGGATTTTTCTCGGTGGGAGACGTCGCGTACCGGGACGATGAGGGCTACTTCTATATCTGCGACCGGCGGATCGACATGATCATCTCAGGCGGCATGAACATCTACCCCGCCGAAGTCGAAGCGGTGCTTCATGCGCATCCCGCCGTGATGGACGTGGCGGTCATCGGCGTGCCCGACGACCAGTGGGGAGAGTTGGTGAAGGCGGTCGTCGAGCTTCGTCCTGGGATGGATGTGACCTCCGACGCTCTAATTCTGTTTTGCGGCGACCGGCTCGCCGGCTTCAAGAAACCTCGATCTATCGATTTCGTCGACGAGCTGCCGCGCGACGCTGCGGGCAAGCTGCTCAAGCGCAAGCTGCGCGATCCTTACTGGGCGGGAGCCGGCCGAACCATCTAGCGCTCAGCTCAGCAGGGGTAGCACGTACTCCAGCGAGCGGCTGATCCGGCCGAGCGGCCGGTCGTCTGAGGTCGCCAACCTTGTTTCCTGCTCCAGCGTGTACCAGTTGCGGTAGGCCGACGTGCGCAAGGCGTCGATCACCCGCTCGACCTTGGCGCCCCCTTCGCCGATCGGCTTGTAGAGGCCGCGGGCGATCGCTTCCTTGTAGTCCAGCGAGCCTCCGCGCACCCGTCGCGCAGCATCGGGGTCGACGTCGTTCAGGTGCACGTGCTGGATGCGCCCCGCCGCGAGCTCCACGACCTCGACCGGGTCCGCGCCCGCGATCACCAGGTGCGCGATGTCGAGGCACACGCCTGCCTCGGATCCGACCAGCAGACGCTCGATCTCCTCGGGGCCCTGGATCGTGCTGCCGAAGCGCGGTTGCACGGCGAGCTTCAGGCGGTGGCGAGCGCAGACGTGTTCGACGGATCCGACCAGGTGCAGCAGATGCGCCCATTCCGCGTTCGAGAGCGGCCCTGGCCGCGCCGCGTTCGGCGATCGCTCCGGAATCGCGGAGAGAACAAGGGTGCCGGCGCCGATCGCCGCGAGCCAGTGCGCGTGGCCGTCGATGTGCGCGAGCTCCGGTCCGCGCGTGGCGTGATGATGAAGGATCGCATGCACCTGCCCGGCCACAACCTGCACGTGCTGGCGGCGGAGCAGGGACCTGGCTTGATCGCTACGGTTGGGCAGAAATCCCGGCGGCCCAGCCGTGATCGCGCCTTCGCCCACAGCGGCGGCCTCAGAGAGGACGCGCTCGGCGTCGATCTGGTGGCCCCATTCGCCATCCTCGTTCACACCCCAGCACGCGGGCGAAAGTGCGAGCCGGTGCACGGCGCGGCTGCGACGGCTGCCGAACCCAACCCTCTCACCGACGCGCCTCGCTATCAACCTCCAGACTTTACCCTTCCAGTAAAGATATGCCGGAGACGATTTCGGAGCTCAAACTGCGGCCGGCCTCGCTCGACGACGCGGCGCTGGTCGCGGACCTCGATAGCGTGCGTGACCCCGAGGAACCACGCGATCCGGTGCTGCTTCGGCACTGGTGGCGCATGACCGACGAGATGGAAAAGGGCATGCGCAAGGTGGCTCTTCGCGATGGGGCGGCCATCGCTTATGTAAGCGCGGCACACGAGTTCTGGGACGGTGAGGAGAAGCGCTATGGCACCGTCCGCGTGACCCTGCATCCGGACACGTGGAGCGACTCGCTTTACGCGGAGCTGGTCGAGATCGCGGAGAAATGGCTCCGCGGTGAAGGAGCGGCGACCGCTGTCGCGCGGGTGCGCGAAGACTTCAAGCTCGAGGCTGCCGCCCTGGAACGCCTCGGTTATCGCGAAGACCGCAGGATGCGAATGTCGGAGCTCGACCTGCTGAAGCACCGTGACGAGATCCTCGCCGCGCGCCACGAGTGCCGGCGGCATATGCGCGACCTGGGAGTCAAGCTGCTCGTCCTCGCCGAGGACAGCGACCCGGAGAAGTACCGCAAGCTCTACGCGACTGTGATCGAGTCGGAGCAGGACATCCCGACCACGGTCCCGTGGCGCGTCCTGACGTTCGCCGAGTGGATGCGATTCTGGTTCGAGAACCCGGGCGTGCGCGAGGAGAATTTCTGGATCGCGCGCGAAGGCGACGCGATCGTCGGCTGTTCGGTCCTCGATTGCCCGGTGGTGCGCGGTGTGCCATGGACGATGTTCACCGGGACTTCGCGCGCCGTGCGAGGCCGCGGCATAGCGCGCGCGCTGAAGTACGAATCGATGGGGCAGGCGATCGAGGCCGGATTCGAGCGGGTGCGCACGAACAACGACGCCGACAATCCGCCGATCCTGCGCATCAACGAGCAGATGGGCTACCGGCTGGTCTCACCGCTCATCGAGCTGCACCGGGGACTCGGCGCGTGAGCTCCTCGGCGGGCCCCATCCCCTGGTTGCGCCGGGCACTTCGCCATGAATGGGGAAGAGCTGGCACCTCCCCGTGAATGCGGAGGAGTTGCGGTACGGGGTCGCCGCACTGCCAGAGCTCTACAAGGAGTGGACCGCGATCGGCATGGTGGCCAACATCGGGACCAGGATCGTGGAGGTCGCGTACGGCAAGCTTGTGCTCGAAGCCACGATGACTGCCGAGGCGCATGGATTTCCTACCTCTCGCGGGCCAATCGTCCACGGGGGAGCTATCGCCACGATCGCCGATGAAGCGCTCGCATCCGTCGCGTTCACCCACGCGGAGGAAGGGGAAACCACCGTCACCGCCGACCTGAAGGTCGACTTCCTGCGGCCCGCGAAACCCGGCCGGCTGGTGGCTCGGGCGACGGTCCGGCATCGCACCAAGCGGCTGGCTTTCTGCGAGACGACCGTCGAGCAGGCCGACGGCCGGGTCGTCGCCGAGGCGCGCGCCGTGATCGCCTACGTCAAGGCCTGAGGGCTGTCCGCGACCGCCGGCAGCAAGACGATCCGCCAGTGAAGTCCGGCGTCATCCGTCGATTCGAGCACCGGACGCGATTCCACCGAGGCGGCGAACCAGGCGTGGGCGCCGTCGAGAAGCTGCAACGAGCCGGGCAACGGCTCCACGACACGGATGCTCTCGGGGTTGGTCCAGCTGACGCCTCCGTCGGTGGTTCTCGACAGCGACCCGGCGCCGACCCACCACCAGTCGGCGGCGTCGAAGTAGCCGATCGCACCCACGCCGGAGGGTGGCCGGATCGGGGTCCAGCTGGTGCCGTTGTCCACCGTGCTGAGCACGGTCTCGTTCGGCGCCTGAGCCCCGGCGCGGCCGCCGGTCGAGAGCCGGTCGAGGACGGTCGTATACGTGTAGGTGTCCGGCTTTCCGCCATCGAAAACGCGGACGGTCAGAGGCGGAAAGGCGCGGATGGAGCCGCCCACGCCGCTGCGGCCCCTGACCGGCGGGAAATAGACGACCGACGCGAGGGCGCCGCCTCCTGACGTCGGCTGAACGCCGACGAAGAACTGTCCTGTCGCAGGCCAGCCGCCGCGTGGCGAGGGAAGCGCCACAGGTGACCAGCTTTCGCCGAGATCTTCGGACCTGTAGGCGTACGGCGCCGACCCCGAAGTAGCGAGCCAGCCCGTGGTCAGAGATGAAAAGCGGACCTGATACGCCTGCCCAGGGGCTGCGAGAGGCTGACCGAGGTTGAGCCAGCTCCGACCGCGGTCCTCCGTTCGGTACAGGTTCGGCGGCGAGCCTGGTGTCTCGCCCGTCTGTCGCGCCAGCATCCATCCATGAATGGAATCGATGAACGACACCGAAAGCAGTGATGCACCGCGGCTCAACGTGGGCATCGCGGTCCAAGACGCGCCCCCGTCATATGTGCCATAGAGCACGGGGCTGCCCCCGAGCACGGCGAAGAAGCCGACGATCGTGTCGAAGAACTTGATGTACTGCGCGTGGCCGTTGCCGGGCAAGGAAAGCTGTCGCGTCCAGGCCAGGCCGCCGTCGGTCGTGTGAAGGACGGCGACGTTGCCCGAGGGAAACTGGGCGACGACCCAACCTGTCTTCGAGTCGATGAAGTCAATGGCGCTGACGCTGTAGGCGCTCTGCAGCGCGCCTGTTGGACTCTTGCTTGTCGCGGTGGCCGGCCACGGCAGCGACGGATGCACGTAGGCGACGGCTGTAAAGGCCAGGGCGATCAAAGAGACGGCGATCGTCGCTACAGCACGCTGGGCGCGGGCGCGCGACGAACTCGAATCGGGATCCGCTTCCATACCGACCTTCAGGTCAGCTTAGTCCGGCCTGGGAACGTTCGCGTAGGTGGTGCACGCCGCCGTCGGAGGTCAAAGCCAGGCCAAATTCTTAACCGGCTTCAGGTCGGCTTGGGCACGTTGACCGTCTTCCAGTGCCGGCCGCCATCCGAGGTCATGGCGAGAGCGCTGTCGGTCGACCTCGCCGTCGCGATCATCGACCACCAGGCATGATCCAAATCGATCGCGTGCGCCTCCAGGTATCGCCAGTCGTCCGGCAACCCCGAGACGGTGACGGACGACCAATTCGCACCCGCGTCCGCCGTCTTGTATACGTAACCGGATCGAAGGGCGATCCAGTGCACCGCATCGACGAAGGACAGGTCGGCGAACGTGGAAAGAGTCGAGGGTAATGTCATCGCGCGCCACGACCTGCCCAGGTCATCGGAGGCATACGCACCCAGGAGCGTCGCGTCGTCGCCGACCAACACCACGACCTGGCCGCCGGGCGCCACGGAGACGGTTGTCAGGTAGCTGCGGCTACGAGCAGCTGAGGGGAACGGAACCGCGATCGCCCGCCACGTGGCCGCCCCGTCCACAGTGAGGTAGACGATCGGGGATTCGAGATAGCCACCCCCGAGCCACCCTTCGCCGGTTTCGCGGAAGTTGGCCAACACCGGCTCACCGTAGGGGGGAAGAAACGCCGCGCCGGGCAGGTTCCCCGTCCGCAGCCAGGTCACGCCGCCGTCACGTGTCTCGTACACGTCTTGCTGGAAGCCAAACGACCAACCACGCGTCGGGCTCGCGAAGCTGAATAACCGCCCCGGGGCGTCGACGTGCCGCCAGTGCGCGCCGCCATCGACGGTCCGGTACAGGATGCCGCTGTAGACAACCAAGCCCTGCTCGCGGTCGAAGAAGTGGATATAGGTCTGACCACCCTCACCCTGGCCCGTGTATTGCAGCTGCCAGTGACTTGCGCCGTCGGTTGTCCTGAAGATCCCGAAGCTGGTGACGAAGGTGCTGTAATCGAGGACCAGGGCCCACCCGACAGATGGGCTGATGAAGTCGTACTTGGCCAGGTACGGTCCGGACATGACCGCGATCGGAGCCGACCCG
>DASPYE010000239.1:0-2776 GCA_035636935.1 Candidatus Dormiibacterota bacterium | reverse complement strand
TCCGACCGGCGACTCGAGTACACCGTGATCGGCGATGCCGTGAACACCGCCTACCGGCTGTGCGGCAAGGCCGGTGCCAACGAGATCCTCATTTCGGAACCGTTCTACCAGCAGCTGAAAAAGAAACCGCCCGTTGAGACGCTCGAGCCGATTCAGGTCAAAGGAAAGGCGAAGAAGATCCCGGTTTACCGGGTGAAGCGGTGATCAGCGCGCGACGCGCGCCTTCAGCTCGGCGACCGCGTCCACCCATCCGCCGTCGTCTTCTCCTTCCTGCCACAGGTCGAGCAGATCCGAAGGCGCCACGACAATCCGCTCGAGCGCCGCGACGGCCTTGGCGACCAGCGCCGGCGGAGGCGTCAGACGATGTGAGCGCACCCATTTGTCCGTGGTCTCAGAGTATGAGTTCTCGATTCCCCAGTTGCCCTTGAGTCGGGCCACCACTTCGGCGGCGGCTACCGCGCATTCTGCCACCTCGGCGGGCACGGACTGGTTGCTGCCGCACGCCAAGACTTGATCCAGGGTCTGCTCGACGTAGCGCAGATCCTTGACCTTCTCCAGACCGTAGGTCCAGTCGCAAGCGGTATCGTTGCCGAAGCTATCTGCGTCCCAGGTGCCCATGACGAGTCCTCAGGAGTTAGGAAACGATGCGTGCCTTCAGGTCGTCGATCGCGGCCAGCCACTCGGAGGCCTGTCCGCGCTCGGTCCAAACCTCCAGCAGACCAGACGGTGGAGTAACGACGCGCTCGAGCGCGAGCACGGCGTTCGCGACGAGGACGCTGCCTGGCTGTTGCGCCTGTGATTTGAGCCACTCGGTCAGCTCTGGCGGATAATGCGTCGTTCGACCCGGACGTCCCTTGAGGAGCGACACAAGCTCCGCGCTTGCCACAGCATACTGCGCGTTGATCGCCGGAAGTTTCTTCGGTGGTGGGATCGACAGGGCGTCCCGGATCGTGGTCCCCGCCCAACTCAAGGGCTCTCGTTCCTGGAGGGTCTCGAACCACATGCCTGCCATGGCATTGTCGAACGCGCCGACGCCCGTCGTCGACCGTGCCAGCAGTGTTTGCTGGACGTCTTCATGCCGGTGGGTGTAGCGCTTGCGGTTTGTGAAATGGACTCGGGTCAGGGCGGGCAGCTCCAGCAATATCGACATGTCGCCATCTTCCACGGTCGTGCCGTCCACGAGCCACAGTTCCCGCAGCGCCTTCATGCTCCGCAAAAACCCGAGTGAAGGCAACTTCCCTGCGTTCGTGAGGTACAGCCGTTTGAGAAGCGTCAGCCGAGAAAATACCGCGGGCGACGGGGCAGCCCCGGTCAGATCCAGCGCCTCCAGATTCGCTATGTCACCCAAGTGCTCGAGATCGGCGATCTTCCGGCCCGCTCCGATCGAAAGGGTCTTCAGGCGTTTGAGGCTCGTGAGCGGTGCGATCGACTGCAGACGCCCGAGCATGTAGATGTAAATGTCCTCGATTGCTTGCAGGTCCTCGATTCCATCGAGACTGGCCAGTGGCACCTGTGCGAGAGCGAGCCGGCGCAATCCGCGCAGCTCATGTATGCCGGCGAGCGATTTGAGCGGCGCTTCGCCGACATTCACTTCCGTGAGCTGATCGAGGCCGGCGAGCGGCCTCAAATCGCGCAGTCCACAGTTCGTGAGGTAAAGTGTCCGGAGAGAGCGGCAGCTCCGCAGGTTCCCGAACTGCGGCGCGTCGGCCGAGACCCCGAGCGTCCTCAGCGCCGTGAGCCGCGAGAAATCGATCTGATCGAGTCCGTGGGTGAGCGTGAGGTAATTGAGCTGGTGGAGCTGCGCGAGCGCGGCAAGATCTGGAACGTCCGTTGAGTCGTGGACTTCCCAAAAGATTCGCTCGAGTTGGTGCGCGAATGAGCCCAAGGCTTCGACGGTGGGCTGTTTCCAACCATCGACCCGCAGCTTGGTGATGTGTTGCTGTTGGAGAACCTGCGCGGCCGCCGGAGACCAAAACTTGACGGTCGCCTCACCATTGAAGACGTGACCCCAGTCTTCACCCACTGCGGCTAAAGCGGTAAGGCCGCCCGAACTTCGCGAGCAGGTCGAGCGCCAGCCGCAGCGGCAATCCCATTACCCCAAAGAAGTCGCCTTCGACACGTTCGATCAGCGGCGCGCCGAGGCCTTGAATCGCATACGCGCCAGCCTTGTCGAGCGGTTCGCCAGTCGCGACGTAGGCCTCGAGAGTTTGCCGGTCGATGGGCCGGAACGTGACCCGCGAGACGTCGAGCGCCTGCTCCAACCGCCCGTCCCGGGCAACCGCTACCGCCGTGAGCACCTCGTGGGTCTGCCCCTGCAGCTGCTGCAGCATCTCGACCGCGTTGGCGGGCGACGTCGGCTTTTCGAAGATGGTGCCGTGTAAGACCACCGTCGTGTCTGCCGCCAGGATCACGTCGCCGGACGCGCGCGCGACGACCGCCTGGGCCTTCGCGCGCGATAGCCTCGTCACGTAGCCGTCGGGCTTCTCCCCAGGCAAGACATGCTCGTCCACATCGGGCGGAATGACGCGGAAGGGGATGCGGAGCATTTCGAGGAGCTGCTTCCGGCGCGGTGACCCCGACGCGAGCACGATCGGTTTGGTGGACACGCGGGAAAAGATAGCTCGGGCTAAGTTTGGGCGTGTTCTGGATCGCGCTGCTCGCTTTGCAGGCCGCACCTGCCGCTCCCGCCGGGCCGCCTGCGACTGACATCTACCTGGCCGATCTCCGCGTCGCCCAGGGTCGCGTCAGCGTCGGCGTGCCCGTCAACGTCACCGCC
>DASPYE010000238.1:0-9990 GCA_035636935.1 Candidatus Dormiibacterota bacterium | reverse complement strand
CTCGTGGAGGATGGCCAGAACACGCTGACCAAGATCGCCGGCGCGGTCCGGCGCCGCGGCTTTCACATCCGCGGCCTTTCCATCGGACCGACCCGCGTGGCAGGGCGTTCCCGCATCACGCTCGAGGTCGACCACGGCCACGCCGAGGCCGACCAGGTCCGCAAGCAGCTCGAGCGCCTGGTCGAGGTGGTGGAGGTCTTGGACCTGACCGGCGACGAGGTGCACAACCGCGAGCTGATCGTCGCCAAGGTCAAGACCCCCGAGGTGGCGCGTTTGATCCTGCGCGGCGCCAAGGTGATCTCCACCGAAGCGGAAGGAACCACCGTCGAGTTTTCGGGCGACCGCGACGAGATCTTCGACTTCGTCGAGGAGCTCGCGCGCCACGGGATCGTGGACGTCGTCCGGTCGGGCCCCGTGGTGATGAGGAGAAGCGAATGAAGATCCATTACGAAGCTGACCTGCCGGAGCGGCTCGGCGAGCCGGTGGCGGTGATCGGCTACGGCAGCCAGGGGCGCGCGCACGCGCTGAACCTCCGCGATTCCGGGGAGGACGTGCGGGTGGGCCTGTATCCCGGGAGCAAGTCGATCGAGCGCGTCGAGGCAGACGGGCTGCGCGCGGTGCCGGTTCCGGAGGCGGTGTCCGAGGCGACGGTGGTCATGGTGCTCACCCCCGACGCCGGCCAGGGCAAGCTGTTCCGCGAATCGATCGAGGCTCATCTCCAGCCGCGCTCGATGCTGATGTTCGCGCACGGGTTCGCGATCCATTTCGCGCAGATCAAACCGAATCAGGACATCGACGTCGCGATGATCGCGCCGAAGGGTCCAGGCCACCTGGTGCGCAGCACGTATGTCGCCGGGCAGGGCGTGCCCGCGCTGATCGCGGTGCACCAGGACGCCACCGGTCACGCGTGGCGGCGCGCGATGGCCTACGCACGAGCCCTCGGAGCGGGCCGCGCCGGGATCCTCGAAACCACGTTCAAGGAAGAGACGGAGACGGACCTCTTTGGCGAGCAGGCCGTGCTGTGCGGCGGAGTCGCCTCGCTCGTGAAGACGGGGTTCGAGACGTTGGTCGAGGCCGGCTACCAGCCTGAGCTCGCGTACTTCGAGGTGCTGCACGAGCTCAAGCTCATCGTCGACCTCATGTACCGCGGCGGCCTTGGCTTCATGAGGTACTCGGTGTCCGACACCGCCGAGTACGGCGACTACGTGTCGGGCCCGCGCGTCATCGACGACCACGTGCGGCAATCGATGCGCAAGGTGCTGGCGGAGATCCAGGACGGTTCGTTTGCCGAGCGCTGGCTCGATGAGAACTCGAACGGCCGCGAGCAGTTCATGGCGATGCGGAAGAAGGACTCAGACCACCAGATCGAGCAGGTCGGTCGCGAGCTGCGCTCGATGATGACCTGGTTGGAGCCAGTAGAGAAATGAAAGACACGAATCCCGACCGCGTATTCATCTTCGACACGACGCTGCGCGACGGCGAGCAGTCGCCGGGGTTCCACCTCGACGCGAACTCCAAGGTGCGCATCGCGCGCCAGCTCGAGAAGCTGGGCGTGGACGTGATCGAGGCTGGGTTCCCGATCTCGTCGCCCGGCGATTTCGAGGCGTGCCGGCGCATCGCGCGCGAGATCCGCGGCGCCACCGTCACCGCCCTGGCTCGGGCGGTGCGTGAAGACATCGACGCGGTGTGGGGCGCGCTCAAGGACGCGCACGACCCGCAGATCCACATCGTGCTGTCGGTCTCTGACGTGCACATCGACCGCAAGCTGGGCATGACGCGCGCGCAGGTCCTGAAGCGCGGGGCGGAGATGGTCGAGTACGCGCGCTTCCTGTGCGACAAGGTCGAGTACTCGCCCGAGGACGCCGGACGCGCCGACCCCGACTACCTCATCGAGACGGTGGAGACGATGATCGCCGCCGGCGCCAACGTCATCAACATCCCCGACACGACGGGCTACTGCCTGCCCTACGAGTTCGGCGAGCTGGTGCGCCGCGTGATCAACGAGGCGCGCGGAAGTGAGAAGGCGCTTTTCTCGGTGCACTGCCACAACGACCTCGGCCTTGCCGTCGCCAACACGCTGGCAGCGTTGGCCGCGGGCGCGCGGCGCGTGGAGTGCACGATCAACGGGATCGGCGAGCGCGCCGGCAACACATCGCTCGAGGAAGTCGTGATGCTGCTGAAGGTCCGGCACGCAAAGTTGGGCCTCGAGTGCGCCATCGACACGCGAGAGATCACGCGCGCGTCGCGCCTCGTGTCCGAGCTGACCGGCAATCCGGTGCAGCCGAACAAGGCGGTCGTCGGCGCCAACGCTTTTGCGCACGCGTCGGGGATCCACCAGGACGGCGTGCTGAAGGATCGTCTGAACTACGAGATCATGAAACCGGAAGACGTCGGCCTCGCCGACTCCAAGATCGTGCTCACGGCGCGTTCAGGGCGTCACGCGTTTCATCACCGGCTGAGCCGCCTGGGCATCACGCTGAGCGAGGGCAAGGACGATGAGGCGTGGCAGCGGTTCCTCGTGCTGGCGGACACCAAGAAGGAGGTCACCGACGAGGACCTGCGCAAGATCGCCGCGATGGCGGAGACCAACGGGACCAATGGTCATGAGGGGAACGGGCACCCGCCGGTGACCGACCAGCTCCACGACCACAACCACGTCGCCGACGCCATGCGACACATGATCTTCGGGTGATTACAAAGGGGTCCCCGCGAAATCACGGCAAAGCCTCTGGTTTCGTGGGGAAAAAGGTCGCCTACCAGGGAGAGCCCGGCGCCTACTCGGACGAGGCGGTCTCGGCGATCTTTCCCGACGCGCAGGCGTCCGGCTATGCGACCTTCCGGCTGACCTTCGAGGCGCTCGAGATGGGTGCGGTCGATGCCGCGGTCCTGCCCGTGGAGAACAGCAGCGCGGGCGTTGTCCAGGAGGTGTCCGACCTGCTCTGGGAGCTGCCTGGCCTGCGCGTGGTGCGCGAGCATGTGCATCCCGTCCGGCACTGTCTGCTCGGTTGGCCTGGTCCGGTCGAGCGCGCTCTCTCGCACCCGCAGGCTCTCGCCCAGTGCGATCGCTACCTACACTCGCGGCAGATCCGGCCGGTTGCATTTCACGACACCGCCGGCGCTGCTCGCGCTGTGGCGGAGCAGCGTCAGCCAGGCACCGCGGCGATCGCAAGCAAGGCGGCCGCGGCCCGGTATTCGCTGTACGTGCTGGCCGAATCGATCCAGGACGACTCCGAAAACCGGACCCGATTCGTCGTCGTGGAGAAGGGCGGCCCCGCCCGGCCCCGCGAGGCGGCGAGTGGCTGGAAGGGCTCGATCGCCTTCGTGACGGCGCACCGGCCCGGGAGCCTGGCTCACGCCCTGGCGTGTTTCGCCGAGCGGGGAGTCAACCTGACCCGGCTCGACAGCCGGCCAATCCTGGGCCGGCCGTTCGAGTACCGGTTCTACGTCGACTTCTCCATCAACGGCGAGGCGTCGTCGGCGGCCGCGGCCGAGGCGGCGCTCAGCGACCTGGAGGAGGCGAGCGCCGAGATCAAGCTGTTCGGGACGTACCCCTCGGGGTAACGCCGGGATTCATACCACCTCACGAATGAGGGAGGAGTTTGAAAATACAGGCCGCGGTGGGAAGCACTCTTACCGCGACCTGCGCAGCCAAGTTTAAGTTAACAACGTTAAGTATGTGTTCGGCGGTTGGCTTCAAACGACCCCTGAACCTGAAATGAGCGTTTCAGAAAGCTGTGAACACCTCGTTGAAGGTTTTGGGATAAAGTGACAAATCGTGGGCCGCGGGCGTACTGACGCACGAGTTGCGGCAGACGCGCGACCGAAGCGCCGCCGGCTCCCCGGCGTCAACCTTCGCCCAGGCTCGGTCAAGCAAGCGCGCTTCGAGTCGGGCCTGAGCCTGGCCCAGCTTGGCAAGGGCCACGTGACGGCGCCCGCGATCTACCTGATTGAAACCGGCCGTACGCGACCGTCTCTCCCCACCCTGGAGCACATCGCGCGACGGACAGGCAAGCCTGTCGAGTTCTTTCTGGCCGGGCCCGTCGGCGTCGCCGACGACCTCAATACGCGCCTGGTCGAACTCGAGGCAATGGTCGCCGACGCCCGCTATCAGGAAGCCATCGCGCTCGGCCAGTCGATTCTCGACCGCGGATCGTCGGCTTTTCGACTCGGCCGCATCCGCTTTCTGATCGGCCAGGCCTACCTCGGCTCAGCGCAACCAGAACGCGCTGCCACGCTGCTCGCCGAGGCCAGGTCGCACTTCGAGGCTGTGAACGACGGTGCGATGCTCGCCGAGTGCATCGCCGCCCAGGCCGTGCTCGCCACCCGCACCCAGGCGAGTGACGCCGTGTATCTGGCAGAGATGGCGCTTTCGGTGCTGCGCGCTCTCAAGCCCGTCCCACCTCCGACCGAGGCGCGCTTGCTGGAGATCCTCGCCGCGGCGCACTTCGCGAGTCATGACCACGAGCGGGCTATCGCCACCTACAAGGAGGCGATCGCCGTCGGTAGCGCGGTGTCGGATCTGCAAGGGCTGGCCCGCCTCTACGGAGCTCTCGGAGCGGACTACAGGAGCGCCGGCGACGCGGAGACGGCGGCGCGCTACACACAGCGCTCGCTCGCGGTGCTCGAAGTGATTCGCGATCGCGACGTCCTCGCCAAATGCGAGAACGACCTCGCCGTGGTCCTGATGGCGGATGGTGAGCTCGCGGAGGCGCGACTCCATCTGGATCGCTCGCTCAAGCTGTGCGACGACAGCAACCTGAGATGCGGCCGCAGCCTGGTGCTGCTCAGCCTGTGCGAGCTGACGATGCGCGAGGGCGACCTCGAGCGAGCACAAGAGCTCGGAAGCGAGGCCCTCGAACTCGCCGAACGCCTCGAGGAGGGCGCGACCATCGCCGAGGCGCACGTACTGCTGGGCCGGGTCGCCGACCAGCGCGCTCTGCCCGACGAGGCTGACAAGCAGTTCGCCGACGCGATTCGCGGATTCGAAGCATTGGGTTTGCGCGAGAGGTTGCTCCAATGCCACGGCCAGTACGCCGAGATCCTGGAGCAGCGAGGTGAGTTCGCCCGGGCGTACGTGCACATGAAGGAAGCACTGCAGGCGAGCCGGCCGGGGCTGCTTCGCCGGGAGCAGGAGCAAGAGCAGGAGCGGGTCAGCTCGGCATAGACGTTCTCCTTGCGTGGAAGGAGACCGTGTTTACGCGTGTTAACGTAGGTTTCGCCGCCGGGGCGGCGTCTATGGACACGCAGGGAGGTAGCTGACAGCTGGCGAAAGCGCTTCGCAACTCGAAGTTCACCCTCACCGCCGAAGCCGTCATCGCCGACTACCGGCTGGGGTACAGCAGCCGCCGAGCTTCCATCATCGGGCGTGCTGAGGTCCTCCGTGGCAACGCCACCTTCGGCATCTTCGGCGACGGCAAAGAGATCGCCAACATCGCGATGGCCAAGGCGTTCCGGCCGGGGGACTGGCGCGCCGGCTACTACCGGGACCAGACCTTCATGTGGGCGACCCGGATGTCCAACGTCCGCGCATTCTTTGCCCAGCTCTACGGAAACGCCAGCCTCGAGGCGGACCCGGCCTCTGGCGGCCGCCAGATGGGCAATCACTTCGCAACCCGGTTTCTCGATGACCGCGGCGAGTTCGAGCGCTCGGTCGACATGCCCAACTCGAGCGCGGACGTCTCGAACGTCGCGGGTTGGATGGCTCGGCTGGTCGGGCTTGCCTACGCGTCGAAGCTCTATCGCGACAACCCTCAGCTGAAAGATGCGCAAGACGGGTTCTCGGTCAACGGCAGCGAGGTCGCGTTCGGAACCATTGGCGACGCCGCGACCAGCGAGGGGCTGTTCTGGGAGGCGATCAACGCCGCGGGCGTGCTGCAGATCCCGATGGCGATGTCGGTGTGGGACGACGGCTACGGGATCTCCGTGCCCATCACCGCCGAAACCACCAAGGCATCGATCTCCGACGTGCTCCGCGGGTTCAGTCCGGACGACCGGCCCGGCATCGACATCTACGTCACCCGGGGATGGGATTACACCGCGCTCATCGAGACCTACGCGACCGCGATCGACAAGGTGCGGCGCGAGCACAAGCCCGCGCTGATTCACGTCACCGAGATGACGCAGCCGCAGGGCCATTCCACCAGCGGCAGCCACGAGCGATACAAGTCGAAGGAGCGCCTGCGCTTCGAGGCCGAGTACGACTGTATGGCCCGAATGCGCGACTGGGTCATCGAGTCGGGGATCGCCAGCGAGTCGCAGCTCGAGGGTTGGGAGGCCGCGGACAAGGAGGCGGTTGAAGCGGCGCGCGACCTGGCGTGGGAGGCGTTCCAATCGCCGATCCGCGCCGAGCGCGATCGCGCGGTGGCGATCCTGCGCAGGGTCGACATGCCGGAGGTGGCCGAGATCACCAACACGCTGGACGAGGCGGTCAAGGTCACGCGGTCCTTGATCATGTCGAGCGCGAAGCGGGCGCTTCACCAGCTGCGCGGACTCGAAAGCCCCGCGCGTGACGAGCTCGCGAAGTTCGTTCGCGACTACGGCCGCCAGAACGACGAGCGCTACAACTCGCACCTGTACAGCAGCTCACCGGACTCGCCGCTCAACGTTCCGGTTGTGGCGCCCGCCTATTCGGACAAGTCGCCGACGGTCGACGGCCGGCAGGTGCTTGTCCGCAATTTCGACGCCAACCTGGAGCGAGATCCACGCATCTTCGTGGTCGGCGAGGACATCGGAAGGTTGGGCGATGTCAACCTTGTATTTGAGGGACTGCAGGCGAAGTACGGGCAGCTGCGGCTGACGGACACCGGGATCCGCGAGGCGACGATCCTCGGCCAGGCGATCGGCGCCGCCATGCGCGGGCTGCGGCCGATCTGCGACATCCAGTACCTGGACTACTTCCTGTACGCGCTGGAGACCGCATCGGACGACCTCGCGACGCTGCACTGGCGGACTGTCGGCGGACAGAAGGCGCCGGTGGTCATTCGCACCAAAGGGCATCGCCTGGTCGGGATCTGGCATTCGGGGTCACCGATGTCGGTGGTGCTGAACGCCCTGCAAGGCCTCTACGTGGCGGTGCCGCGGAACATGACGCAGGCGGCGGGTTTCTACAACACGCTCTTCCGGGGCGACAATCCCGGGCTCGTGATCGAAGTCCTCAACGGCTACCGGCTGAAGGAGCGCGTGCCGGACAACATCGGCTCGTTCACGGTGCCGCTTGGCGTGCCCGAGATTCTGCGCGAGGGCACGGACGCGACCGTCGTCACCTATGGTGCCTGCTGCGCCATCGCGCTCGATGCCGCGCAGACGCTCGATGAGCTGGGCGTGTCGTGCGAGGTCATCGACGTCCAGACGCTCAATCCGTTCGATGTCACGCACCTGCTCGTCCGCTCGATCGAGAAGACGCACGCCCTGATCTGCGTGGACGAGGACGTGCCGGGCGGCGCGTCGGCGTTCATGCTCCAGCAGATCCTCGAGGCGCAGAACGGTTGGTGGCACCTCGACGCGGCGCCGCGCACCCTGGCCGCTTCGCCGAACCGGCCCGCCTACGGGCCGGACGGGGACTACTTCACCAAGCCCAATCGGGAAAGCATCGTCGCGACGGTCTACGGGGTCGTGCGCGAGCGTCAGCCGTGGAGGTTGCCGGCGCTCGACTAGCACTTCGGTGCGCCCCCTCCGGAGTCCGCTCCGAGATGCTTTGGCCGGCTACACGCTGAACCGCGGCCTTGCGCCGATACGAGCTAAGCGCAGGACACTTCCGCCAAGGGCCTAATCCCTTGCGGGCCCTCCCTTCTCTTGGCTTCCCTCCCCCAAGCCTGCCGATCCTGACGCGAAGCTAGATCGCAATCGGCGTCGAGTCAACCCAGCCCGTTAAGGGCGGCTCTAGGTCAGGTCGCCCGGTAGGTAGTCCATGATCGCCAGGGCGGGCGCTGCGCTCAGCAGGCTGAAGCCCTCGAGCAGGTAGCCGAACCAGCCCGCCGCCGGTGCAGGCTCGGCGAGCGGCGGAATCACTCGTCGCGGCCCGCGGACCTCTCGCATCGGAACCTTCTCCGACAGCCCCGCGAGCGCCCTCGCCTTGGCGAGGCCGGCGTCGAGGCCGCCAAGCTCGTCGACCAGCTTGCGCTCGAGCGCCTGGCGCCCGCTCCATACCTTGCCCTGTGCGATAGGCGCGAGCTCGTCCGCGGTCATCTTGCGCGCGGTTTCGACCAGGCGCAGGAACGCGTTGTAGATGCGCGTGATGTCAGCGCGGACGATACTTCGCTCCTCGTCCGTGAACGGGCGCTCGTCGCTCTCGAGCAGCACACGATCGCCCCGGGCGATCGTCTCCCGGTTGAAAAGCAGCTTCTCCCACATCGAGCCCGTGACGATCTTTCCGCTCAGCACGCCGATCGAGCCGGTGATTGTTCCGGGGCGGGCGACGATCCATGATCCCGGCATCGAGACCCAGTAACCGCCAGAGGCGGCGACCGGCCCCATGACGACGACGATTGGCTTGCGCTGCCCGACGACGGCGAGCGCCTGGCGCATCGCCTCCGACGCCGTTGAGGATCCGCCGCGAGAGTTGACGTACAGGACGACCGCGGCGGCTCGCTTGTCGGCCGCAACCTGGCGTGCCACCTGGACGACGCTCAGGTCGCCGGCGCGATCGTCGCCCACCACGGGCACCTCGACCGGCGGCTTGACCGGCAGATGTCCGGACCGGCCATCGATGATGGTGCCTTCGATCCGCAGCAACGCGACGTACTTGCGCAGGCGAAGGGTCGGCGCGGGCGTTCGCATCTTGCGGCTCGCGCGCTCCCAGGTCCCGATGCCGACGGCTGCTCCGGCGCTGCGGGTGAGGTGCGCGGGCAGCCCTTCCTCGCCGACGACCCGATCCACCGCGTGCTTTTCGACGGCGACGTCGTCGCCGTAGGGCGAGCAGTCGATCAGCTCCTTCGCGCCGGCCCGGTCGAGCAACCTCGACTCGGTGATCGCGGTGAGCAGCTCCTCGTGCTGCGACTCGAGCAGCCAGCTGATCTGCTCGCGCAGCTCGCCGGACATGCTCGATTTGGTTAGCGGGTCGGCCGCCGACTTGTAGGGCGAAACCTGCACGAAATCCGCCCCCAGGCCGAGTCGCGCGAGCCCGTCCGCGAGAAACAGGCTGGTGCTCGCGAAGCCCAGGGCGCGGACGTTGCCGGTCGGCATCAGGAGGATCTCGTCGCATGCGCACGCGAGGTAGTAGGTGCCGGTGCCATAGGAGGGCGCCCACGCGACCACCCGCTTGCCTGCTTTGCGGAGCCGGGCGACGAGCTCGCGAAGGTCCTGCAGGGTGGCCATCGGCATTCCCGCCGATCGGAGGTGGAGAACAACTCCCTTGATGCGCGCGTCGCGCGCAATCGCGTCGAAGCGCTCGCTGAGCTCTTTGACGCTGAGTCGCTGCCTGGACACGAATCGCTGCCACAGCGGCGGCGGCGGATCAGGCAGCGCGGGCAGGTTCTCTTCGAGTACGAAGACGACGAACTCCGGCGGCCTGCCGATCGAGCGGCGGATGCTCGAGACAACCCACCACAGGTAGCGGAACGGATACAGGAGCAACCCTCGCCCTTCTAGAGCGAAAGTTTAGTCCCTGCTAAACGACCTTCGAAATCTCGAGGTGCTCGCCGATCTCTCGGCTCAAACGGGACGCGCCGTACTCCTGCCCCACGTGGTGGTGATACGGAACGCCTGTGAAGAGGTGGTGCGACTTCGTCGGGATGGTGGCGTCCTCCGCCCACTCCTTACGCTGCAGCTCCATGTAGCCCTCTTCCTTGTCGTGCTTCAGGCCTTCGAGGAGGACCGACATGCCGTGGCCGGCCGCGTGCTGCAGGGCGAGCGTGATGAAGATGAAGCCGATCCCCAGCAGGCCCAGCTCGTCCCACGTGATCGGGTTCTTCTCGTTGAACCACTTGAACGAGGACGAGTAGTTGAAGGCAAACCTCGCCTTGGGAAAGCGCTTGCGGATCTCGGTGCAGAAGG
>DASPYE010000237.1:0-4433 GCA_035636935.1 Candidatus Dormiibacterota bacterium | reverse complement strand
GGTGAGGCGCAGCGGCTTGCGAACCCGCCCGCCCACAGCGAGCTCGTACTTCGCGGCATCGACGATCGGGATATCGAAATGAATCAGCAGGTAGTGGAGCCCGATCGGCGTGATGGCTTGGCGCAACGCCTCGAGTGGCATGGAGTGGTTTCGCACCGCCAGCTGCAGCTCTTCGGGAGTTATGTCGGGAGTCGAGATCAGCGCGCCGGCCGTTCGCTGTGGTGCGACCTTTTCCGTCACAGGGCCGAGTGTAAACCTGGTCGATCAGCCCGCTCCCGGCGTTTAAGTAGGAAGGCCATGTCTGAACGAAGCGAAGAAGAGATCCTAAGCAGGCTGCTCGAGCTGGAGAACAGCGGCCAGGCCGAGAGGCGCGCGGAGCTGACAGGAGAACGGTACCTGACGCTGCTGCACGATCCCGACAGCGGACGCAGCTACATCCTGCGCCACGGGTCCGACAGCACCGAGGGAGCGGAGATTCCGGCGAACACTGAGTTCTACGAGTATCCGGCGACCGAAGTCGCGCAGCGCGCGTACGAGCAGCTCCTCGACGAATCACGTAACGCGGGCGAGCTGGTGGAGGACGATTCCTCGGAAGGGATCGGCGATTTCGAGACCAGCGGCGCGGAGATCCGCGACCTCTACTCGGCCAGCGACGAAGACGAGCTCACGCAAGACTCGGTGATCAGCGAAGAAGAAGAACCCTAAGCCCCATCCCCGGCCCTGCTAGACGGGACTTCCCCGCGCGTGCGGAAGAGTTATCTCTCCCAACAATTTCTCAGGAATCTCCCAGCGTGAAACCAGCCCGGTGACGGACGATCCTCACCATGTCACGAAGGTTCTGGATCCCGATCGCCGCCGTGGCCGCCGTGTTGGTGCTTGGCGGCGGCGGCGCCTACGCGTACTTCTTCTCCGGACTGCGAACGAGTCCGCCCACCCTCGCCCTCGCGTCGCCCAGCCCCACCGCTTCCGGGACCGCCTCGCCCGCCACCGGGACGGCCGGCACAGGCACATGGACGATTGCTTCGGGATCCCTTGCCGGGTACCGGGTCAAGGAGCAGTTCGTGGGCCAGAGCTCGAGTCACGAGGCGGTCGCACGCACCAGCGCGGTGGGCGGCCAGGCCACGATCACGCAGTCCGGCACCACTTACGAGCTCTCGGCGGCGACCATTACGGTCCAGCTGTCAAGCCTGGCGAGCGTGGACTCGGTCGCCGGCTACAACGTGACCAACCGGGACCGCATCGTCCAGCAGTCGCTCAACGTGAGCTCATTCCCGACCGCCGTGTTCGTGGCCAAGAGCGTCACGTTGCCCGATGGGGCTTCCGCCGGTCAGACCGTGACGGTCCTGGTGCCCGGCACCCTGACGATCCACGGCGTGACCAAGGACGTCACCGCAAACCTGCAGCTCCGTGTGAGCGGAAGCTCCACTCAGATCGCGGGCACGATCGCGACGAACATGACCGATTTCGGGGTCAACCCGCCGAGCATCGGCTTCACGACCGTGCAGCCGGCGGTCACGATCGAGGTCTCGCTGAACCTGACCGCTGGTTAGGAGGCGCGGCGCATGCCGCCCGCCATCTCCTCGAGACGGCTGATCCGCTCCTCGATCGGCGGATGCGTGCTGAAGAGCGCGGCAAAAGTTCCGCCGCTGAGCGGATTCACGATGTAGAGATGGGCAAACGCGGGCTGGGCGGTTTGCGATGGAATCGCCTGACTGGCTCGCCCCAGCTTGCGCAGTGCGGAAGCGAGCGCCATTGGGTCGCCTGAGACCTCGGCGCCGGTGCGGTCGGCCTGGTATTCGCGAGACCGGGAGATCGCCAGCTGGATGAGGAGCGCCGCGATCGGCGCCACGATGATCATCACCAGCCCGACGATCGCGCTTCCAGCGCCCTGCTGCCGGTCGTCACGGCCACCGTATCCGCCGAACATGACGCCCCACTGAGCCACGTTCGCGATCAGGGTGATGGTGCCGGCGAGCACCGCGACGACCGAGCTGATCAGGATGTCGCGATTGCGAACGTGGCCGAACTCGTGCGCGAGCACGCCGTACAGCTCCTCCTCGTCGAGGATCCGCAACAGCCCCTCATTCACGCATATCGCGGCGTGCGACGGATTGCGCCCCGTCGCGAACGCGTTGGGCGAGGGGTCGGGGCTGACGTAGACGCGAGGGCGCGGCACGCCGTACTGCAATGCGAGCCTGTCGGCAAGGCGGAACAGCATCGGCGCTTCCGCCGGCGTGACCTCATGGCCTTGCGCGGAAGCGAGTGCGATGCGGTCGCTGAACCAGTAGGCGACGCCGTTCATGACGAGCGCGATGCCGAGAAACACGATCATGCCGCCGGTGCCTTGCCATAGGTCACCGACGAGGACGAGGAGGACGGTCAGCGCGACGACCAGGAACGCGGTCTTGAGCTGGTTCATACCTCTGAATGTTCCACCAACGGGTGACGATCAATCAGGAGGGCCGGCTGCGGAGCCGGCCCCCCGGAGATTTCCTATTTCTTGGTCATGATGCAGGCGCCGGACGTCTGATTCGCCGCGCGAATCTTTTGCACGGTGTTGTCGTCCGCATAGACAATGTGGGCGCATCCCTTCTGATCGAGGGTCTCCATGATGAAGTCGAGAAGGTTGCGGTTCGAGCTCGGGGCGAGGCAGAAGATGCCTAGGTTGCAGATGTCTCCGACGTGCATCGGGGTGGTCGTGATCTGTGAGGTGACCCACGTAGCCCGCGACGGCCCCAGGCTCAGATTCAGCGACTGTGCCGCGTAGAGATTCCAGCTGCACGCGGGCGGATAGGTGGTCGGATTTCCGTTGGCCGGTCCGGGGCCGGCGCATCCGCCGGGGTCCGCCTTACCGAACGGATCGGTGGGCAGGATGGTGCCGGTACGCAGGTATGCGACGTCAACCTTGCCCGGGTCCCCGGCCGCGATCGCCGGGAAGAAATGCGTGCCTCGCTCGCTCAGCGGGTTGACCCGGTAGGCGCTGGCTGCGCTTCCTGGTACCAGGCCTCCGCCGCCGTCCCAGGTCGCGCCGCCATCGCTCGACCACACGACGTACATGTCGTACTCACACGAGGGATCCGACTGCACCGTGCCGGCAGTTGATTCTGCGGAGCATTTCACGGGGTCCGAGTTGAGGTTGATCGTGAACCCCAGGTACGGGTTCCCCGCTCGATCAAGGGTGAAGCCGACAAACGGCGTCGAAGAGTCGTGGCCAAAGCCTGCGTCGAATGCCTGCTGCGGCGTCCAGGTCAGTCCGTTGTCGTCGGAGTAGGAGATCCAGAGCGTGTGGAACGACTGGAGCATGGAGACATTGCAGCCAGTCGCGTTCTGCGCGAGGTCCGCCGCGATCCACGAAACGAAGATCCGGCCGGCGTGAGGCGTGCCTGGCGGTGCGATGGCAACTCCGGCGGGCACCGTGTTGCAGAACGTGTAGCCCTGTGCGACGAGCGTCCCGGCGACCGCTCCCGGCGTCACCGCCGGGCTGGCCAGGACTTCCTGCGGAGGGCCGAAGTTTGCGCCTCCGTCGTGCGAGATGTTCACCCAGATCTGGCTCGGGCCGTAGAAGTCGTGGTACATCAGCACGACCTCCGCCTGGGCGGTCGCGGTCGCCGGCGGAAGGATCGACGCCGCCACCCAATCGCGGTCGACCCCGAACGGGCTACAGCTCGTCCCGCATTGGGGCAGCGCGCCCTGACCGTGCGTCCAGCTTGCTCCGTGGTCGATGGACTTCCATACGTCCGCCTGCAGCGGGGCAACGCCCTCGCTCCCCGCGAGGTTGCAAAGATAGACAGAGTTCGCCTGATCGGTGGCGAGGCAGTCGTCGCCGCTGTTCGGATCGGCGGTCGTCACCTGGCGCCACGTCGACCCTCCATTCGTGGACGTGTAGGTGACGGTGCCGCCCTCCGGCGTGGTGACGTAGAGCTGGCCAAGGCTGTCGGAGACGATCGATGGCTCGCCGCCGTAGGCACCGACGTTGACGACCTTGTACCCCGGCGAAGCCGCCGCGAGCGCCGCCGGCGAGAGGCCCACCGCCGCGGCGACCAGCGAACCGATGCCGGCCGCGGCCAGCAACGCACGACGTGACCTATTCATTTGTCCGCACCCCCCAAAAATCTCAGGGCTCCCCCGGTGAGCCCACAGCCACGAATCAACGTAGCAGGGGAGCGGGTGCGGGGCAAGAACCCTCGGCGCGTGGCGACTATGAGTGCATGCGGATGCCGAGCTCATCGATGTGCGCGAGAAGGTCGCGAGGATCCTCGTAGACGCGATAAGCGCCGGCCGTCTCGAGCTCTTCGCGGCCGTACCCTCCCGACAGGACGCCGATCCCCAGCGCGTGGGCACGCTGCGAGGCGAGCATGTCCCACACGCTGTCACCGACGACGAAGCTCTCCGTGATCGGCCGGCCGAGGGCCTCCGCCGCCGCGAGGAACAGG
>DASPYE010000236.1:0-2534 GCA_035636935.1 Candidatus Dormiibacterota bacterium | reverse complement strand
GGCAGTGACCTGAGCCAGGTCTTCAACGGCCTCGAGCACTACCTCGGATCGAACAGCGGTCTCATCTTCGGCATCGCCCTGCTCGCCTCGGGAATCTCGTCTTCGTCGGTGGGCACGCTGGCCGGCCAGGTCGTCATGCAGGGGTTCATCCACCGGAGGATCTCGGTTTTCCTGCGGCGCGCCATCACGATGGTGCCGGCGCTGATCGTGATCGGGATCAACTTCGACCCTTCCCGTGCGCTGGTGCTGAGCCAGGTTTTCCTCTCGTTCGGGATTCCGTTTGCCATGATCCCGTTGGTGCTGTTCACCCGCAACAGAAAGCTCATGGGCAATCTCACGAACAGCCGCTTCACGAACTACGCGGCTTACGGAGTCGCGGCACTGATCATCAGCCTGAACGTGTTCCTGCTCTACCAGACTTTGCTTCCCCGCTAGCCGGGGAAGCTCCCCAACTCCTCCCCATTCATGGGGAGGTGGCCCGAAGGGCCGGAGGGGCGGCGGCCGGGCTCGGGACGACGTTCGGCTTACTCTGGCCTCGTGAAGCTGGGCGTGAGCGTCGGCTACTGGGGCCTCGGGCTCACCGCCGCAGACCAGCTAGACATCGCGCAGACCGCCGAATCGCTGGGCTACGACTCCGTCTGGACCGCGGAGGCCTACGGGTCCGACGCCGCCACGGTGCTGGCGTGGCTGGCTGCCGGGACGACGAAGATCAAGCTCGGTGCGGGCATCTTCCAGATCCCCGCGCGCAGCCCTGCCATGACGGCTATGACCGCGGCAACGATCGACAACCTGTCGGGCGGCCGCATGTTGCTCGGGCTCGGCACTTCCGGGCCCCAGGTCTCGGAAGGGTTTCACGGCGTCCGGTTTGCCAAGCAGCTGCAGCGCACGCGTGAGTACGTGGCGGTCCTGCGCAAGGCGCTCAACCGCGAGAAGATCGAGTTCCACGGCGAGACGATCGACCTGCCGCTGCCGGATGGTCCGGGCAAAGCGCTCAAGCTGACGATCAGACCCATTCAGGAACGGATCCCGATCTTCCTGGCGGTGCTGGGCCCGAAGAACGTGGCACTGGCGGGCGAGATCGCGGACGGCTGGCTGCCTGTCTTCTTCTCGCCCGAGCACACGAAATCCCTGCGCGGACCACTCGAGGAAGGCGCCGCGCGGAGCGGCCGCTCGCTGGACGATTTCCGGATCTGCCCGTCGGTCAACGTGATGATCAGCGACGACATCGAAAACGCGCGCAACGTGATGCGCCCGATCCTTGCGCTGTACATCGGTGGCATGGGCTCGCGGGAGCAGAACTTCTACAACCGCCTGGTATCGAGCTACGGATTCGGGCGCGAGGCTGAAAAGGTGCAGGAGCTGTATCTCGCCGGCCAGAGGACCGAGGCGATGTTCGCGCTCCCCGACGAGCTCATCGACCTCGTGTCGATCGTCGGACCTCGCGACCGCGCGAAGGCCAAGATCAGCGCCTTTCGCGACGCGGGCGTCGACACGCTGATCGTCTGGCCGGTGTTGCCGGACAGAGAAGAAAGGAAGGAGCAGCTGCGCCTGGTCGCAGAGCTGGCGCGTGAGTAAAGCCTCAAGCAACCAGCCGCCGCCCCTCGTCGACTACAACCTGTTCGAATCCGACGCCCCGCTGTGTGAGGCGCTCGAGCGCGAGGGCGCCTCCTGGGCGCATGACCTCGTCCATGAGCTGGGAGCGCTGGCCGGCACGGAGCAAGCGATCGACTGGGGCTTTCAGGCCAACGCCAACCCGCCGCGCCTGCGCACGCACGACAGGTTCGGCAACCGGATCGACGAAGTCGAGTTTCACCCGGCGTGGCATGAGCTGATGAAGGTCGCGATCGGACACGGCCTGCACGCGCTGCCGTGGCGAGATCCCGGGCCCGGCGCCCACGCCGCTCGCGCGGCCGCCTTCTACGTGTGGTCGCAGGTCGAGGGCGGACACGGCTGCCCCGTCTCGATGACGTACGCCGCGGTGCCCGCGTTGCGCAAGGAGCCGCGTCTGGCCGCGCAGTGGGAGCCGTTGATGACGACGCTCGACTATGACCCCGGGCTCCGTCCGGCCGCCGGCAAGAAGGGCGTGCTTTTCGGCATGGCGATGACCGAACGCCAGGGCGGGTCGGACGTGCGAGCCAATACCACGACCGCGGTGCCTTCCGGCGCCGACGGCGAGCATCTGCTCACCGGCCACAAATGGTTCTGCTCCGCGCCGATGTGCGATGCGTTTCTCGTGCTTGCGCAGGCGCCCGGCGGCCTGTCGTGCTTCTTGCTTCCGCGCGTGCTGCCGGACGGAACTCGCAACAACCTCCACATCGAGCGGCTCAAAGACAAGCTCGGCAACAGGTCCAACGCGTCATCGGAGATCGCGCTCGACGAGGCGTGGGCGGTGATGGTCGGCGAAGAGGGAAGAGGCGTGCGGACGATCATCGAGATGGTCAACCACACGCGACTCGACTGCGTCATCGGCTCGGCGTCGCTGATGCGGCAGGCCGTCGCGCAGGCGACCCATCACACCGCGTACCGCAGTGCGT
>DASPYE010000235.1:0-4319 GCA_035636935.1 Candidatus Dormiibacterota bacterium | reverse complement strand
AGGTCGCCCAGCCGCCTGCCGAGAAGCCACCCCTCGCCCGACGACGGAGTGAGAAGTCCGAGGAGCAGTTTCACGGCCGTCGTCTTACCGGCGCCGTTGGGGCCGAGAAATCCGAATACCTCGCCGCGCGGCACTGTCATGGAAAGTCCGGCGAGTGCAACGGTGCGGCCAAAGCGCTTCGTCAGCTCGACTGTCTTGACCGCGGGGGTGCCGGCGGCCACCTCATCGGAGGCGGCCGCCTCTGTTTTCTCCGCTACCTCAGCCACTCCGCTCAGGCTAACGGCGCCTGGCTACTTGAGGTTATTCGCGATGCCGATGGCGTCCGACTGCTTGATGCTGCCGGCGACCACGTAGACCGAACCGTTCTTGACCCAGACCACGCCGGAGCCGACTCCGGTGTTGTCGCCCAGCGCGACTCCCTCCACGCCCTGGACGTTGACCGGGGTGGAGGTGGCGTACTCGATAGGGACCGGGATCAGGAGCGTTGTGCTTGGGTCGCCGATCGCCTTGATCGCGTTCGTCAATTGGTCCGAGATCCCGGGCTGAGCCAGGATGTAGGCCTCGAGCTGCTGCGCAGTCACCTGGGTCGACGTCACCTTCGGTGATGCGGACTTCGCGATGATCAGCTGCGGCAGGTTGATCTGGTCGGTGGACGAGCCGGTCGTGGGCTTGTTCATCGCGCCGTAGATCTCTCCGACCGCCGGACCGACCGTGATCGTCAGAGTCGCGCCGTCAATCTCGGCCGGCAGCTTCGGCAGCGTCTTGCCCTTGGCGGCGGCAGCGGCGGCCGCCTTGGCCGCGCTGAACGTGAAGGTCGCCTGAGCCTCCGACATCCCGCCATACGTGACCGTCGTCGACACTCCAGCCGGAAGCTGCGCCACGACCGGCGGCTGCATGCCGCCGGCGATCGCCGCCGCGTCGGCCGCGCTGGTGGTCGCCTGGAGCTGTGGCTCCTTCGTCCAGGTCACAGTGCCGTAGTCGGCGAGCTGGGACAGCGCCTGGATGTCGGCGACCGTGATCGGGACGGCCTTCACCGTCGTCGGCTGGAAGAAGAATCCGCCGGCGGCGAAGGCAACGACAACGAGCGCCGCCGCGGCGACGGCCGCCACGAACATCAGCGTCAGCGGACGCGTGCGGGGCCGGAGGAAGGGAAGCCGCCCAAGCGCCGGCTGGGTTTTCGGCGCGCGCATCACGGTTTCGAAGGCGCGGCGGACGTCGACCCGCGCCTCGGGCACGGCGAGAAGGGTTGCGATCGAGCTGGCGTCATCCGAGATGGTCTTGAACCGCGCCTGGCATTCCGCGCAGCCGTCGAGATGATCCGCGTCGGTGCCCGCTTTCGCGTCAAGGTCGTCGACCATCCGGCGCAGTGTTCCGTCAGTTAGATGTGCCACGAGTGACCTCCTTGCGCAGCGTGTCTTCCGCGCGTCTCAACAAAGTTCCGATCTGACTGATGCCGACGCCGAGCGCCTGCGCGACCTCGGCATAGCTGAGTCCGCTCGCGCGCAATACAAGCACCGCGGCGGGCTTGGGCGCCATGCGGCCGAGCGCTTCGCGTACCCGGCGCCGGTCCTCACCCATCTCCAGCTGCGTTTGGGGATCGAGCGTCCGCTCGCCCTCCTCCATGGCCTGCGCAAACTCGCGCTTCTGCCGGCGGCGAGCCCCGCGCAGGCGGTTCAGCGACGAGTGGGCGGCAGCCCGGTGCAGCCATGCGGGTGCGTAGTCGGCCGACGCGGCGTGCAGGCGGTGGAAATCGATGAACACCTCCTGGGCCACGTCCTCGGCCTCGTGTGGATCGGCGAGAACGCGGTTGGCGATCCCGACGACGCGCCCGTATTCGGCTGTGAAAAGGGCTTCGAACGCTTCGTCGTCAGTGCGAACGGCGGTCATGCGGCGCGCACCGAGGTTCATGCCCACTACACATCAAGCACCGCCGATGTCCCAAATGTGGCGCTCAGCCGGCGAGTGACTTGCGGCGGCGGGAGCTGCGTGAGATCTCGTCCTCGATGATGCCGAAGTCCGCTCGCGGCAGCGCGTGGATGTGGCCCTGGAACGCCAGCGTCCAGTGCTCGGGCGGCCACTTTCGCACGTAGTCGAGCCGGTAGGCGAGCTCCTTGGCCGGGACCCAATCCGTGTCCTCCAGCACGACGTCGGCGCGGATGTGGACCCGCCAGGGGTAGTCCTCGTCGCGCCTCGCGCTCCGCCAGATAGGGGTGTGGTCCTCATACATCGGCGAAGCGACGGTGACCGTCGCGGCAAAGCCCATGCGGCCCGTGACGTAATAGAGGAGACGGTCGCCCACGCGCATGGTTTCTACGCGCCTGCGGTGCCGGCTCTTCAGTCCCTGGATCGAGAACCCGTGTTCTCGCGTCTTGCGAAAGTTGTCCGGCGAGCTGACGACCATCCAGTACTGGGCGGTCCGGCCTCCACCCGACTTGCGCTTCCGCCTCGAGCGCCCGGCCTTGGCCGGAGCTTGCTGATCGGGCTGGGCGGTCTCTGGAGTGTCCGTCACCGACGGAAGATTACTTGCCGTTCGCGCCGGCCGGGTGCAGCGGGCCCAAGTCCTCAGGTTCCGGGAGCAGCGCGCTCAGGTTCCGGATCTGGCCGATGTGGCCCATCTCGTGCCGAGCCACCAGCCGGCACACCTCTAGCAGCGTCATCTCCCCGCCGCGCGGATCGGTGATCGTGCGGTCCCACTCCGACTTGCCCCACCCGTGCAGTAGGTCGACGGTGCGGCGCCGCACCCGGGCGAAGTCCTCGAGAGTCTCCTGGAGTGGACGGTCCAACTCCTGATCCTGCCCAGGGTCGATCGCCGCACGCACGTCGGCGATCCTTTGGCCATCCAGGTGCGCGTGCCGGAGCAGGCCGTCGATTCGGGGCGCCGAGTCGACCAGGTGAGCGATCAGGCCGCCGAGGGTTGGGAAGGCGGGGCCGTGCCGATAGCGAAGGCGGGCTTCGTCAAGCCAGTAGACGAGGTCGCTGGTCCGCTCGGGCACCGAGCTCAGGAGAAGCACGACGTCCGCGCTGGACATCTCCTCTTGCAGTTCCATCGACTAAAGGTTAGACGGGCGTCAAGGCCGCGCCCGCGGTTCAACGTGCCAGGCCATGAATCCCGAGCCGCAAAACGGTGAAGTCGCATACTCGATGCGGTGGACAACCTCCAGGTCGCGTGTGACAACTGTGGCAAGGAGCTGATCCTCGGCGCCGCCTACTGCGAGAGATGCGGCGCGCGGACGCGCCGGGCCAAGCGGCTGGTGAGGCTGGCGATCCGAGTCGAGCTCGTCTTCTTCCTGGCGGTGGTCGCGATGGTCGCGGCCTTCGTCTGGGTCTACGCCTTCCAGAAATAGGCGGAGGCTGAACGTCCCCATCCGGCCGGCCGCTTCGCGGCGGCTGAACGTCCCCATCCGGCCGGCCGCTTCGCGGCAGGCCACCTTCCCCGGCGGGCGGGGAAGGCAAGGCTATCTCCGGTAGATCGCCCGGCCCTCGACCTCGTCCTTGTTCAGCCGCTTGTTGAGGTGCAGGCCCTCGAGCACGAACTCGATGACCGACGCGCGCACCTCGGGGCGGTCGGGGAGGCTGAGCCTCTTGAGCGCCGCCGCCAGCTCGGGCACCTCTCCGATCGCGCGCGTGTAGGCGCGTGCCGGAATGTTCTCGCCGACCTCGAGCATCGCGCCTTCCTCAAAGCGCGATACGACGCCTTCGAACTGAGAGGCCGAGAAATGACGGCTGAACACGGAGCTGATGGCGCCACGCTCCAGGCGGCTGAGCACCTGCTCTTCCTTGCCCTCATCGAGGGCCTCGATCTCGACGCGACCCGCGGTCGATGACGCGAGAAATGCAAGGTCGGTGATGCGAGGCACCGCCAGCGTCTCGCCGAGACGGGCGGCGCGGCGCACCGCGTTGCTTGCGAGGTTCTCGACGTTCGCGATGGACATGCGCACCGAGACACCCGACGACTGCGAGATGTGCGGACTTCGGCGAGCGAGGTGAGTGAGCTCGGCGACGACCTCCTTCATAAAGGAAGGAAAGATGAGCTCGAAATCCTCCGGCACCGCATGGCGCTCGGCCTCCATGATCTGCATCTCTTCGCTGATGCTCAGCGGATAGTGCGTGCGTACCTGTGAGCCGAAGCGATCCTTGAGCGGCGTGATGATGCGGCCGCGCGACGTGTAGTCCTCCGGGTTCGCGCTGGCAATGACGAACAGATCGAGTGGCAGCCGCACGCGGTATCCGCGGATCTGGACGTCTTTCTCTTCCATGATGTTGAGCAGGCCGACCTGGATGCGCTCAGCGAGGTCGGGCAGCTCGTTGAGGCCGAAGAT
>DASPYE010000234.1:0-1641 GCA_035636935.1 Candidatus Dormiibacterota bacterium | reverse complement strand
GGCCTGCCCAGCAGCAGGATGCTCTGACCGCTCACGACGATGTCGCGGATGATCTCGCCGGTGCCGGTGACCGCCCGGCCGACACGCATCGTCAGGCCAACGATTCGGCCCGAGCGGTTGCGAATGGCGGAGACGCGATGCAGCGTGCGTTCGATGCCGGCCCGATTGTCGTCGCCAAACTGACCGACATTGTTGGCCACATGGTCGAGGTCGGACGTCGACACCGGATGATCCGCCAGCAGGACCTCGCGACCTGGGACGCGCGCCTCTGGCTCCCGGCCGAGGTCCAGGACGATCTCCAGGAGCTCTCTCGGATCGATGCGCTCATGAAGGGCGCGCGCGAGGTCTGGCGGCAGGGCCCGCGCCAGCAGCTCAATCTCTTCGTCCCAGTTGGCGGCGCGGATCTGGCGGTCGTGTTGGCGTTCCGCTTGGCTCATCCGAAAGAAGGGACCAGCCCTTTCTCTCGCACCGGCTTCGGCACGCGCACCGCAAGCTCTTTGACCAACAAGAGCTGCGTGAGCAAGACCGTGAACCCACGCCCGCGGAGGGCGTCGATCATGTGCGAATCATAGTGACGCAGGCTTGACCAGGCCGGCGCTTCGGAGTCTCCGAGCAGCGAGATTCCCAAGTCGGCGAGCTCCGCGGGCAGGGGATTCTCCGGCAGGGCCATGAACTGCAGGGTGTTCGGCCGGGCGCCGCCGCCGCGTTGCATCCTGACCCAGCCGACGACCTCGACCCGGTCCACGACGTAGCTGCCCGTCGATTCGCCAGCATGGAGCGCTTTCCACTCGCGATAGGTGGGCGCCTCGAGCTGGGAGACCCCCTGCGGGGTGACCTTGCGATAGAGCTGGTAGAGGTGGCGGTCGTCGCCTCGCCTGCCCGGGCGTAGACCATCGGGGTGCTGGTCCGAACGCGGCCGTGGCCTTTCCGCGTAGACGACTTGCTCGGTCGCGTACTGGCGGAAGCCCTGCAACCGGAAGGCCGGCAGGAGCGCGTCGCGGTCGGGCAGTCTGACGAACAGGCGGATAGCACCACGCTCGAGGGCCTGGTTGCAGAGATGCTGGACGAGCGCGGGCGCGACCTCGTCGGGATCCGCTTCGTCGGCGACCTGCAGGTTCAGCACCTGGAGGATGCGCGCCCGCCGCAGGTCAAGGCTCATCGGTTGGCCCGAGGCCTGAATGAATCCGACCACCTTTCCCTTCTCCTCGGCGACATACATCAGGGTCTCCTGCGACAGGGGCAACAGGGCTGAGAGCGTTGAGCTGAGCAGCGACCAGAGTCGCGCCGCCGGCGGAGCGGCTTCGCTGAGCTTGATGTCCGAGGAGCGATGCATCTCCTCGATGCGCGCCAGGTCGAGCAGTCCGGCCGCGCGGATCCTCAATTTCGCGAACCCGCAAGGCGGACGAACTCCCGATGCAGGCGGAGGTCGCCGCTCAGCTCAGGGTGAAAGCCGAGCGCGAGGATTCGGTCGTGGCGAACGGCGACGGGACGTCCGTCGTGGGAGGCGATCACATCGACGTCCCCGGTGCGTTCGACCAACGGCGCGCGGATGAAGACGCCGGGAAACGTCTTGCCATTCAGACCTTCGATGTGAAGCGGCGCCTCGAAGCTGTCGACCTGCCGGCCATATCCGTTGCGGCG